>DATFRP010000029.1:0-44002 GCA_035263125.1 Vicinamibacterales bacterium
CTCAGAACTCGATCATCACCCCCCCTGACGGCACAATCGGCATCAGCGACTCCGTTGTCTCCAACACACGTCCCGTGCGGTCGACGAAATAGTTCGCGTTGCGCACGTTGGTGCGATTGAGCACGTTCGCGACGTCGACGAACAGGACGAGCCGCTGTCCCCACCAGTTGAACGCGCGATCGGCGCGCGCGTCGAGACGTGAATAGGCCGGCAGCCGGAGCGTGTTGCGCTCCTCTGTCAGTCCGAAGAACAGCGGA
Organism: Vicinamibacterales bacterium; assembly: GCA_035263125.1. GTDB lineage: Bacteria > Acidobacteriota > Vicinamibacteria > Vicinamibacterales > UBA2999 > Gp6-AA40. The sequence continues at coordinate 258 of DATFRP010000029.1, forward strand.
CGGCCGTCGATGAGCGGCCGCTGGCCCAGCGCGGGCGAGGGCTCGCCAATGTACCCGACCATCGGATAGTTGGAGCCGTACCGGTACCGTGAGCTGAGGCTCGTACGGTTCGAGAGCCGATAGTGGCCGTAGAGCGACAGCGTATGCCGTTGATCCGCATCGCCCCAGAAGCGCTCCCCGGTCAGCGTGTCGGTGTATCGCAGGTGGCCGTACGCATATCCGGCCCAGCCCGAGAATCCAGCCGCCGTGTCGCGCCGCACGACGATCTCGGCGCCGCGCGCGTTGCCTCGCAGTGCGTTGACCCACGGCGCGGTGAACGAGCGCTGACTGATGGTGCCCGCCGGCGTAGGATGCGGTTCGGCACCACGCGTCCACAGCACGTCTCGCTCGTGACGTGCATAGAGGTTGAAGCGCACGTGCATCTGGTGACCGAGCGCGTGCTCGACGCCGGCGTCGACGTGCAGCGCACGTTCCGGCTGCAGGTCACGCCCCCCACCCTGAATACCGAACACGGTATCGAGATCCGCGAACTGACGATAGATGCCGCTGCCTCCGAGCAGCCGCGTCCGCTTCGACAGACGGATCTCCGCGTTGACCCACGGGGACGCCGTCGTCGAACCGGTCAACGTCCAGAGATCCACACGCGCACCGGGCGTCACCGTCAGCCGCGATCCGAGACCGAACCTGCCCTGGCCGTACGCGGAGCCGGCGCCGGCGCGTTCGTCGTAGTCGCTCAGCTCGGCCAGGCTGCTGCTGTCAGGCAGCTTGAACCGGATGGCCCTCCGCCCGGTGAGCAGCTGGGCATCGCCGCCGAATTCGAAGACGAGACGCGGAGACGGTGAAAACGAGGCATCGACCCGCCATCCGAGCTCCGTGGACCGCGCGCTGTCGAGTGTGGCGCCGTCCCGGTTGTCGTTGTCGTATCGCAGTCCCGTCGAGAACAGACGCTGCGTGACCGTGAAACGTGTGCTCGGAAGATACCGCCACGACAACGACATCAACCAGGAGCGGCTGATCGCTTCGCGAAGCTCGTTGACGCCGATGCGCGGATCGTCGTCCGCGAACTTCGAGCGACCGAGGAGAACCGTCGCCGAAACCTGATGCCGCGCGCTCACGTCGTACATCGCCTTGGCCTGCGCATCGACGAAGCCGAACGCGAACCCGGCCCCCGGATCGAGGCGCTTGACCAGGTAGTCGAGGTAACTCCGCCGCATGGACAACAACCACGATCCACGTGCCGTAATCGGCCCTTCACCGCGTGCCTCCGCGCTCGTGCCGCTCAAACCGGCGCGTCCATGAAATCCGTCACGGCTCCCGTCACGGGTCGCGAGATCAATCTCGGCGCCCATGTGACGGCCTGTGCGCTGGGGATAGCTGCCCGGGAGCAGCGACACACTGCCGAGCGTGTCGCTGTTGATCATCGCGATCGATCCGCCTTCGGGAACGCCGTTGACCGAGTGCAGCAGATACCGCGTCGGAACCCCGTCGACGACCATCCCGACGTAGTGGAACGGGTTGCCGCGCACGGCGAATTCGCTGTAGAAGTCGTCGTTCGCCGTTGCCGACGGCAACGCCTGGATGGCACGTAGCGGATCGTCGAGCACCGCGCCGCGCAGGTTCTCGAGGCCGCGGCCGTAGAACGATGTCGCACCAGGCACCGAATCGGATTCGCCCCCCGCCGACGCCGATACGGTGACGCGGTCTGTGTACCTGGCTGCGCCTTCCGAAAGCCGGATTGTCACGTCCACCGGCGCAGTCCTTACGTCGATATCGGTCGTGACGAGCGCATACCCGATGACCGACGCGACGATCGTCCGCCGGCCGGACGGCACCGACAGTTTGAAACGGCCGTCGGCGTCCGTTTCGGCGACGGTCGACTGGTTCTCTGCGTAAACCGTGACGCCGCTGATCGGTTGTTCTGTCCGATCATCGATGACAATGCCCGCCACCGTGCCACTCTGGGCGTGCGCGGGACTCGCAACAGACAAAACGACCAACAGCGCACACCAGTAGCGCGAGCTTTTCATGTTTTTCTGGATTCTTGGGAGGTGAGCCCTGGATGTTCGCCCCTGGTGTCTTCGCCCCCGGAATGCCGCCAAAGGTAACACGTCGAGCGTGAGTCTCTGTGCCTCTTTTCTCGTACGCAGCATCCGCCTTCAGCCGGACCTCTCTCGTACGTAGGGTCCGCCTTCAGGCGGACCTCTTTTTATCTGAAGCCAGCGATGGGGAAGGCGCACCATGAAGGTGCGCCCTATGTGACTATGTACGGAGCGAGGCGAAGAAGCCGCGTTCGATCGCCGTGAACGCGGTCATGAACGGTTCGTCCGCGCGTCCGGCGGCAAGCGCCTCGACACGGGCCGCCAGATCGTTCCAGTGCTCGAAGCCGTGCTCGCGTGCGTACACGAGTTGCGCATCCGATTCGGTGAACGCCGCCTGCTGAATCGCTTCGTTCGACGCATCGGCGAATGACGGGTGCCCCTCGCGTATCTGATCGAACGCGGCGGCGCCGGAGTGATGCCCGCGCAACAGTCCCCAGCGTGGATGCTGGCGACGCAGCCGTTCGAGCGCGTCGGGCTGGCCATCGCGAATCGCACGCAGCAGTTCCCGCGCGCTTCTTCTGTTGTTCGAGGATTCACGGCAAACCTCCTTCATCGCGCCTGTGGTCCGCAGACAGGCAGAAAGAGGTCGTACGGTTCTGCGATTCCGATGTGAGACAGGTGGGCGCAGCCCTTTCCGCGGACGGGACGCGCCCTGCGCGCGTGCTGGGCGTCAGTATAGCGGAGTGGCCCCGTTATACGCGCTTTCTTGGTGAGTCTATGTCCCCGCCCTGCAGTAGAATTCGTGCCAGTATCAACCTGTGAGCTCAGAGAGCGGGCAGCACATCGGGCCCGTCACGCCGGGCACCGAGCTGGGACCCTATCGCATCGAAGCGCCCCTCGGCGAAGGCGGCATGGGCGTCGTCTACCGGGCTCTCGACACCAAACTCAATCGACCGGTTGCCATCAAGTTTCTCTCCGACCGTCTGACTGATGCGGCCGGGCGACGGAGGTTCCAGCGCGAAGCGCAAACGGTCTCCTCGCTCAATCACCCGCACATCCTGACCGTCCTCGATGCCGGCGAGACTGGCGACCGCCAGTACCTCGTGACCGAATTCGTCGATGGCGGAACGCTCAGCGCCTGGGCGCGTCGCGAGAAGCGCTCGTGGCGCGAAGCGATCGAACTGCTGACAGGCGTCGCCGACGGGCTCGCGACGGCACACGACGCCGGCATTCTGCACCGCGACATCAAGCCCGACAACATCCTGATCACGAAGAGTGGATACGCCAAGCTGGCCGACTTCGGTCTGGCCAAGCTTCAGGAATCGCCGGTGCAGCCGGACGATCTCACGCGCACGCTGACCGGCGCTCACACTCGCCTCGGCGCGATCGTCGGGACGATGGCGTACATGTCGCCGGAGCAGGTCTCTGGTCAGCGGCTCGACGCGCGAAGCGACGTCTTTTCATTCGGCGTGGTGCTGTACGAAATGCTTGCGGGGCGACGGCCGTTTGGCGGCGGATCGGAGTTCGATCTCGCCAACGCGATCGTACGAGGCCCCATCGATCCGTTGCCCGATGACATACCGACTCCCGTGCGACTCGTGATTGAGAGAGCGCTTGAGAGGAATCCGTCGGACCGCTATCACTCGATGCGTGACCTGGTGATCGATCTGCGCCGCGTCTCGCGACTGGCCGACAGTCCGCTCGACGCGTCCGCCGGTCCGCGACATCTCTGGCAGTGGGCGGGCGTTACGGCAGCGCTCGTCCTCGTCGCTGCGGTGGTTGTCGTCTGGATAATGCGCTCGTCGGCTCGAACCGAGCCCCGTGCGGAGTTCACGCAGCTCACGAATTTCTCCGACTCGGTCGTCGCGCCCGCGCTCTCGCCAGACGGCCGCATGCTGGCGTTCATCAGAGGCGAAAACACGTTTGAAGGTGCGGGCGATGTCTACGTCAAGCTGCTGCCCGACGGCGAGCCCGTCGCATTGACACACGACAAGACCCCCAAGATGGGACCTCTTGTCTTCTCGCCGGATGGATCGCGGATCGCGTACACCATCGGCACGAAGGACACATGGACGGTGCCGGTCCTGGGCGGGGAACCGACGCGCATGCTAGCCAACGCCAGCGGCTTGGGTTGGCTCGAAGCGGCCGGTCAGCGTCGAATCCTGTATTCCGCGTCGACGGGCGAGGGCATTCATATGGGCATCTTCACGTCCACTGAAAGCCGCGCCGGTGAGCGCCCCGTGTATGTGCCGGCCGACGTGAACGGCATGGCACACCGGTCGTTTCTCTCTCCGGATCACACGTCTGTGCTGACCGTCGAGATGGACATCAGCAGCTGGCTGCCGTGCCGGCTCGTGCCCTTCGACGGCAGCTCACCGGGCCGACGCGTCGGACCGCAGCCCTCCCTCTGCACGGATGCCGCGTGGTCGCCGGACGGGAAGTGGATGTACTTCTCCGCCAACACCGGAAGTGGTTATCACATCTGGCGTCAGCGGTACCCGGATGGTGTGCCGGAGCAGGTGACGACGACGGCCACTGAGGAGCAAGGGATTTCGTTTGCGGCCGACGGACGCTCGTTCGTCACCTCCGTGGGCGAGAAGCTGAGCACGATCTGGATCCACGATGCGAGCGGCGAACGCGAGATCACGTCCCAGGGGTACGCGTTTCTGCCATCGTTCTCCTCCGACGGCAAGCGGCTGTACTACTTGCAGCGTGCCCGATCGAACCGCCGCTTTGTGAGTGGAGAACTCTGGGCCATCGTGCGCGACTCGGGGAAGCGTGAGCGGCTCCTACCCGATTTCCTCATGGAGTATTACGACATCGCGCCAGACGGCAACCACATCGCGTTCGTGTCGGTCGACGATGCCGGCCACTCGCCAGTGTGGATTGCGACGCTCGATGGCAGTGTCGCCCCGCGCCGGTTGTCGTCGTTCGATTCGGTGCGAGCTCGCTTTGGCCCCGACAACGAGGTGTTCTTCGCCGGCGGCGAGACGACGAGGTCGATGTCCCTGTATCGGGTGAAGGCGAACGGCGCAGATCTCCGGAAGCTCGCGCCGAGTCAGGTCCTGTTTCTGTACGACGTGTCGCCGGATGGGAAGTGGGTGTCGGCCTGGGACCTGGAGGAAAGCGCCGTCGTCCTCTATTCCACCGAGACCGGAGCTCGCAGGCTGATCTGTAATCACTGCGGCACGGCAGGTGAGGAGAACCGTGGCGTGACCCCACCGCTCGTGAGCTGGTCGCGGAACGGCACATCTCTCTACTTCCACACAACCGCGACGCGCGAAACCTACGTCCTCCCGCTCAAAACGAACGAGATGATTCCCACCCTGCCTGAGGGCGGATTTCGATCGATCAAGGACGCCGCCGACGCGCTCGGTGCGCGCGCGATTCCCGATCAGCGCGCCTTCCCAAGCTCGGACCCGTCCGTCTACGCTTTTCCGCGCGCCGCAACGCACCGGAACATTTACCGCATCCCTGTTTCCTGAGAACACCAACGTACGACGACCTGCGAAGTTTTCCCGCGCGCCGGGAATTCTCTCGCACGTTGCCCCCAACCTTTCGTAAGGGATCAGCACAAAGACACCCACAAACCGCGGACGGCGCCCGGCACGCATTTCGCCCTGCACGCGCGCGGAGGTTGGTGGCGATCATGACGGAGTTTCTCGCCTCACTGGAGGCATCGTCCTTCTCGACGTGGCTGCGCGAATCGCCTTCGATCTGGGCCTACCCCACGGTCCTCACTCTCCATACCGTCGGCCTGGGCGTCCTGGTCGGCGCCAACTGGATGCTCGACCTGCGCGTGCTGGGATTCGCACGCGCGCTGCCGACCTCGCTGTTCGCGCGCGCGTTTCCCATCATGTGGTCCGGCTTCTGGCTGAACGCTGCCACCGGCGTGCTGCTCTTCGTCGCCGATCCGAAGAAAGCCACGACCACGATCTTCATGTGGAAGCTGGCGATCATCGCCGTCGCCGTCATGATGCTGATCACCCTCAAACGGAAGCTGTACGGCGAACCGGGCGACCTGGACAACGTCACCGGACCGGTCAAGGCCGTCGCCGCCGTCTCGATCGTGTTGTGGGTGGCCGCGATCGCCACCGGCCGCTGGATGGCGTACGTCGTCTAGGAGATTCGTCATGAGCAACGCTTTCGTCGCGTACCTGAAGAGCACGTCGATCTCCCAGATCATGACGATGTCGCCGCTGGCGTGGCCGCTATGCGAGACGCTTCATTTCATCGGCCTGGCGCTGCTGATCGGAGCCGCGGGACTGATCGACCTGCGCCTCATGGGCCTGATGCGCGCTGTCCCGGTCCGCGCCGTGATGCAGATGCGCAAGTGGGCGGCGCTCGGTGTGGCCATCAATGTCGTGACCGGCGTCCTGTTCTTCATCGGCGCGCCGGATCAGTACATCCACAACCCCGCTTGGAAGGCCAAGCTGCTCTTCCTCGCCGTCGCGATCGTGAATGTGGCCATTTTCGAGACAACGCAGGGCAGACGGATGCTGGCGCTGCCAGCCGACACGGATACGCCGCGCAGCTTCAAAGTCGCAGGCGCAGTATCGATGGCGTCGTGGTTCCTCGTGCTCTATTTCGGTCGCATGCTTCCATTCATCGGCGACGCTTTCTAGAACTGGCTTCAGGCGCTGTTCGACGCGCCGGCGGCGCTCTTGACGCACTCGTGAACCGCAGCGCTCGAAAATGGCAGCGCTCCTCGTCGATCTGCAGCCTGGCGACGAGGTCATCATGCCGTCGTTCACCTTCGTATCGACGGCGAACGAGTTCGTGCTGCGTGGGGCGAGCACAACGGGCATCTCTTGTATCTGCTCCTGTCGCCGCGCGAGTCGTGGTCGACTGGCCGCGTCAGCGCACGCTAGGCTCCATCACCGCGATCCCCACGCCAGTACGTCCATAGTCGTTGCCGTTGTAAAGCATGTACCTGTGGACGCCCTTGCTCTTGGTGTCCTTCATGATGATCGACCCGGCGCCGATCAGCGTCTCGGGTGCAATCGTGATCGAGTTCCTCAGCGTCGCGTTGACGCCGATGAACAATTCGTTCCGACCTTCACGTGGTCCAGATCACCACGTGCGACGTGATGAAGCCGTGATCGTCGATCATCGCGTCGTGGCCGATGTGATTGCCGCTCCACAGCGTCACGTTGTTGCCGATCGTCACGAACGGCTGAATCGTGTTGTCTTCGAGGATGAAGGAGGTGTCGACCGGAGATAGCTGCGTCTGGAGCTGACGTAGCTGACCAGCCGATATCCCGTAACCGTCAGCCGGGCGAGTGTATCACCGACCGCCGGCATGCCCTCCTGTCTCGTCTCCGGTGCGACCGGCGCAACGGTTGCATGGTACGATCTCGTCGATGACGGGAAGCGCAATGACGCCGGCCAGTCGGTCGTGGCATGGCGTGAGCGACGGCTCGCGCGGATTCGGATGGTCTGAGCGCGCATGACCCTCTCGCTTTCGCGCATCCGCGCAGTCGTCATCGCGGTGCTGGCGGTCTCAATCTTCGGGTTCTCCTGGCTCTTTCGTTTCAACGATCCAGGCGGCTCGTTCGCCGGCCTGACCGACGATCACTTCTTCTATCTCGTTCGCGGCTGGCAGATCCTCTTCGGCGATCTTCCGGTTCGCGATTTCGTCGATCACGGCGCACCGCTTTTCTATTACGTTGGCGCCGCAGTCCAGACGGTCTTCGGTCGAGGGACGCTGCCGGAGCTGGTGTTCTGCACGACGGTGCTGGCGATCGGCGCAGCCATGACGTTCTGGCTGGCGACAACCGCCTCGGGGTCGATTGCGGCGGGCCTGGCCGGCGTCTTCGTGCACATCTGGCTCGGTCCGCGTTTCTACAACTACCCGAAGATCCTGTCCTACGTTGCGGCAATCCCGCTGCTCTTCTGGTTTGCCGACCAGCCGGGCCGATGGCCGCGCGCCTCGCTCGCGGTCGTGACCGTCGTCGCGTTTCTGTTCCGCCACGATCACGGTGCGTTCATCGCTATTGCGATGGCCGTGCTGCTCGTCACGATGACGGGACTCACCTGGATGGAGCGGCTGCGTCACGCCGCGATCTACGGCGTGCTGGTGCTGGTGTTGATCGCGCCGTATTTGATCTTCATCGAGCGCAACGGCGGGATGCTGTTCTACTTCCGTCAGGCATCGGCATGGGCGGAGCGTGATCGCGATCGAGCGCCTGTCGTGTGGCCGGGTCTGAGAGACAATCCCGATGGCGCGTCGGACGCCGCAAGGTCGGGATCGCTGGTCACGCGAACGATCGCCGAAGTTCGCGACAACCGCATCGCGTTCTTGTATTACTTCGAGATCGTATTGCCGATCTTTGCGCTTGGCGTCGTGTGGATGTCACGAGACGGGTTCAGGCCGGGATGGCCGCAGGCCCGGGCGAAGCTGACGATGCTGGCGGTTCTGACGATCGTCCTCGAGGCGGGATTTCTCCGCAGTCCGCTCGAAGCGCGACTGGCGGATCCGTCCGTGCCGCTGGTCATTCTGATGTCATGGTTGCTCGTCGTGAGCGTAAAGCTGGCGGTGAGCACCGCGTCGCTCCGGCCGTGGCTGGCGATCCGGCCCTGGCTGGCTCGTGTTGCCGTGCTTCCCATGGCGCTCGCCTGTATCCTGCTGTGTGTGGTGATCACGAGCAGGGACTTCCACCGGCGTCTCGACAAGGCGGCGATGGTGGACCGATGGGGCAAGATGTTCGAGCAAGCCGGCAACGTTGCCGGTCAACTGCGCCTGGATTGGGATCTTCACAATTGGGAGGCGCGGCCGAATCGGCCCGACCTGATCACGCTCTCGCTCTACATCAACACGTGCACGGCGCCGACCGATCGCGTGCTCGTGCAGTCGTACATGCCGCAGGTGCTCGCGCTGGCTCGGCGCGCGTTCGCGGGCGGGCATGCCGATCTGCGGCCCGGCTTCTTCGAGACCGAAGAAGCGCAACGATTGACACTCTCGCGTCTGCAGCGTCAGTCGGTTCCACTCATCCTGCTCGAGACCGACGAATCGCTGCGCAATTTCCGCAAGTCGTTTCCCATCATTGTCGAGTACATCGATCGCGAGTACCGGCTCGCCTCGACGCACCTATTCGACGGACGGTTCGGCATCAGCCTGTTCGTGCGCCGGGATCGCCAGCCGGAGAGCACCTGGGCCCCGCTCGATTGGCCGTGCTACGGATCGACCGGGACGGAGGCGCACGCCGCGCATGCGTGGGAGCGCATCGGCTAGTGGGTGTGGTGGATCGGATCGCTGGACGTGTTCGGGCTGCCGTGAAGGCCTGGCGTCGTCCGCTCGACAGCGAGCTGCGGGTGCTGCAGGACGAGGTCCGCGAGTTGCGCCGCGAGATGCACTCGCGCATGCTGCAGTACAACCATCAGCTCGGGCGTCTGGCGCGAACGTCGGCGGACGACAATGGCGCCGATCACAAGGAAACGAAGCTGTCGGGCCGGGCGCTTCCGATCGACGCCGGTGACTACGAACCGCCAACGTGGCAAGCGATCGACGACGAAGGGCCGATCCCCGATCCTGACGGTCGCGAATGGCTCGAGGTCGATGCATGTCCCGTGTGTCGCCACACCGAGCGGACGCTCGTGAACGCCTGGAACAAGCTGATTCTGATCGCGAAGGCGCCCGATCAGACCTCAGCCCGGTACAACTACTCGGTCTGCCACGGGTGTGGCGTCCTCATCGCCACGCGCCGTCCCGTCGGAGGCCGGTATCACTTCCTGCTCGAACACTTCGGTGAGGTGGTGGCGAAGCGGGGAAGTCGTGGCACCGGAGAGATCACGAACCGGCTGCTCAATCCGTATCCGTTGACCGACACGGATCGTGACGAGCTCCGGCGTCTGGCCGCGCACGGCGTGTTCGTCTCGGATCATCTTGGCCTCACCGGCAAGCAGTATTTAGCCCCGCTGCTCAGAGATCGGCTCGAGAACAGCATTCACACGGACATCATCGGTTCGCTGATCGAGCCTCGCGGCGCGCGGGTCGTCGAAGTGCGCTCGCGCGCCGGCACGATTCTCGATGGCCTTCGGCGCGCCTGGGGCGCGACGGTCTATGCGATGCCGATCTGGGAGAGCCAGCAGTTTTTGCTGCGCGAGCTCTTCGGCATCACCACGTCGAATCTGATCGACTTCGAGCACTTCACCATTCCCTTCGAAGGCGAGTTCGATCTGATCGTGTGCAACCACATGTTCACGCATGCGCTGCGGCCGCGCGACTTCTTTGCCGAGCTGCGGCGCAAGCTCAAACCTGGCGGTCACATCTACCTGTACCATGAGCCTGACGACGTGGAGTACCTCGCCGGCAATCAGTCGATGTTCGCGACCTTGAACCCGCTGCATATGCAGGCGTTCGATCAGGCGTCGTTCGTGCGCGCGCTCGCGGCCAACGGCTTCGAGACCGTCTTCATCAAGGGGCGCAACCTTCATCATCTCGTGCTCGCGCGGCTCGCGCCGAACGCGCCAGACATGGTGCCGATGCCGACGAAGGCCCGAAAGGCGCGGGTCGAAGCGTATCAACAAGCGTTCGATCGCGCCGTACTCGGCGTCGATGAGCAGCTTCGCCTGCGAGTCGCAGCCGAATGGCCGGCCGCAGTCGAACGTGCGGTCGCGGCCGGTGTGGCCGAATACGACGAGCGCGGCCGGCTTCGCCTCGTCTCCCGCTGACGGCGATGGTGGAGAAGACCGAGCGGGAGAAGGCACAGAAGGTCATCGCGGAAAACCGCAAAGCCCTTCATGACTACCACGTGCTCGACACGTGGGAGGCAGGCATCGCCCTGCTCGGCACCGAAGTCAAATCCATACGTGAAGGCGGCGTGAACCTGCGCGACAGCTTCGCGAAACTGGAGAAGGGCGAGGTCTGGCTGCTCAACGTGCACATCAGCCCTTACAGTCACACCGACTACGTCAGGCACGACGAGCGCCGCCAGCGCAAGCTGCTCTTGCATCGTCACGAGATCCTCAAGCTGTCGGGGAAGGTCGCCGAAAAAGGGCTGACTCTCGTTCCGCTTCGGATGTACATGAAGAACGGCCGCGTCAAGGTGGCGCTGGCGCTCGTCAAGGGCAAGCAGGCGCACGACAAGCGGGAGACGATCCGCCGCCGCGAGGTCGAGCGCGAGACTCGCGCCGCAGTCAAAGCGAGAAGCCGTTAGTGACCGCCGAGGGCGAATGCTGCGCCGCCAGCAGCTCCTCGAGCGCATCGGACACCTGCACCGGCATCCGCGTCAGGTCGTACGACACGACGCGGCGAAAATGCCGGCCACGAGAAACGCCCAGGTGCGAGGGCTGAACGGGCGTCGTACTCTCCAGGCGATGCGAAGCACGTCGAGGAATGCCGCTGCGCCGCCGCTCAGCGCGACCCGGCTCTCCTGAGCGCCGTGCCATGTGATCCCCACCTCGCGGATCTGCAATCCACTGCGACGCGCGTGCGCCAGCATCTCGACGTCGAACGCGAACCCGTCGGTAGACAGCTTCGGGCAGATGTCCTCGACCGCCGCTGCGCTCAGGAGCTTGAAGCCGCACTGCGTATCGGTGATGCCGGGCACGACCATCAGCCTCACCATCCAATTGAAGATGCGGCCGATCAGATGTCGAATCCAAGGCTCGTCCACGCGCCGCGATCCGGCGGCCTCGCGCGAGCCGATGATCACCGATGCGCCGTTGTCGCGCGCCGCGAGAAATCGCGGCAGGTTGTCCGGAGGCATGGCGAGGTCGGCGTCGGCGATGAACCGCCACTGGCCGTGCGCCGCGAGAAGGCCGGCGCGAACCGCCGAGCCCTTGCCGTGATGGGGCAGGGTGACGAGTCGCACACGCGCATCGGACGCCGCGACAGCAGCGACGATCTCTCCCGTTCGGTCCGCGCTTCCGTCATCAGCGACGACGATCTCCCACGAGTCGACCAGATCAGGAAGCGCAGCCCGAAGCTGCGCGATGCACGATGCGATCCGGGACTCCTCGTTGAAGGCGGGAACGACTACCGACAGGGACGGTGAGTTCAACGACTAGGCAGTATAGGCGGGGCACGTCCGTTGACAAAACAGTGAAGCGTCGGGGAGTATCGGCCTGATGCGCATGACCCGGGAGAGGGCGGTGCGGTGCGTCCTGGGTCTTGCGGCGCTCCTGACGGTGATCAGGTGCGCGAGCGTGCCCGTGTGGTACGCGGACTCGCAGTACTACCTGCAGGCGGGTCGCCTGTTTCGGCAGGGCACGGTCACGTTTGCTGGCAACCTCGTTGGCGATCGTCACCTCTCGATCGCGTACTACCAAGTTTTCCAGAGTCTCTTCGGTCCATCGGCTGACTCGGTCGCGATCGCACTCTCCGTGGCCTTTGGTGCAACCGCGTGCCTTGTCACCGGATTGTGTTTCGAAGTCGGAGCGGGAATCTGGAGGCCGACTCTGGTCGCAGCTGGGCTGATCCTCATCCTGGCGCTCAACCCGATCTGGAATTCGATGCTGACCGATCCGCTGCTGTTGCTGATTCTGTTGGTCGCGCTCGCCGTGCTTACGTGGCTTCCTCGGACAACCAGCCCGATCTGGAGCATCGCAGCGATCGGTGTGATCTGTGGTTTCGGCTATGGCGTACGTCCCGAGACCATCATCATGTTCATCGCCGTGGTGCTGACGCGTCTGCTCGTCGGAGGGCTGTCCGTGCCGCGCTGGATTGGCGAGTCCGCCATTGCAGTGATCGCCATGACCGCGGGCTACGCCGCGCAGAACGTCGCATGGAGTCTCTGGGTGCCGGCGCCCAAGCCCGACACATATTCAGCCGCCTTCGCGTTTTATCTCCCGATGTACTACAACGCCGAGCCTCAGGATGGTCCGGCGGTTGCAGCGCTCGATCGGATCGAAGCAAGCGCCGGCATGCCGCTGACCACGCAGTACATTGGCTTGTTTCCCGTCATGGCAGCTGGTGTGAGGTCGAACGCCGTCAAAGACACGGATCGATTGATCGCGCGCGCCGGCTTCGAGCTGCTCGCTGCGAAGCCGGGTCGAGTGCTGGCGATGCTCCTGAGAGAAGGGACGACATACCTCACACGGCCGAAGCTCGGGCTCGAGTTCGACACTGATTCCTGGGATGCGCGGTGGCAGACGATGCGAGAGCGCTTGCGCGCACTCGACAAGCGGCGTGAAGCGGTCAGCGCGGACTTTGTCAACGATGCGTGGTGGGCGACCGAGTCGGTCAGCGATCGGCACGTGCCGATGGTGGCAAGACTGCGTACGTGGCTTCCATCGTGGTCCGCAGCCTTGAGCATTCCTGGCCTGGTCCTGATCATTGGCATCTTGTCGGCGATCGTCGCCGTTGTGCGCCGTCAGGCCTGCTCCGCCCCGATTGTCGCGACCGGCCTCTTCGTTGTCGGCGCGTTTGTGGTCACCGATTTTTCTCAGGGGTTCGCTGCCCGGTACTCGGAAATCTGGCGCTTTCTATCGCTCGTCATCCTCGGGTTGACGTCTCTGACATGGCGCAGTGGTGCGTTGACAAACCACCCTGGCTTCGGGATTATCGACGCTCCCCACGTCAAGACATGGGACGCCTGATCTGGTGGATCATTCACTCACAATCGTCATTCCGGCTTACAACGAGGCGTCCAGTCTTCCAGCCGTGCTCGATTCGCTGCGGACGGCGCGCATCGGCGACGGCCCCCCTGCAGCCATCATCGTCGTCGACGATGGGTCGTCTGACGACACGGCGCACGTCGCCGAGAGGCACGGAGCGATGGTGGTCCGTCATGCGCGCAATCTCGGCTATGGCGCTGCCCTGAAGAGCGGTTTCCGACGTGCGGAGACATGTTTCGTCGCAACGATGGACGCCGACGGTCAGCACACCGTCGAGGCTCTTGCGTCCGTGTGGGCCCAGCGCCTCGAGGCGGATATGGTCGTGGGCGCTCGTTCCGGCCTGCACTCGCCGCTGTGGCGGATGCCAGGCAAGTGGTGTCTGTTGAGGATGGCCCGCTACTTGAGCCGACAACCCATCCCCGATCTCAATTCCGGCTTGCGCGTCTACAGGCGCGACGTGCTCACGCGCTACCTCCACATCTGTCCCGCCGGCTTCTCGCTCACGACCACCATCACGTTGGCGTTGCTGAACAGGGGGTGGCGCGTCGTCTACACCCCGATCGTTGTGCGACCCCGAACGGGGCGCAGCACGGTCACTGTCGTCACTGGCCTCGAGACGACGATCCTCATCCTGAGGATTGTCGCCCTCTTCAGTCCTCTCCGTGTGTTCGTGCCGGCGGCTGCTGCAATCGGCGCCTTCGGCATCCTCTGGGGAGTGCCGATCGCGCTTGCTGGTCGAGGCATCAGCGTCGGCTCGATGCTCGCCATTGTGACCGCCGTGATCCTCTTCGCGCTCGGCTTGCTGTGCGATCAGATTTCTCAGCTTCGCCTCGAACGTTTCGAGGAGTGAGAGCCGGTCGCGGTCGATGTGCGGGATAGCAGGGCTCGTCCGATTCGATGGCCAACCGGCGGATCTGTCGGTGGTCAGACGAATGACCGATGCGGTCGCGCATCGAGGTCCAGATGGCGAGGGGTTTCACGTGGCCGGCCCGGTCGGGCTCGGTCACCGTCGTCTGTCGATCATCGATCTGAGTGACGCCGCTCGCCAACCGCTGTCGAATGAAGACGACACCGTCTTCGTGACTTACAACGGCGAGATCTACAACTTTCAGGAGATCCGCACCGAGCTCGAATCGCGGGGCCACCGATTCAAGTCGAAGACCGACTCAGAAGTCATCGTGCACGCGTACGAAGAGTGGGGCACCGGGTGTCTGTCGCGTTTCAACGGGATGTTTGCGTTCGCGCTGTGGGATGCCCGCCTCGAGCGGCTTTGGCTCGTCCGCGATCGTCTCGGTGTCAAGCCGCTGTTCTATGCGATCGCCGCTGACGGCATCCGCTTCGGTTCGGAAATCAAGGCGGTCATCGCCGATGCAGCGATTCCGCGGCGCCTCGACGCCGATGCCCTGCAGCAGTTCCTGGCGTTCAACTATTTGGCGGCGCCACACACGCTCCTGCGCGATGTCCGTCAGGTCGAGCCCGGCCACTACCTGCTGATCGACCGCTCCGGCGCCGTGCGTGACGTCGAGTATTGGGATGTCGTCTACGAGGAAGGCGACAATGATCGCAGCGATGACTCGTTGGTCGAAGAGCTCTCGGCGCTCCTGTCGGATTCCGTGCGGTTGCGTCTGATCAGCGATGTCCCGTTGGGTGTGTTCCTGAGCGGCGGCGTCGATTCGAGTGGCGTGGCGTACTGGATGTCCCGACACCAGTCGCAGCCCGTGCGATCGTTTTCGATCGGCTTCAAGGAGGATTCGTTCAACGAGCTGCCGTACGCGCGCGAAGTGGCAGCGAGTGTTGGAGCCGAGCATCGCGAGCGCCTCATCGACGCCGACGTCGGCACGATACTTCCCACCATCGTGCGGCACGCGGAGGAGCCGACCGCTGATTCGTCCATGCTGGCGGTGTATCAACTGGCGCAGCTCGCGAGAGGTCACGTGACGGTCGCGCTCAGCGGCGATGGCGCCGATGACATCCTGGCGGGATACGAAACGCATCAGGCGTACTATGCGCATCGGATGTACCGGACATTGCCATCCGTGATTCGACGCGCGATTGCTCCTGCGGTCCGGGCACTCCCGCCCTCGCACGCAAAGGTCAGCACGACCGAGAAACTCAAACGATTCGTAGCGGCGTCCGAGCGATGCGCCGACGATGCACACGCGTCGTGGCGGATCGTGTTCGACGAGCAGGCCCGGCGCGAGGTGCTGGCGCCGTTGTGGCGCTCGTCCACCTGCGATCCGCTTGCGGCCTATCGTCGCGCGTTTGCGCATACCAACGCGCGTCATCCCGTGAACCGGATGCTCTACGTCGACACGCGCCTCTATCTTCCGGCCGACATGCTGGTCAAGATCGATCGGATGACGATGGCGCACGGACTCGAAGCGCGCGAGCCGTACCTCGACTTCCGGATCGTCGAGTTCGCGGCGCGCGTTCCCGTCCGGCTGAAGCTGCGGCGCTTCACCCAGAAGAAGTACCTGTTGAAGGCCTCGCTCGATGGTCGTGTGCCCGCGCGGGCGCTGTATCGCAAAAAGCAGGGCTTCAACGTGCCCAAGGCGGGATGGATTCGTAACGGTTTGCGCCCGTTGGTCACCGACGTCCTGTCGCCTGCACGTATTCGCGCACAGGGGCTGCTCGAGCCCGCTGCCGTCGCCAGGGTGCTGGAGGATCACTTTGCGGCTCGCGAGGACCACAGCCATCAGATCTGGTCGCTGCTGGTACTGACGACTTGGGTCGAGCAGTTCAAGGTGCAGCGATGAGACCGCATGCGGTGGCCGTGTTGGCGTGTGTCGCGTGTGGCGAATCACTGACGCTATCGCCGGCCGACACGACGGTGGATGGACACGTCGTGGGCGGTACATTGGAGTGCACCCGATGCCGGGCGACGTATCCCGTTGTTCGTGGGGTACCGCGAATGATCGATGCCAGCCTGTCTGCAGCCGTCGGGCAGACCATCGACGGATTCGGCTACCAGTGGGAGAAGGCGACGGCGCTGTTCGATGCGCGGTTCAGTCATCCGCAGACGTTTCTCGACTTCATCCATCCCGTCGGCGCGGAGTGGTTTTCGCAGAAGACGGTGCTTGACGGCGGATGTGGGAGCGGACGGTTCACGCGTGCGGCCAGTGGCTTCGGTGCGCGATTGGTGGTCGGTGTGGATCTGAGCGACGCTGTGGAATTGGCCTTCGAGCGGACGCGTCATCTCGAGAACGTGCTGATCGTGCAGGGCGATATGCTGCACTTGCCGCTGCGCCGCGTCTTCGACTACGCGTTCAGCATCGGCGTGCTCCATCACACTGCGGATCCGCGCGCCGCGTTTCTCGAGATGTCAGCGAAGGTCGTGCGCGGCGGCGGCGTCAGCGCGTGGGTCTACGGCGCCGAGAACAACGGCTGGATCCTCCGTGTGATCAACCCGATGCGGCAGGTGACCAGCCGGTTGCCGCGGCCACTGCTGCTCGTGCTGGCGCATCTTGTGGCAGCCCCGTTGACCCTCGTCATCAAGAGCGTCTATGGTCCGGTGTCGCGCGCGCCGCAGCTGGCCTGGCTTCGCAAGCGGCTCTTTTACTACGACTACATGGTCTTCCTCGATCAGTTCGGTTACCGGGAACACGCGTTCATCGTGTTCGATCACGCGGTGCCAGCGATTGCCGAGTACGTACCGCGCGAGGTGTTTGCCGAGTGGTTCCGTCAAGCGGGACTCGAGCGAACGGTTATCACCGACCGAGCCGGCAACAGCTGGCGCGGCTTTGGCCTCGTTCCGGTCTAACGCGGCCTGGGTGCCGCGGCTGGTTGAGTCGACCGTCGATCACGCCTTCGTCAGAAGGGTCGATCACCGTTCGAGCCAGGGCTCGAATGCGCGGATGAGGAACTCGAGGACGTCCTCCTCGGTGATCTCCGGAGGTGCGGCGCCGGGCTTCACCAGGCGCTCCTCATCGACGGTGCGCGATCCGCGCGTGTGTCGGATGTGGCCGACGACGGCAGGCGGATCGCTCTCGGTGTCCAGAGCGATCTCCACGAAATCATCCCGGCCGCGATCGGGCTCGAGCCGCAACGCGCGACCTGGTGTCGACACGTTGAACGTACGTCCCTCGGCTTTCAGCACGTTGGCGACCTGACGCGCGAGCGGGACCGCCACGTCCGCGAGAAAGCGGTCGTAGCTGTTCTCGGCATCGGCGACCGCCTGTCGTCGTCGTTGCGATCGCTCGCGGGCGGCCAACAGTGCCGCCTGCACTCGTCGTCGGACGTGGGAGACTTCCACTAAATCACCTTATCGTGCCGAAGGTCATCGATCTCGCTGGCAGGGAGACCGAGTTCGGTCAACACCGCCGTCGTGTGCTGACCCAGCGTCGGCGGTGCGGTTCGCACTGAGCCCGGCGTATCGGACAGCTTGATCGGGACGCCCAGCACCTTCATCACACCGATCGTCGCATGCTCGACCGATTCAATCATCTGCCGCGCGAGCAGCTGCTTGTCCGCCAGCGTCTCGGCTACGGCGCGGACGTCGCCGCACGGCACACCCGCCTCGGTCAGCAGCGGAATCCACTCCACCCGCGGGCGTGTGCGCAACACGGGCTCGAGTCGCGCGGCGAGTGCTTCGCGGTGCTCGACTCTCGCCGGGTTGGTGGCAAACCTCGGGTCGTCGACGAGGTCAGGAAGCCCAGCCGCGGCGCAGAACCGCTTGAACTGTTCGTCGTTGCCGACGGCGAGGAAGAAGTCTCCATCCGCGGCCGCAAATGTATCGTAGGGCGCAATCGTCGCGTGGCCGTTTCCGACCCGCTGTGACACCGTCTTGGCGACCAGATGCATCGAGGCGTGATACGTCAGCAGCGAGACGACGCCATCGAGCATGCTGATGTCGATGTGCTGGCCGTGTCCCGTGCGATCGCGGGCGAAGAGCGCGAGCAGGATCCCCTGGGCGGCCAGCAACCCAGCCACCATGTCGGCAATCGCCACGCCCAGGCGGAACGGGGGACCATCTGCGGCGCCGGTGATGCTCATCAGCCCGCCTTCGGCTTGAATCACTGCGTCGTAGCCCGGCTGATGCCGCCGGGGGCCGGTCTGGCCGAATCCGGAGATCGAGGCGTAAATCAATCGCGGCCAGCGCGAACCGAGCGCGTCGTAACCGAGTCCGGCGCGCGCCATGGTGCCAGGCCGGAAGTTTTCGACGAGGACGTCCGCGCGATCGACGAGTCGTTCGAACACTCGGCGACCGCGGGCCTCTTTGAAATCCAGGGTGACGCTTTCCTTGTTACGGTTCGTGCCGAGGAAATACGCGCTTTCCCCTTTGACGAACGGCGGCCCCCAGGCCCGCGTGTCGTCGCCGCGGCCCGGGTGTTCGACCTTGATGACACGTGCGCCCATATCACCGAGGAACATCGTGCAGTACGGGCCTGACAGCACTCGTGTCAGATCGAGGACTGTTACCCCAGCCAGGGGACCTCCGGCGCCAGCCATTCGTCCAACATTCTATGAGCCTGCCGCGCCGAAGCGGCATTTCGCGAAGGCGGGCCGAAGCGCGCACGCGAGGGGGCCAACCCGGAACGGGGCTTTGACGTCAGAATCTGTACGCGGTTAACCTTCCTTCTTTCGTCGCGGACGGTTATCCCCCCACTGACTCGATGAATGCAGGCCATTGACTACGGACGCGCGCGCCGTCTTCTTGCGCGCCGTGACCCGATCCTTCGCGATCTCATGCGGCGCCATGGGGCCTGCGGGCTGGCAGCGGCGCAACGCAGCGATCCGTTCCGTGCGCTCTGCCACGCGATCATCGCGCAGCAGTTGTCGACGAAAGCCGCGGCCACGATCGAAGCGCGGTTTTCCGGGCTCTTCGCGGGTCACCCAACGCCCGCGACCGTCGCCCGGGCAAGCGACGAGCAGCTCCGCGCGGTGGGTCTGAGTCCGCAGAAGCTCAGATACATGCGCGATCTGTGCGGGAAGATTCTCGACGGGTCGCTGGAATTGAACGATCTCGACGCGCTGTCCGATGACGACGTGATCGCCGCGCTGACGAGCGTGAAGGGTATCGGCCGATGGACCGCGGAGATGTTTCTCATCTTCCGTCTGCATCGGCCCGACGTACTGCCGGTCGACGATCTCGGCATTCTGAAGGCCGTGCAACGTGCGTATCGACTTCGACTGACGCCGACGCCGGCCCGCCTGACGAAGATCGGCGAAGCGTGGCGGCCCTATCGATCGGTCGCGTGCTGGTATCTCTGGGCGAGTCTCGACAACGCTCCGCTTCCGCCAAAGGCTCCGGCTCCGCCTTCGCCAAAGGCTCCGGCGAGACTGGCCAAAGCGCTCAACGAAGGCGGTCCAATCAAGGCGACGAAGGAACAGCGGACCTGATCGGTCCGTCTCTGTGGACGACACATTTATGCGAAACAAAGCTTACCTGGGCCTGGTGCTCGTTCTTCTCGTGGCCGTCGCAGGTATCACCACCTCGTCGGCACAGAACCGTTCGGCGAACACTCCGTCCGGCATTCCGAAGCTCGCGTTCGAGAAGTACACGCTCCCGAACGGACTCGATGTGATCCTGAGCCGCGACCCGCGCATTCCGATGGTCGCGGTCAACCTCTGGTATCACGTCGGCCCTGCCAACGAAGAGCCGGGGCGCACGGGGTTTGCGCACCTCTTCGAGCACATGATGTTCCAGAGCTCGAAGCACGTGCCGGAGGATTCGCACTTCAAGCTGCTCGAAGCGGCCGGGGCGAGCGACATCAACGGCACCACCGACTACGACCGCACCAACTATTTCGAGACGGTGCCGGCCAATCAGCTCGAGCTCGCGCTGTGGCTCGAATCGGATCGCATGGGCTATCTGATCGACAAGCTCGATCAGCCCTCGCTCTCCAACCAGCAGGACGTCGTCCGCAACGAGCGGCGCCAGAGCGTGGAGAACCAGCCATACGGTCTCGCCGAAGAGACGCTGGTCCAGTCGTTGTTCCCGCCGAAGCATCCGTACTACGGCAACGTGATCGGATCGCACGAAGACATCCAGGCGGCCAAGCTCGAGGATGTGCGACGGTTCTTCCGCCAGTACTACGCGCCGAACAACGCGAGCCTCGCAATCGTCGGCGACTTCGATCCGGGCGCAACCAGGGCGCTCGTGCAGAAATATTTCGGCACGCTGAAGCGCGGGCCGGCGGTGCCTCCGATCAAGGCGGAGACGCCGAGGATCACCTCCGAGCGGCGCAAGACGGTGACGGCGCGCGTGGAGCTTCCCCGCGTCTACATGGCGTGGATCACGTCGCCGATCCTCAAGCCCGGCGACGCCGACGCGGACATCGCCGCCACCATTCTTGGCGGCGGCCGCTCGAGCCGTCTGTACAAGAAGCTCGTGTACGAAAAGCAGATTGCGCAGAACGTGTCGGCGCAGCAGCAGTCGCTGATTCTCGGATCGGTGTTCCAGATCGAAGCAACCGCGCGGCCGGGACATACGTCCGAGGAGCTCGAGAAGGCGATCGACGAAGAGTTGGCGGCCTTCCGGAACAAGCCGGCTGACACCCGCGAGATCGAACGCGCGCGCAATCGCGTCGAGACGAGCATCATCGGCGGGCTCGAAGTTCTTGGTGGCTTTGGCGGTGTGGCCGATCGACTCAACTCGTACAACCACTATCTCGGCACGCCCGACTATCTCGAGAAGGACATTCAGCGGTACCGCGCCGTCACGCCCGCGAGCGTCCAGACGTTTGGCCGCGATCAGCTGGCGCAGAACGCGCGCGTCGTGCTGCACGTGATGCCGGGTCAGCCGGCGCCGCTGGCGCAGGTTGCGACGCCGCCCGCGTCTCAGGGTGCCGCCGCTGCGGCGACCGAGTCGATCAATGCCGACGAGCCGTGGCGCAACAGCACGCCGAAAGCAGCTCCGCCGAAGCCGTTGCAGCTGGCCACTCCGGTCTCGGCGACGCTTTCCAACGGTCTCACGTTGATCTTGAGCGAGCGCCACGGTCTGCCGATTGTGGCCGCCAATCTGGTGTTGCGTACCGGCAGTGACGCCAACCCGCTCGACAAGCCAGGCCTCGCCAACTTCGTGGCCGCGATGGTCGATGAAGGGACCGCCACACGCAGCTCGCTGCAGATCGCCGACGAAGTGGCGCAGCTGGGTGCGTCGCTGAATACCGGGAGCACGATGGACGCCACCACGGTGTCGGCGCGATCGTTGACGAAGAACTTCCCGGGCACGCTCGATCTGCTCGCGGATGTCGTCCTGCATCCATCGTTCCCCGCCGAGGAGATCGAACGGCAGCGTGCCAGCCGACTCGCCGGTCTCGTGCAGCAGCGCGACAACCCTGCACAAGTCGCCTCGCAGGTCATGGCAGCGTCGCTGTACGGCCCGAAGCATCCATACGGTTACGCCGAGGTCGGCACGGAAGCGGCGGTCAAAGCCGCGACGCGCGCGGACATGGAGACCTTCTGGAAACAGAACTTCGTGCCGAACAATGCGGCCCTCGTGGTCGCCGGCGATATCTCGATGTCGGAGCTGCGCACGATCGCCGAGAAAGCGTTCGGCGCCTGGCAGCGCGGCACACCGGCACAGCCGACGCTCGCTGCGCCGACGACCACCGCGGCGCGTGTGGTCATCGTCGACAAGCCGGGCAGCCCGCAGACACAGGTGCGTGTCGCCAGCATTGGTGCGGCGCGGTCATCGCCCGACTTCCGTCCGATGCAGGTGATGAACCTGGCGCTCGGCGGCCTGTTTTCGAGCCGCATCAACATGAACCTGCGCGAAGCACACGGCTACACCTACGGCGCAAGCTCCGGCTTTGCGTTCCGTCGCACACCCGGGCCGTTTCAGGTGGCGTCCGGCATCAGAACCGACGTCACCGCCCCGGCCGTCGACGAGATCTTCAAAGAGCTCAAGGGCATGGTCGACAAGCCCGTGGGGCAGGAGGAGCTGACGAAGGCGAAGGATGCGCTGGCCAATTCGCTGCCGGGTGCGTTCGAGAGCAGCGCCAATGCCGTTGGCAATTTCTCGAACGTATTCATTTACAACCTCGGTCTCGACTACTACACGAAGTACGCGGAGCAGGTAAACGCCGTCACGACGGAGCAGGCGCTCGCGATGGCGAAAAAGTATCTGGTGCCGGGCAACATGGTGGTCATCGCGGTCGGCGACCGCGCGAAGATCGAGCCCGAGCTGAAGAAGTTGAATCTCGGCGCGATCGAGATTCGCGATCCCGAAGGAAAGCCGATCGGATAGTGAGTCCGGCTTCGGACTTCGCCGAAGCTACGGCGGACGCGCCGTAGCCATCGGCGTGCCTGGGCTATTTCGTCATGTCGACGACGATCGACCCGGTGGCCAGGGACAGATTCTTGTCGAAGGCCCCGCGGTACGCTTCGTACAACGTCTGGCGTTCGTCCGGGAACGCGTCGTAGAGCGTTTTCATGATCGTGTAGTCCACGCCCTGCACCACCGGGTGAATGACGTGTACGTACGCGATGGCGCCGTCCGGCATCGGCTTGCTGACGCGCATGACCCGCCAGCCCGCCGCCTGCTGCTTGCGGCGGGGATCCGATGACTGCATCAGCGCATCGCGCAGTCTATTCATCACCTTTTCGAAGTCGGCCGTTTTGTCTGCCCTGATCGCCATCGTCCACAGTGCGGTGTCGCCTTCGAACGTGAGGCCCGGCGTCGATGCATTGTCTTGCTGTCCTCGCAGGCTCGCGTGTCCGAGCGCCGACGGTAGAACGAGGACCATGAGGATCACTCCGACGAGCGATCCCACCTTGTGTTGAGTCACGCTGACACCTCCCTGCGTCTCCACCACGTCTGTGGGGAGCCCATTTCCGCGACCTTAGATCGCACGACGGAATGGCGCGTATCCGGTTGAGGCTGTATTTTCTCGCACGGAAGTCATGGAGGCGTCCACCTGAGCGATCACCGCGCCTGTTCCGCGCTAACATCGGCACGATGAGTCGTCCGTTCGCGCCCGTGACCATCCGAACCGCGCTGCTGGTCGGGTTCGGTCTCACGCTGGGGCTGTGGCTGTTCGCGGGCTATCAGGTGACGCGCCGCATGACGGACGAGCAGCGCGTCAGCGCCGCGACCGATGCACGCTACATCAACGCGCAGGATCTGATTGCATCGGTGCGCGCGCAGGTACTGCTCGCCTCCGTCGTGATCGGTGATGCCCTGCTCGATTCCGATCCGAGGATCCC
Source organism: Vicinamibacterales bacterium (assembly GCA_035263125.1). GTDB lineage: Bacteria > Acidobacteriota > Vicinamibacteria > Vicinamibacterales > UBA2999 > Gp6-AA40. The sequence continues at coordinate 24,005 of DATFRP010000029.1, forward strand.
CTCCGATCGACAGGACATCGATCGCATCTTCCGATCGATCGACAGCGCGCTCGCGCAGTACGTGCCTGTCGTCGACCCCACGATCGAATCCGAGCGGGTGGCGCGCTTGAAGGAGGAGATCGACGATTTTCGCACCGCCTTCGAGACGGTGCTGTCGGATGATGTCGCACCCAATCGTGTGAACGGGCCGGTCCTGCTGCGTCGCTTGATCCCCAAACGCGAAGCGGCGATTCGGACGTCAGAGGATCTGCAGTCGATCAATCGCGCGGGATTCGTCAATGAGCAGCGCGCGCTGGGACAGCGGCAGGCGGACCTGCAGCGTCAGGTGTCGAACATCTTCGGGGTGGCGCTGTTCATCAGTCTGACCATCGCCTGGCTCGCCTCGCGTCATGCCACGCGTCTCGAGCATCGGCTGACCGAGCAGCGGGGTCGCGAAGAGCAGGTGTCCGCGGATCTCCAGCGTCTGTCAGCGCGCCTCGTGCAGGTGCAGGAGGACGAGCAGCGGCGCATCGCGCGCGAACTGCACGACGAGGTCGGTCAGGCGCTCAGCGCGGTGAAGGTGGAACTGACGGTTGCCGAGCGTCGTCTCGAGCGCCTTCACGAGACACCGGGGATGCTTGCCGACGCGCAGTCGAGCGCCGACACGGCGCTGCGCAGCGTGCGCGATCTCACGCATTTGCTCCATCCCTCGGCACTCGAGGATCTTGGGCTCGTTGCCGCGCTCGACTCGCAGGTGCAGGAGTTTCGCAAGCGTCACGGCGTGGCGATGACCTTCGTCCATGAAGGCGGGCGAGAGCGTCAGCATCCCGAGATCGAGCGGGCGCTCTACCGCGTGGTCCAGGAGGCGCTCACGAATATCGCACGTCACGCACGGGCGCGGTCCGGTCGCGTCGTCGTGCAGACCGAGGCGCGCACGATTCGGGTCGTCATCGAAGATGATGGCGTCGGCTTCGATGCCGCCGACGTCGAACGTCCCGGCCGTCGACGGGGGCTGGGGCTGCTGGGAATGCGAGAGCGTGTCTCGCAGCTCCGGGGCCGTCTCGACATTCGAAGCGGGTCGGCCAGCGGAACTCGTATCGACGTCGAGCTCCCCCGCGTCGACCGCCCGCTGGTGGCCGAAGATCTGCCCGACGAGCATCTTGTGTCCGCGCTGGCCGTGAATCCGGAGGTAGAACCGTGAGCGAGCTTCGAGTGCTTCTTGGCGATGACCATACGGTCCTCCGGCAGGGTCTGCGGAAGATCCTCGAGGATCGCCGCGACTGGCGTGTTGTGGCTGAAGCCGGCAATGGCCGCGATGCCGTGCGCGAGGCGATGGAACTCAAACCCGACGTCGCCGTGCTCGATATCGGCATGCCGCTCCTGAACGGCATCGAAGCGACGCGACAGATCGTGCGCCGCGGTGCGCCGTCGACGCGCGTCGTGATTCTCAGCATGCACACCGATCAGGCGTACGTCACGCAGGCCGTGCACGCGGGGGCGCGCGGGTACGTCCTCAAGGAGTCCGCGGGCGAAGAGCTCATCGAAGCGATCGCAACGGTGGCATCCGGCGGAACGTTCTTCAGCCCGGCCGTCGCCCAAGTGGTTTTTGATGATTACGTCCGCGGTCTCTCCGATCGCGGCATCCACGACCGATACGACCTGCTCTCCGATCGCGAACGCGAAGTGCTGCAGCTGGTGGCCGAGGGCCGGAGCAGCAAGGAGATCGCCGACCTCCTCTCGATCAGTCCGGCCACGGTCGAGACCCACCGCACTCACGTGCTGCAGAAGCTGGGCCTGCGCAATACGGCAGAGGTCGTGCGCTATGCCGCACGACGGGGCATCGTCACGTAACCCTTCGACCGAAAACATAAAATACCGTTTGTAACCAAGGCTGAGGTGGCCTCGGCTGAGGTTGCGTGCGGAGACGGGCTGACTAGGATTTGTTATGGTGGATGAGGTGCTCGCGGCGCTCGAGCGGCGTCCTGCGCGGGCTCAGCTGGTCCTGTTGTCGGATTTTGACGGAACGCTGACAGCGTTTACCGTCGATCCCTCGAAGTCCAGGCTGCGCGACGAAACGCGGCAGGCACTCGAGGCGCTGTCGTTCCGCGACGACGTGACGGTCGGGCTGGTCAGCGGGCGACGGGTCGACGATCTCAAGCACTGCACCGCGCTTCCTCCGCAAATCTATCTCGCGGGACTGCACGGTCTCGAAATTCAACGCGACGGGCAGGCCTGGCACCACCCCGATCTGGTCGAGTCGCGGGACCTGATCGACACGGTCGTGGCGCAGATGGACGCGGCCGTGGGGCACGTGGATGGTGTCCGGCTCGAGCATAAGGGCGTCGCGCTCACGGTACATGTGCGTGGCGTGGCACCGCCTTCGAAGCAGGCGGTGCTGGAGGAGGCAGACCTCGTCGCGCAGCCCTGGCTCGAGAGCGGCGCATTGCGCGCGATGGATGCGAAGGAGGCGTTCGAACTACTCCCAAATATTCCGTGGAATAAGGGCGATGCAGTGCAGTGGATCGTGGAAGATATCGAGTCGCGAGTCGGACGGCCCACGTGGTGTGTGTTCTTTGGCGATGACGTGACCGATGAGGATGCGTTTGAAGCGACGGGCACCGATCTGAGTGTGGTCGTCGGCCGCCGGCCTTCGGCAGCGCAATTACGGTTGGACTCCCCCGCCGATGTTGCTGCTGTCCTTACCGGTGTCAATCCACCCCACCGCGCTCGCGTGCGCGGCGAGAGCTCCGGCAATCCTCCCCGCGCACAGGTGCGCGACGGGGGCCCCGGGAGTGGAGGCGGTCGTTGAGAGGGGGAGTGAGCATGACGTCAGTTGACCTCGTGCGGACGCTCGAAGACAGACTGCAAGACACGAAACTGGTCGTCGTCGCCAACCGGCAGCCGTACATGCATACGAAGCACACCACGCATCGAGGCGGTGCGCTGCGATGGCTGCTGCGTCAACGCGACAAGGTGCGGATCACCTGCACGCGTCCCGCCAGCGGCCTCGTCACGGCGCTCGATCCGGTGATGCAGGCGTGCGGCGGCACCTGGGTGGCGCACGGCAATGGAACCGGCGATCGCGATGTGTCCGATTCGCGGGGCCGCGTCGCGGTGCCGCCCGAGCGGCCCAAGTACTCGCTGCGGCGCGTGTGGCTCAAGCCGGTGGAAGAGGACGGCTACTACTACGGCCTCTCGAACAACGCGCTCTGGCCGCTGTGCCACATCGCCTACGCCCGCCCGACGTTCAACGAGGGCGACTGGCAGCACTACGTCGCAGTGAATCGCCGCTTTGCCGACGTCGTGCTCGAAGAGATCGCCGGCAGCCGCGCCATCGTATTCGTGCAGGATTATCACTACGCGCTGCTCCCCCGATACGTGAAGACCGCCCGGCCCGATGCCGTGGTGTGCCAGTTCTGGCACATCCCGTGGCCCAACCCGGAGGCGTTCCGCATTCTCCCGTGGCAGGGTGAGGTGCTCGACGGGCTGTTGGGCAACGATCTGCTCGGTTTCCACCTGCAGTATCACTGCAACAACTTTCTGGAGACCGTCGATCGCACGATCGAAGCGCGCATCGATCACGAGACGTTCTCGGTGCACCGTGGGGGGCATCGCACGGCGATCCGGCCGTACCCGATCAGCATCGACCCGAGCATCTGGAACGATGTGCCAGCTGGGACGGCGACCTGGTCGCGCGAGGTCGACGCGACGCGGCGCCGTCTTGGCGCCGGCGACCGCCGCATCGTCATGGGCGTCGACCGTCTCGATTACACGAAAGGGATCCCCGATCGGCTGCAGGCCTTCGATCGTTTCCTCGATCGGTATCCAGAATGGCGCAACAAGGTCGTCTTTGTGCAGGTGGGATCGCCCACGCGGGACCAGCTCGATCGCTATCGCGATCTGAGTCGCGAGGTCGACGAGCTCGTCACGCGGATCAACACCCGGCACGGCGACACCGACTGGACGCCGATCATCTACCGTCGCGAGCATCATGCGCCGAAGGAAGTGGCCGCGCTCTACCGCGCCTCGGACGTGTGCGTGGTGTCGTCGCTCCACGACGGGATGAATCTCGTGGCCAAGGAGTTCGTGGCCGCGCGAACCGACAACAACGGCATCCTCGTCCTGTCACGCTTCGCGGGCGCCGCACGCGAGCTGCCCGAGGCACTGCTGGTCAATCCTTTTGCCCCCGACGAATTCGCCGAGACGATCCACACGGCCCTGAAGATGTCGCTCGCTGAAGCCGGGCGCCGCATGCGCTCGCTGCGCGCGCACGTCTGCGGCCACACCGTGTTCGACTGGGCGGCGCGGGTCCTGAGCGATGCGTGCGATGTTGCCGACGCCCGCGTGTAACCCGTGGTTCCACATCTGAATTACGCCGCCATCGGGAACGGGCGCGTGCTCGCGCTCGTTGGCCCCGATACCAGCATCGACTGGCTGTGCCTGCCGCGATTCGACAGCCCGTCGGTCTTCGGCCGGATCCTCGATGAGGAGCGTGGCGGCAGCTTCGGGTTCGACTTCGACGAGCCCGCGCTGATCTCGGCGCGCTATGTCGTGAACACCAACGTGCTGCGCACGGAGATCGAAGTCGGCGACGGCCGGTTCGAAATGTTCGACTTCGCCCCGCGCGTGCCACGGGGCTTGACGTTCGATGCGCCGCTCGAAGTGCACCGATTGCTGCGGCCGTTGTCGGGTGTGCCGCGCATGCGCGTCCGGTTCGATCCGCGACCCGATTACGGACGCGCCGCGCCGCGAGTGCTCCCGATGCCCAGGGGCCTCGAAGTACGAGGCGGCGCGCTCCCCCTCTATCTGCGGACCAATCTTCCAACCGACTACGTGACGAGCAGTCGCTCGTTCAGGCTGGATCAACCCGTGCACTTCGTCGTCAGCGGCGCCAGGCCGGCGGATGCCGACATGACGGCGGAGATCGATCATCTCCTGCAGATGACGGTCGAGGGCTGGCGCCAGTGGGCCAAATCGTGTGCCCTGCCGTCGTTCTATCCGGAAGTGGTCCTCCGATCGGCACTCTGTCTGAAGCTGCACGCGTATGTCGATACCGGCGCGATCATCGCTGCCGCGACCACGAGCATTCCCGAAGCGCTCGATTCGGAGCGGACGTGGGACTACCGGTACTGCTGGCTGCGTGATTCGGCGTTTGTCGTCGAAGCGTTGCGCAGGCTCTCGCAGTTGTCCGAGGGCGAGCACTTCGTCCGGTTCCTGCGCGACGTTGCGGACAGCGGACCGTTGCAGCCGATCTACGGGATCGGAGGAGAGCGGGATCTCGTCGAGCAGCAACTCGAACACTGGAAGGGCTACGGTGGGCGAGGGCCCGTGCGCATCGGCAACGCCGCGTACAACCAGGCGCAGCACGATGTCTACGGCGAGATGGTGCTGTGTCTCGAGACGCTGTACTCCGATCCGCGCATCGTGTCGCGCGACGAGTCGCTGATGTCGCTCGTTGAACCGTTCGTCAACGAGGCGATCGCCCGCGCGCGACAGGACGACACCGGCCTCTGGGAATACAGGACCAGCAGCGCGCAACATACGTTTTCACAGGTGCTCGGGTGGGTGGCCGCGGCGCGCGGCGCCGACGTCGCCGATCGCGAGGGTCGCTACGAACAGGGCCGACGCTGGCGCGCGTGGGCTGACGCGGAACGAGAGTACATCCTCGACCACGCCTACAACGCCAACCTCGGATACTTCACGCATGTGTTGGATGGGTTCCACCCGGATGCGTCGAATCTCCTGTTGCCGACCTTCGGCATCGTCGAGCCGACCGATCCGCGATTCGTCTCGACCATCCGCGCTTACGAGCGCCTGCTCGCCCCTGACGGCTTGATGCTGCGCTACCGTCACACCGACGACTTCGGCGACACCACGAGCGCATTCTCGATCTGCTCGTTCTGGTGGGCGGAGGCGCTCGCGATGGTTGGTCGAACCGATGACGCCGTCCGGCTGTTCAACCGCCTGCTCAAGCACGCGAACCCGTTCTGCCTCTTTTCCGAAGACATCGAGCCCACGACCGGACAACTCCTCGGCAACTTTCCGCAGGCCTACACCCACGTGGGCCTGATTCACGCGGCCATCACGATTGGGGAGATCCTCGAGGCCAAACACGGGAGTTTCCGGGCCTGGGCGAGTTGGGCGAAAAGTCGGCGCGATTAGGGACCAAGTTGCGCTTGATATAATTCCGGACTGAAGCAGTCGGATATGCCAGTTGCCCTGCCGGGGCACTCCCGGACAGCCGCGTCGGTGCTCGATTTAATCGGGGATACACCGCTCATTCGCCTGTCGAGTTTCGAGACGGGCCTCGATCACGTCGAGCTCTACGCCAAAGCGGAATGGCGGAACCCCGGGGGATCGGTCAAGGATCGGGCGGCCGCCCGCATGATCGCCGACGGCGAGCGCTCGGGAGCTCTGACGCGGGAGCGCATCATTCTCGACGCCACATCCGGCAACACCGGGATTGCCTACGCGATGATCGGCGCCGCACGAGGTTACCGCGTCCGTTTGTGCGTTCCCGAGAACGTGACTCCCGAACGCAAGCGCATCCTGAAAGCCTTTGGGGCAGAGGTCGTGTACACCGATCCGATGCAGGGATCGGATGGGGCGATCATCCGCGTCAAACAGATGTACGAAGAAAATCCGGGCCTGTATTTCTACCCGGATCAGTACAACAACCCGGGCAACTGGCGGGCTCACTACGACACGACAGGTCCCGAGATCGTGGAACAGACCGGCGGGCGGTTGACGCATTTCGTTGCGGGCCTCGGCACGAGCGGAACGTTCGTCGGCGTCGGCCGGCGGCTGCGGGAGGTGAATCCGTCGATCACGTTGATCTCGGTGCAACCCGATTCGCCGCTTCACGGACTCGAGGGCCTGAAGCACATGCAGACGGCGATCGTGCCCGGCATTTACGATCCCACGCTGGCCGATGAGGATCTCGGCGTGAGCACAGAGGACGCGTTCGAGTTGACCCGGCGACTGGCGAGAGAAGGGCTCTTCGTGGGCATTTCGAGCGGTGCCAATCTCGCCGGTGCGTTGCACGTGGCGAGGCGTACCTCGAACGCGGTCGTGGTCGTGGTGTTTTGCGACGGCGGTGAGAAATACCTGTCGGAGCGGCTGTGGGACGAATCCGGGCCGCCTTCGCTCGATGCGAGCTTCGGCGGGCCAGGGGAGGAACAGCGCTGATGGCGCTCACGCTACAGCCAGGAGTCCGCGAAGCGATCGCCGCACACGGTGTGGAAACCTACCCGAACGAGTGCTGTGGCGCGTTATACGGTCGCGAGGGAATGGTGACTGCTACCTTCGCGCTCCCGAACACGACGGACGAAGGCCCGCGACGCCGATTTCTCGTTCGCCCGCAGGACTATCGCGACGCCGAGCGGCGTGCAAAGGAGATCGGCGCAGAGCTGCTCGGGTTCTATCATTCACATCCCGATCACCCGGCACGGCCGTCGCAGTACGATCTGGATCACGCGTGGCCGTTTTTCTCGTACATCATCGTCGCCGTTCGCGCCGGCGTGCCGGAGGACATGACGTCCTGGCAATTGCGCGACGATCGTTCCGTCTTCGACCAGGAACCGCTGACTTATGCCCAACACGATCAACATTCCGACGCCGCTGCGCCCCTTCACGGACAAGAAAGAGTCCGTTGAAGTCCACGGCGCCACTGTCGGCGAGCTGCTCGCCGATCTGACGACGCGGTACGAGGCACTCCGCAAGCATCTCTATGCCGACAACGGCAAGCTGCGGAACTTCGTGAACGTGTATCTGAACGACGAGGACATCCGCTATCTGCAGCGTGAGCAGACGCCGGTGAAGTCGGGCGACACGCTCAGCATCGTGCCTTCGGTCGCCGGCGGTGTTCCTGTGACCGCCGAAGAAGCGAAGAAGGGAGCCGCGATGGAAGAGGAGCTGCCGAATCTCTCGCCCGAAGAGATCAAACGCTACAGCCGGCATCTGATCATGCCGGAGGTGGGCATGGACGCGCAGCGCAAGCTGAAGGCGTCGAGCGTCCTGTGCATCGGCGCCGGCGGACTCGGTTCTCCCGCAGCGATGTATCTCGCCGCCGCGGGCATCGGTCGGCTCGGCATCGTCGACTTCGACGTCGTCGACTACAGCAACCTGCAGCGTCAGCTGCTGCACACGACCAACGACGTCGGTCGGTCCAAGCTCGAATCGGCCAAGAGCAAGGTCGTTGCGTTGAACCCGCACGTGCAGGTAGACACGTACGAAGAGGCGTTGTCCTCCGAGAACGCCATGCGGCTGTTCAAGGGATACGACGTGATCCTCGACGGGACCGACAACTTCCCGACGCGGTATCTGGTCAACGACGCGTGCGTGCTCTCGGGCATTCCGAATGCCTACGGCAGCATCTTCCGATTCGAAGGGCAGGCCTCGGTCTTCGCTACGAAAGAGGGCCCGTGCTATCGCTGCCTCTACCCTGAACCGCCACCGCCGGGACTGGTCCCGAGCTGCGCCGAAGGCGGCGTGCTCGGCGTGCTGCCGGGGATCATCGGCGTCATTCAGGCGACTGAATCGATCAAGCTCGTGACCGGGATCGGCGAGCCGCTGATCGGCCGGTTCCTGATCTACGACGCGTTGAAGATGCGCTTCCGTGAGCTGAAGCTGAAAAAGGATCCAGAGTGCCCGGTGTGCGGCACCAATCCGACGGTCACCACACTGATTGATTACGAGCAGTTCTGCGGCGTGCGGCCCGAGCCGCAGCCGGCGCAGACATCCGGAGGCACCGTGAACGACTGGGAAATCACTCCTGTCGATTTGAAGAAGAAGCTCGATGCCGGCGAGACGCCGTTCATCCTCGACGTGCGAGAGCCCAACGAGTATCAGATCAATCGCATTCCCGGCTCGACGCTCATCCCGCTGGGCGAGCTGCCGCGGCGATATCAGGAACTACCGAAAGACCGCGAGATCGTCACGCAGTGCAAGATGGGCGGGCGCAGCGCCAAGGCCCAGGACTTCCTGAAGTCGGTCGGGTTCACGAACGTGAAGAACCTCAGGGGCGGAATACTGGAGTGGATCGACAAGGTCGATCCGAGTCAGCCCAAGTACTGAGGAATCTGGAAGCAGGAATCAGGAGCCAGGAATCGGGAGCAGTTCTGGGCAAGGCGAGAGGCAGTCGGCGGAGGCCTCCGGCCTGGCCCAGGCCTGAATCCTGATTCCCGATTCCTGATTCCTAGTATTGCAACGCTTTATTGACGCGTTTTCCGCGGGGCCATAGAATACCGACTAGAGAAGTCGTATATAGCGAACAGTCATGCTGAGGTTGTCGAAAAAGGCGGATTACGCGCTGATCGCGATGAAGCATCTCGCCCAGAAACATCGGGCGACCTCTACGAGCGCGCGTGAGATTGCCGAGCAGTACGACATCCCGATCGAGTTGATGGCGAAGGTGCTGCAGCGCCTGGTCCGCCACCGTCTCCTCGTCTCGACGCAGGGCACGCGTGGCGGTTACATGCTCAGCCGATCTTCGAATTCGATCAGCGTGGCCGATGTGATCGAGGCCATCGACGGTCCGTTCACGGTGACCGCGTGCTCGACCGAGAAGCACGACTGCGAGCAGTACAGGAAGTGCAGCGTCCGCGATCCCCTGTGGCAGATCCGCGAGCGGATTGCTGCGACCCTCGGCACAGTCACGTTGGCAGATATGGCCGTGGATCCTGATCCGGTCGTCACGTCCCCGGTCGCGGTAGTACGGAAAGGCGCGTAGGAAAAAACAGCGATGAAGCTTCCGATTTACTTGGATTACCACGCCACGACACCCGTCGATCCGCGGGTGCTTGAGGTGATGCTGCCCTACTTCACGCAGCAGTTCGGCAACGCGGCCAGCCGCAATCACGCCTTCGGCTGGGGGGCGGAAGAGGCGGTGGAGAACGCGCGCAAGCAGGTCGCCGATCTGATCGGCGCGAGCGCGAAGGAAGTCATCTTCACCAGCGGCGCCACCGAATCGAACAACCTCGCCATCAAGGGCGTCGCGGAGATGTACCGCGAGAAGGGTAATCACGTCGTCACGTGCGTGACCGAGCACAAAGCGGTCATCGATACGTGCAAGAAGCTCGAGAAGCAGGGCGCGCGCGTGACCTACCTGCCGGTGCAGAAGGACGGTCGCATCAGCCTCGACGATCTGCGCGACGCGATCACCGAGAAGACGATTCTGATCACCATCATGACTGCCAACAACGAGATCGGCGTGCTGCAGCCGATTGCGGAGATTGGCGCGATCGCGAAGGAGAAGGGGATCCTCTTCCACACCGATGCGGTGCAGGCGGTCGGCAAGATCCCGGTGAACGTGAACGAGCTGAAGGTCGATCTCCTTTCGCTGAGCGCTCACAAGATGTACGGCCCGAAAGGTGCGGGTGCGTTGTATGTGCGCCGCCGCAATCCGCGCGTGCTGCTCTCGGAGCAGATCAGCGGCGGCGGGCACGAACGCGGGATGCGCTCGGGTACGTTGAACGTGCCGGGCATCGTCGGGCTGGGGAAGGCCGCCGAGTTGTGCCGGAATGAGATGGCGGTCGAAGGTGAGCGGTTGCGCGGACTCCGTGACTATCTCAACGAGCAGCTGCACCGCAGCCTCGACGAGTTGTACGTCAACGGCTCGATGGAGCATCGCCTCCCGCACAACTTGAACGTCAGCTTTGCCTACGTGGAGGGTGAGTCGCTCCTGATGGGCATCAACGACGTCGCCGTCTCGTCAGGGTCGGCGTGTACGTCGGCGAGTCTCGAGCCCTCGTACGTGTTGAAGGCGCTCGGGGCGGGTGACGATCTGGCGCATTCGTCGATCAGATTCGGCCTCGGCCGCTTCACGACGAAGGAAGAAGTGGATTACGTCGTCCAGAAGTTGACCAGCGTGGTTCGGCGGCTCCGTGAGATGTCGCCGCTCTACGAGATGGTGAAGGAAGGCGTGGATCTCTCGAAGATGCAGTGGGTGACTCACTAACGCGTAAATTCAAAATGCAAAATGCAAAATGCAAAAGGGATTCTGAATTCGTTTTGAGTTTTGAACTTTGAATTTTGCATTACGGAGAGCACAGAGATGGCGTATTCGAACAAAGTGATCGACCACTACGAGAACCCGCGCAACGTCGGGTCGCTCCCCAAAGACGACGTCAACGTGGGCACCGGACTCGTGGGCGCGCCGGAATGCGGCGACGTGATGAAGCTGCAGGTGAAGGTCAACCCGGAAACCGGCGTGATCGACGACGCGAAGTTCAAGACGTTCGGCTGCGGGTCGGCGATTGCGAGCTCCAGCCTCGCGACCGAATGGCTCAAGGGCAAGACGGTCGATCAGGCACTCGCGATCAAGAACACCGACATCGTCGCCGAACTGTCACTGCCGCCGGTCAAGATTCATTGCTCGGTGCTTGCCGAAGATGCCATCAAGGCGGCGATCGCCGACTACAAGGCCAAGCAGGACAAGGACAAGGGCGTGTCGGCCACGGCCGGCCACGAGCAGCCGAGCGCATAAGGACCGGCGTACGTAGGGGCCTCTCGCCGTAGCGCGTGTCGCGCGAAGGCGGAAGGTGGCCCCAAGACGACGATGATTCAGATCAGCGAAACCGCCGCGCAGAAGATTCAATCGTTGATGGCCAAGCAGGGCATCCACGACGGCGGTCTTCGTGTGGGCGTGAAAGGCGGCGGCTGTTCGGGCCTGAGCTACACGTTCGCCTGGGAGAAGGAACCGCGGCTCGGCGACGAGGTCTTCGAGGAGAACGGCGCGAAGATCTACGTCGACCGCAAGAGTTACCTGTTCCTCAAGGGGACGACGCTCGACTACGACGCGGCGCTCCTCTCGCGAGGCTTCGTTTTCAACAATCCGAACGCGAAACAGACCTGCGGGTGTGGAAGCTCGTTCGGCGCGTGACGCGTCGGACGACCCTCTGTCCATGACTCCCGACTCGATACCCGTGCAGCCCGTCTCGACGCTCGAGTGCCGCAGTTGCGGCGCCGGAGCTCCGGTCGACGAGCACTTCTGCCCGCAGTGCAGCCGTATCCTCGCGCTCGGCCGGCACGGCGACTACTTCTCGTTCATCGGGCTGCCGCGAAAGCTGACGATCATGCCGGCGGATCTCGAGCGCCGGTTCCGCGACTTGAGCCGGAAATTTCATCCCGATTACTTCTACAACGCGTCGCCGGCTGAACGGATCGCGAGCCTGGAGCGATCGTCGTATCTCAACGATGCGTATCGGGCGCTGCGCAGCATGCCGACCCGCATCGAGCATCTGCTGGCCATCGAGGGGATGCCGTCCGTGACGTCCGATGAAAGCGCGAAGGTACCGTCCGGACTTCTCGAAGAAGTGTTCGCGCTCAACGAGGAGTTGGACGAGATTCGCGAATCGCGCGAGTCGGGCGCCGATTCGAACGCATTGACGGCGCGGCTGCAGTCGGCCCGCGAGCCGATCGACGCCAAGCGCGCGGCGCACGAGCAGCAGCTCGAGGCGCTGGCGTCGCGATGGGATGCACAGGTGGAGTCGGCGTCACCGGACGAACGCCGCGCCACGCTCGAAGCACTGCGTGAACGATTGCTCGAGCGGAACTACATCAACAATCTCCTGACGACCATTGAACGAGAGGTCGCCTCTTCAGGAAGCGGGAATCAGGAATCAGGAATCAGGCGTGGGTAAAGTCGTTGGCATCGACCTCGGCACCACGAACAGCCTCGTCGCCTACGTTCGAGATGGCGCGCCGGTCGTGATCCGTGACGGATCGGGCGACGCGCTCGTGCCCTCCGTGGTATCGCTCGGCGAGGAAGGAACGATCTACGTCGGACGCGAAGCGCAGCGCCGCCTGCTGACATCGCCGGGACGAACCGTCTACTCCGTGAAGCGCTTCATGGGTCGTGGCATCGAAGACGTCCGCGACGAAGCGGCGCTGCTGCCGTTCAAAGTTGGTGGCGATGTGGGCGGCGTCGTGCGCATCGGACTGGGCGAGCGCGAGTTCACGCCGCCCGAGATTTCTGCGTTCGTCCTGCGCGAACTGAAGCGGCGCGCCGAGGATCACTTCCGCGATCAAGGCGAGTTCGACTTCGAAGTCGACCGCGCAGTCGTTACCGTGCCAGCGTACTTCAACGACGCGCAGCGGACCGCGACCCGTGATGCCGGTCGGATTGCCGGGCTCGAGGTCCTGCGTATCATCAGCGAGCCGACGGCAGCGTCGCTCGCATACGGGCTCGACACACGCGATCGCGGCACGATTGCGGTGTACGACCTCGGTGGCGGCACGTTCGACATCTCGATCCTGCGCGTCGAGGACGGTGTCTTCCAGGCGCTGGCGACCAACGGCGACACGCATCTCGGCGGCGACGACATCGATCGGCTCCTGGTCGAACTGATGCTTCGCGAATCTGGCGCGACCGCGAACGGCGAAACCATCCAGGCGATTCGCAAGGCTGTCATTCAGGCGAAGTGGGATCTCTCCGAACACGAGTCGACAGAGATCCTCGTTGACCCATTGCCGGCCTATCGCCGGCGAATCACGCGCGGGGAGTTCGAGCAGCTGATTCGGCCGCTCGTCGATCGCACGCTCGGGCCGGTGAAGCAGGCCCTCGCCGACGCGGGTCTCGAGCCGCGCGAGGTCGATGAAGTCGTGCTCGTCGGCGGTTCCACGCGCATTCCACTCGTGCGTCGTCTCGTGGAGGAGCTGTTCGGGCGCACACCGCACAGCGATCTCAACCCCGACGAGGTGGTTGCGCTCGGCGCGGCTGTGCAGGCGGACATCCTGATCAGCGGGCGCCGCGAGATGTTGCTGCTCGACGTCACGCCGCTGTCGCTCGGCATCGAGACGATCGGCGGTGTCGTCTCGAAGATCATCATGCGCAATTCGACGATCCCTGCGACTGGACGCGAGATGTACACGACCAGCGTCGACAACCAGACCGCCGTCGATATTCATGTCGTTCAGGGCGAGCGCGAGCTCGTCGCCGACTGCCGGTCGCTGGCGCATTTCAAGCTGCGCGGCATTCCGCCGATGCCGGCGGGTCTGCCACGCATCGAGGTGCGGTTTCAGATCGACGCGAACGGAATCCTGGGCGTGGCTGCGCGCGAGCTGCGCACCGCCATCGAGCAGGCGATCGAGGTGAAGCCGTCATACGGCCTGACCGATCAGGAAGTCGAGCGCATGCTGATGGAGTCGTTCGAGCACGCCCAGGCCGATTTCGACGCGCGTCTCCTCATCGAAACGAGGAACGAAGCCGAGACGGTCATCAATGCGACCGAAAAATCGCTGCGCCGGCCGGACTTCGAGGCGCTCACGAGCGGCGAGTTGAAGGCGGGAGAAGTCGACCGCATCCACGCAGCGCTCTCCGATCTGAAACAGGTGATGGGCAGTACCGATCGCGATCTGATTCATGCGAAGACCGAGGCGCTCAACCACGCGACCAAGCACCTGGCGGAAGTCGTGATGAATCGGAGCGTGCGTGAAGCGCTTGCAGGAAAGAACGTGGACGACGTCTGATGCCCAAGGTGACCTTCATCAAAGACGGCAAGGAAACCACCGTGGAGTTCGAGCACGGGAAGCTGCCGTATTCACATCACGGACTACCTGAGTCGTTTCTCGACGTGGCGATGAATCTCGGCATTCCACTCGAGCACGCGTGCGGTGGAAGCTGCGCCTGCACCACGTGTCATCTGATCATCCGCAAGGGCAAGCAGAACCTGAGCGAAGAGCAGGACAACGAGCTCGACCGCCTCGACACGGCATGGGACTTGACCACCGACTCGCGACTCGGCTGTCAGGCAGTGATCAAAGGGGACGTCGTCGCTGAGTTCCCGATGTATACCCGCAACTACGTGCAGGAGGGCGGCGGCATACAACTCGGCAAATCCGATGTGAAAGAAGGGGTCGGGACTCCCGACCCCATCTGAGGCACGCTCGTGAAGTGGACCGATTCTGAAGACATCGGCATCGCGCTTTTCGACAAATTCGGGTCCGTCGACCCGCTGACTGTCCGGTTCACGGACTTACGCGAGAAGGTCATGCAGCTCGAGGGTTTCGACGACGACCCGAAGGGATCGAACGAACCCAAGCTCGAAGCGATTCAGATGGCTTGGTACGAAGAATGGAAGGAAAACCAGTAAACTCGGTCCTTCGTCTGAAATTACATGACCCGGTGGCTTTATGGTCCGACGGCGGTTCTTCTCTTCAGCCTGGGTCAGCCGGCGTCCGTCTCAGCGGATCCAGCTGATGACCCGCCAGGCGGCAATCCCCCGCCAACGGTCGACGTAAGCCGCCTCCCCATCAACCTCGAACGCATCCATCGTCAGCTCCGTGAGACCACGATCCGCGAAGAGCGGGACGGTCTGAACCTCCGTTACATCATCGACGTCTTTGGCCAGGCCCCTCCCCTGGACCTGTTCTCGAAGCAGGACAACCTGCAGTTCGGACCGGTGCCAAACAGCGCACCGACCCATCAGGACATGCTGCGAGTCATGACGCCCCAGGAGTTCAGCGCCCCCGCCGCCAACTTCGGCAATCTGTTCAACTGGTTCTCGCGCAAGTCCGATAAGGACAAGAAGTAGAATCCCGCGTGCGGATTCTGGTCGTCGCTGCTACCGCGGCGGAGATCGCGCCATTCGCGGCGCGTCTGCGTTATGGCGCGAACCGGACGCAGCGGGTCGTGAGCTACAACGGGGCCGGTCACGACGTCGACATCCTCGTCAGCGGCGTCGGGATGGTGGCGGCCGCTTCGTGGACCTCGCGCGAGCTGTCCCGCCAGCGCTATGACCTCGCGCTGAACCTTGGCGTGTGCGGAAGCTTCAGTCGAACGCTGACGCCCGGGACTGCGGTGCACGTCGTCTCCGATTGCCTCCCCGAGCTCGGGGCGGAGGATGGCGACGCATTTCTCAGCGTTCAGCAGATGAAGCTGCTCGGGAGCGACGAGTTTCCTTTCAAGCGCGGACGACTCGTGAACGCGGAGCCACCCGGAAATCGGGCGCTGGATCGTCTTCGTACCGTCCACGGAATCACCGTGAACACCGTGCACGGCAACGATCGATCGATTGCGCGGGTCGTCGAAGGGTTCAAGCCAGAGGTCGAGAGCATGGAAGGCGCGGGATTCATGTACGCCTGTTTGATTCAGGGAATACCGTTCGCCCAGGTGAGAGCGGTGTCGAATATCGTCGAACGCCGCAACCGAAGCGCATGGAAGCTGGATCTCGCGATCGGTGAACTGGGCCTCGCCGCGTGGCGGCTGCTCGAGTCATGAAGCTGTCGCTGGCGTTTTCGCCGTGCCCGAACGACTGCTTCATGTTCGATGCGATGGTGCATCGACGCATCGATCTGGAGGGGCTCGAGTTCGATGTTCGCCTGGCCGATATCGAAGCCCTGAACACGTCTGCATGTGCGGGTGAGGTGGACGTCACGAAATTGAGTTTTTATGCCTACGCTTACTGCGCGGATCGCTACGTGCTGCTCGATGCGGGTAGCGCGCTCGGCCGCAACTGCGGTCCGCTGCTCATCTCGAGGCGTTCGATCGCCAGAGACGAGGTCGAGCGTGGCTTCCTTCGAATTGCGATTCCGGGCAAGTACACGACCGCGCGCTTCCTGCTCGGGCTCGCCTTTCCGTCGGCCCGAAATACGACCGAGGTGTTGTTCTCGGACATCGAAGGGTCGTTGCTCGACGGCACGTACGATGCGGGTCTCATCATTCACGAGAACAGGTTCACGTATGCGGCGAAGGGGTTGAAGAAGATCATCGATCTCGGAGAGTACTGGGAGGGAGAAACGGGAGCCGCAATCCCGCTCGGTGGCATCGTCGTCCGACGCGACCTCCCGACTGACGTGCAACAGCGCGTCAATCGGATAATGCGGCGGAGCGTCGAGTACGCGTTTGCGCACCGCGCTGCCAGCCTGCCGTACGTCCGTGCCCACGCGCAGGAGATGAGCGAAGACGTCATGTACAGCCACATCGATCTGTATGTGAACGACTACTCGATCGATCTCGGGACGGAAGGGCACCGGGCGGTCGAAGTGCTCTTCGAGCGCGCGCGCAAGGTCGGCATCATCCCCAATTCGGAGACGGGATTATTTCTGCGACGGTCCGCCTGAAGGCGGACACCACGTACTCGGGCGTAGTGTCCGGCTTCAGCCGGACCATTCACGCGTGCAGGCGGTGATCGGCGATGTCCTGCGCCACTCGCGCGATGATGTGGTGCAGTTGGTAGATGCCTTCCGTCAACGCGGCAGGACCCGGCTGCAGAATGTAGGACGACTTGATCTCGTAGACGTGACCGTCGCGCACCGCGGGGACGTCGCTCCATCCCGGTCGCGCCGCGATCTTCTCCGTGCGCACCGCCTTGCCGCACCATGAAGCGATGATCACGTCCGGCCTTCGGCGAATCACCTCTTCGGACGACACGATTCGATCGCGACCGAGCTTTGCTTCCCTCAGGTCCGGAAAGATCGAGTCGCCGCCTGCAATCTCGAGGAGCTCGTCGACCCAGCGGATGCCCGTAATCAGCGGATCGTCCCATTCTTCGAAATAGACCCGCGGCCGCATCGGCAGTCGCATCGCCCCGGCTCGAACCGCGTCAATCTCGAGCTCGAGCCTCGCCGCCAGCGCATCTCCCCGATCGGCGCATCCGACGAGCGCTCCCAGCACGCGAATCATCTGGAGGATCTCGGCGACACTCCGCTGGTTGAAGGTCATCACCGGATAGCCGCGCTTCACCAGCTCGCACGTGATGTTTGCCTGGAGGTCCGAGAACGCCAGGATCAAATCCGGATGCAGCGCTTCGATCCGGTCGTACTTTGCGCTGATGAAAGCCGAGACGCGCGGCTTGCGTCGAGCTTCCGGTGGACGCACCGTGTATCCCGACACGCCAACGACGCGGTGTCCCTCGCCGAGCAGGTACAGCGTCTCGGTGGTCTCCTCCGTCAGACAGACGATGCGGGAGGGATAGGGATTCATGGCTGCAATTGCTGGTCGCGCCAGACAAAGGGCACGCGGGTCACTGTTTCGCCCGGTTCGAGCGTGAGCGGAGTGCGGAACATCGGTCCCGCGTAGACGCAGGAATGGAACTCGCCGTTCTCGCCGCAGGGATCAATCCTCGCGGGGAGGTCCGCGAGCAGAGCGCGATCGAACTCACGGCCGATGAACGAGGCGTCGAGCACGCGCGTGTCGACGCACGCGATGCGAGCCCGCAGGCCGCTGTCGATCATCTCTTGCGCGAGCGCAGTAGTCGGGATGCCCCAGACCGGGAACAACGGCTGGAGCCCGGTGCCCGCAAGTCGATCTTCTCGGTACTTCCGGACGTCCTCGAGAAAGAGATCGCCGAACGCGACGTGCGTGAAACCGGCGTCGACCGCTGAGGACACGGCCCGGCCCATACGCGTCTCGTATTCCTCATTCGGGCACGGATGAGGAATGGGAACGGCGATGAGCGGGAGGCCCACGGCGGCGGCCTGCGCCTCGAGCACCTCGCGCCGCACTGCATGCATCGCGACCCGGTCGACGGCCTCGTTGATGGTGGTCAGCAGCGCGGCGACTGCGCCGGGGTGCTGCCGGTTGAGCACGTGAAGCGCCCATGCGCTGTCCTTGCCACTGCTCCATGAAAGGAGAATCTTCATCGCTTACCTGAACGCCTCGGGATGGAGGATTCGTGCGATCGCCTCGGCCGCTTGCGCCACTCGTGGTCCGGGGACGACGAGGTAGTCATCGGTCATGATGTAGACACGCCCGTTCCGTACAGCGGGAATCGATGGCAGGGCGTCCCACGCGTGACGCTCCTTGTCAATGTCCGCCTTGGCCACGCCCATCGGACGAACCTCGAGGATCACCTCCGGCGCGCGGGCGAGGATGGTCTCGACCGACGGCTGTACTGCTTCTCGTGATACGTCCTCGAACATATCCGTGCCGCCGGCGACGCCGAGGATGTCGTGCATGAACCCGTAGCCTCCGCTGGCGTAGACGCCTCGCAGCGACGCAGGATCGCGTTCGAAGACGAGGAGTGTCCGTAGCGGGCGAAGCTTCGCCACGCGTGCTCTGGTCGCATCGAGACGTCCTTGAATGTCGCGCGCCAGCAGTTCTGATTCGCTCGCGCGCCCGACGCTCGTGCCAAGGTCGCGGATCGTCGACAGCACACCGTCGAGGCCGGCGTGGCGATAGCTGAACGCGCGAATCTTCGCCCGCGCGAGCTGCGTCTGCACGTCGGTCTGCGATCCATAGATGATGACGAAATCCGGACGCAGCGACAGGATCCGCTCCATGTCGGGATCGAGCAGCGCCCCGACACGAGGAAGCGACTTCACCTCCGGTGGAAAGTCGTCGTAGCTGCTGACGCCCACGACCTGTGGACCGGCGCCAAATGCGAAGAGCATTTCGGTCAGCGCGGGCACGAGCGACACGATTCGCTTCGGCGCGCCGGCACCCTGCTGCGCCGCACCGGTCGCGGCCAGAGCGAGGAGAACGATGAGCGCGAGTCGCCTCAGCCCTTTCGGACGAGCAGCCATAAGAAGAACGGTCCTCCAAGCAGCGCCGTGATCACCCCGACGGGAACCTCGAGCGGCGCGAGCATCGTCCGCGAGCCGACGTCGCACGCCACCAGGAACGCGGCGCCGAACAGGGCAGAGGCAGGGAGCACCACGCGGTGGTCGACGCCAACGAGCAGTCGCACGAGATGCGGGACGATGATGCCGATGAATCCGATCGGACCCGCGAGCGAGACGGCCGCCGCGGTTGCGAGAGACGCGCTGACAAACGCGAGCCGCTGTTCGCGCGCGACGTTCACGCCGCGCGCAGCCGCTGCGTCGGAACCCACGCTCAGGAGATTCAGCGATGAAGGCAGAAGGGCAAACATCGCAAAGGCGATCGCGACCAGCGGCAATACGGCGAGGATGGGTTGGAAGCTGCCAACGTCCAGATCGCCCATGATCCAGCGCATCGCGCGGTAGACGTCGGCGAAGTTGGTCAGATACTGCAGGAACAGAATGAGTGCCGAGAAGAACGCGTTGAGCGTGACCCCAGCGAGCAGCAGCACTGTTGTCGACATGGCGCGATCGCGCAGG
>DATFRP010000030.1:0-19653 GCA_035263125.1 Vicinamibacterales bacterium
CCCGCAGGCAGCGGCGTGGTGGATGCTGTCGATGTAGACGATGCCTGCGAACGCGGCGCAGAAGACGATGACGACGTCGGCGCGTCACCGCGAGCGCGGAATCGCAGATCGTCGATCCGATCGCGCACATCGGCCCACTCGCTGCGCGAGAGCGTGCGTTCCTTGCGCAGCTTCACTTTCAGATAGATCACTTCGTCACGGAGGTCGTCGAGCTCGGTCGTCAGCTGCGTGGCACGCGCGGCATCGCGGGCACGTGTCTGCTGGATGTCGCGCTCGGCAAGATAGATGTTGTCCTGCAGCCGCTGCACATCCGCCTGCGTCACCGTGGTGGCCTGGCGCGCAGCCGCAGGAGCAGCGAGGGCGAAGAGGAGAACCCCGGGGAGGACGACGCGTTGAATCGACTTCATCAGACTAGTTCCTTCCCTGAAAACGACGCTGACAATTGATCGGGGGAGGAGAGAACGACGGGTATCGTCGCGCACTACACCAACTAGTTGCGCCACGGCATCAAACGCTCGATCCAACTGATGCGGGTCAGATCGTTGTAGATGACGGTGACCATCAGCATCATCAGGACCACGAAGCCGGCGAGGAGCATCTTCTCCTTCACCTGCATGCTGAAGTCGCGCCGGGCAAGACCCTCGAGCGCCATGATGAGGATGTGGCCGCCATCGAGCACAGGCACCGGCATCAGGTTGATGATGCCGAGGTTGATGCTCAGGATCGCCATCAGGCCGAGCAGCGCGAGGAAGCCTTCTTGAGCCGACTCGCCCGAGAGCTGCGCGATGCTGACCGGACCTTGCAGCGCCCGCACCGAGGTCTCGCCCGTGAAGAGACCCCCGAGCGTCCTGAAGATCAGCCCGGAGTTTTCGATGTTGCGCTGCACGCTGAGCCGAATCGCTTCGAGTGGTCCGGGCTTGAACCACTTCGTCTCTCCGATGTCGAGTTGCACCCCGAGCATGCCCCTCGACCCTTCAAGCTCGGGAGTCACGGTCAGCGTGAGCTCCTGTCCGTTGCGCTTGATAGTGAGCTGTATGGGCTTACCTGCATTACCTGAGATCACGTCGACGAGATGCTTCTGCGTGTTCATCTCCTCGCCATTGACCGCGAGGATCACGTCGCCTGTTTTGATGCCGGCCTGGTCGGCCCGCTTTCCGGACACGACCGACGCGACGACGGGATGCACGTGGGGCTGCGCACCGATGTTGCCGATCTCGAATCGTCCCTGGGGGACGGGCCTCACCATTGTCGCCACGGTGCGCCCATCTCTGAGCACAGTCAGCGCGACGTCGCGGTCCGGCCTGGTCCCGATCGCCATGTCGAGAGCTTCCCACGTGGCGATCTCACGACCTGCGACCGTCAACACCCGGTCGCCGGCCTTCAGTCCCGCTTTCTCCGCAGGCGACCCCGGAAGTACCGCCCCGATGACCGGTGGCTCGTCGAGAAACGCCTTGACCTGCGCGCCCTGAGCGAGCACGAACGCCAGGACCACGACGGCGAGCAGGATGTTCATCGCCGGCCCGGCGAACAGAATCTGGAACCGCTGCCACTTCGTCTTCGACAGAAATTCATCCGGCTGACCCGAACGTGGATCTTCCGGCGTTTCGCCGGCCATCTTCACGTAGCCGCCGAGCGGGATGGCGCTGACGCAGTATTCGGTGTTGCCGCGCGTGACCTTCAGGATCTTGGGACCGAAGCCAAGCGAGAAGGTGATCACGCGGACGCCATGGCGTCGCGCGACCAGAAAATGGCCCAACTCGTGAACGAAGATGAGCACGCCCAGCACGAACAGAAACGACAGCAGTGTCGTAAGCGGTGTCGTCAACGGAATTTCCTCAGACAGTCAATTCTAACTCGGCGGCCAGCGCACGGGCTTTGTGACGGCCCCAGGCGTCGACCCGCCGCACCACATCGATTGTTGTGACGTCCTCAACCGAGTGTGCGTTCATTGTCCGCTCGATTACGCGCGGAATCGATGTAAAGCCGAGCTTCCCGTCGAGGAACGCGTCGACCGCAACTTCGTTGGCTGCATTCAACACAACCGGCAACGTTCCGCCGGCGCGAAGGGCGCGATAGGCCAGGCCTAGACACGGAAACCGATCGTGGTCCGGTTCGAGGAACTCCAATCGACCGGCGCGGGTCAGATCGAGCGACGGTAAGGCGGCGTCCCAGCGATCAGGGTACGAGCATGCATATTGAATCGGGAGCCGCATGTCGGTGACGCCGAGTTGAGCGAGGACGGATCCATCCGTGAGCTCGACGAGCGAATGCACGATCGACTGCGGATGAATGACCACGTCGATCTGTTCGGCATCAACCCCGAACAGCCAGTGCGCCTCGATGACCTCGAGTCCCTTGTTCATCAGCGTCGCCGAATCGATCGTGATCTTCCGCCCCATCTGCCATGTCGGATGACGAAGTGCTTCGTCCGGCCCCACCCGTTCGAGCGCAGCCGCCGACCACTCTCGAAACGGGCCGCCCGATGCCGTGAGGATCAGCCGTCTCACCTCCCCACGGACACGGCCGTGCAGGCATTGATGCACGGCATTGTGTTCGCTGTCGACCGGCAGGATGGACACGCTGCGCTGACGGGCCCGCTCCGTCACGAGCGCACCCGCCATGACCAGCACTTCCTTGTTCGCCAATGCAATGGTCTTGCCTGCGTCGATCGCAGCCAGCACGGCCTCGAGTCCGGCCGTCCCGGCCGAGGCGCAGATGACGATGTCCACGGACGGGTGCGTCGCGACGGCAATCAAACCATCGGCACCACTTGCCATCAGAGGGCACGCGTCTCCGCAAGAGGGGCGAAGGCGATCGATCCCCTCGTCAGTCGCCATCGCGACGACAGCGGGCCGGTATCGCTGCACCTGCGATGCGAGCAGTGCGTCGTTATCGCCCGCGGCCAGCGCGACGACGGCGAGTCGAGTCGGATGCGCATCGACGACCGCGAGGGTGCTGCGACCGATCGAACCGGTCGATCCGAGAATGGCAAGGCGCTTCACGTGATGTTTCGCACGAAGAGATAGAACGGCACGGCCGCAAACAGCAGCGCATCGATCCGGTCGAGCACGCCGCCGTGACCGGGGATCAGCGACGAACTGTCTTTGATCCCCGCTGTCCGCTTCAGCCTCGACTCGAACAGATCGCCGCAGATGCCGACGATGACGACGAAGACGCCAAGCCCGACCAGGCCCGCCACGGTCGACGAGAGGACTCTCCCACCGACGAGCACCATGAACGCCGTACCGACGATGAGCCCGCCGATCGCTCCTTCGATCGTCTTCTTCGGGCTGATCGCCGGCGCCAGCGGCGTGCGCCCGAGCAGACGTCCTGAATAGTACTGCGCGGAATCGCTGACCACGACCGTGCCCACGAGCAGCAGCGTGGCTCGCCACCCGAGAAGCGCGTGAACGGCTGCGAGCATTCCGAGCGGCATGCCGATATACACCGACGCGAACAGACCCGCTGAGACCCGCTGCACAGCGTGATCGGAGATCAGCACGTTCGCGGCCACCCACAGCAGCGCCATCGAGAGGAGCACGGACGCCGCGGGCCACGCCGATCCCGAGATCACCCAGCACAGAGCAACGACCAACACGATCGCGCGGATGTTGGTCCCGGTCATCTCGAAGTACTCGTACGACGCGAGCGCCGCGACGACGCACGCAAGCACCCGCAGCGCAATGTTCGGCAGCCAGATGATCGCGGCAAGCGCTGCGGCAGCGAGGATCACCCCGCTGATGACCCGTGTCATCCTTCGACTCGGCCCAGAGAGACGCTCTGGACCTCGCTCAGGACAGGTCTTTCGACTCGGCCCAGAGAGACGCTCTGGACCTCGCTCAGGACTGGTCTTTCGACTCGGCCCTGTAAGGGGCTTATGGCCTCGCTCAGGACAAGTGCTGCCCGGTTCATTGCGCGCCGATAACCGCCCGGGCGCTGATACCCCCGTAGCGCCGCTCGCGCTTCTGATACGCGAGCACCGCTTCGAAGAGATGCTTGCGCCTGAAGTCAGGCCACAAGGTGTCGGTGACGTAGATCTCGGAGTACGCGATCTGCCAGAGAAGATAATTGCTGACGCGCATCTCTCCGCTGGTTCGAATGAGCAGATCGGGATCGGGTTGCCCGGCCGTGTAGAGGAAGCTCGCGAAGCGCTGCTCGTCGAGATCCTGCGGACGCACGCCGGCCTCGATCGCACGCCGGGCGGCGTCGACGATCTCGGCGCGGCCGCCGTAGTTCAGCGCGATGTTGAAGAGCATGCCGGTGCCGCTGGACGTGCGTTCGGTCGCGATGTTCAGCTCGTCCTGGATGTCCGGCGACAGCTCCTCCATTCGGCCGATGACGCGGAAGCGGATGTCATTGCGCAACAACGTGTTCAGCTCGGAGCGCAGGTATCGCTTCAGCAGACGCATCAGCGTGCCGACTTCGCTCGGCGGGCGCTTCCAGTTTTCGATCGAAAACGCGTAGAGCGTCAGAACGTCGATGCCCAGACGCGCCGCAGTTTCCACGGAGTCGCGCACCGCGTCGATCCCGGCGCGGTGTCCCTCTACGCGTGGCAGATGACGCTGTGAAGCCCAGCGGCCGTTGCCATCCATGATGATGGCGACGTGCGCGGGCAGCCGGTCGAACTGGATGTCGCGGGCGAGCGCCTCGTCGGGGTGGCCGGACGGAATCCAGGCCAGGAGATCCTCAAGCGACACGGCTCAATCCTTCGTGCAACAAGCACTTAATGATAATCCACACGGACCAGGAAGAGGCCGTGCGGCGGGGCCGTCGCCCCGGCGTGGCCGCGCGCCGAGCCGTGCAGCAACGAGGCCATGCTGTCGGCCGGGCGCCATCCGCGCCCGATTTCCACGAGGGTGCCCACGAGCGCTCGAACCATATGGCGGAGAAATCCGTTCCCCGCAATCTCATACGTCAGCAAGCCTTCCCTATCACTGAGCTCGGATCGCGTCACGGTTCGAACGGTTCCCGCTGTCGCGGTGCCCACGCTTTGAAACGCGGCAAAATCATGCGTGCCCACGACAGCGGCTGCGGCCTCACGCATGACGGTCAGATCGAGGCGTTCCGGAAGGTGCCACACGAACGCCCGGTCGAACGGATCGGCGATCGGCGCAGTACTCATGCGATATCGATAGGTTTTGCCGCAGGCGCTGAACCGCGCGTGGAAGTCGGGGGCCGCCTCCTCCACCGAGAGGACCCGAATGTCCTCGGGCAGGTGCGCGTTGAGCGCACGCGTCAAAGTGCCAACGTCGTGGGTGAAGGTCACGTGAACGCTGGCCGTCTGTCCAAGCGCATGCACGCCCGCGTCGGTGCGCCCCGCTCCGTGGACGGTCACATGCGAACCCTCGAACCGGGCCAGCGCATCTTCGAGATGACCCTGAATGGATTCACCTCGAGCCTGCCGTTGCCACCCAACGAATCGCGTACCGTCGTACGCGATCGTCAGCTTGAGGGTGCGCATAGTTGCCGCGACCGTCAGCAGTTGCCGGGTCTACAGAGCAAGACCCGGCCGACACTGTTCACGTGCGAGAGCCTGGTTTGACCACCGGCTGACCTGCGGCGCACAGGGGGCAGGATTCGGGCTGATACGTCGGCAACGCGATCGTCGCGAGTGCGTGAAATGGCACATCGAGGCGCTGCTCGCCGCCGCTGCGATCGATGATCGCTGCGGCTCCCACGACGGGTGCCCCTGCGGCGCGCGCCACGTCGATCGTCTCGCGGGTCGACTTCCCCGTCGTCACGACATCTTCAACGACCAGGACGCGGTCGTCTGCCCCCAGCGTGAAGCCGCGGCGCAGCATCAGTTGTCCGTCCTGCCGTTCAGCAAAGAGCGCCCGTATACCCAGGGCCCGCCCGACTTCCTGACCGATGACGATGCCACCCAGGGCCGGTGACAACACCACGTTCGCACCGAGGCCGCGGACATGGTCCCCGAGCTCGGCCCCAAGCGCCTCGGCCTCACGGGGATGGGCCAGAACGAGCGCACATTGCATATACCCGGGGCTATGCAGGCCGGAGGTCAAACGGAAGTGACCCTCCAGGAAGGCGCCGACGCGGCGGAAGCGATCCAGGACGGCATCGGCCGTTACAGTAGACATCCCGGCGAGTATACCTTTTGCAAGTTGGCGAACATCCAGCCGCCGCCATTCGTCATACTGAAGTCGGAATAGCCCCAATTTTCTGGAGTTCCTTTGACATGCGTACGATTGTTTTTCGAGCCTGCATCATCGCAGTGGCGGTCAGTTCCGGAACGCCGGTGTTCGTTTCCGCACAGACCCTGTTCCCGATAACCCGAAGCTTGCAGCTTCAGGCCACGGCTGCGCAGCAGCCGACGCCTGGGACGCCTGCCACGGCGCAGGCTGCCCAGCCTCCTGCTCCGGTCCGTCGCCTTTCGGCCGACGACGCGGTGAAACTGGCGGTTGAGAACAACCTGGGCCTTCAAATCGCGCGAGTCAACCCTCAAATTCAGGATCTCAACCTGGTTCTGGCGCGTTCAGGCTGGACGCCCACGTTCACCAGCACGCTGCAAAGCAACAGCAACACTGCCCCGAATCAGAATATCTTCGCGGGCGGCCAGGGGCTGCAGACGACCACGGATCAGTTCGCCAGCAATGTCGGGATCAGGCAAGCGATGCGCTGGGGCGGCACCTACGAGGTCGGATGGGACAGCTCACGGCTGAGCAGCAACAGTGTGTTCTCGACGTTCTCTCCGCAACTGCGGACATCGATGTCGCTGGCGTACACGCAGCCGCTGCTGCGGAACTGGAGCATCGACAACACGCGGCAGCAGGTTCTCGTCAGCGCGAAGAATCGCGAAATGGCGGACGTCGATTTGCGGCAGACGCTCGCGTCGACGATCAGAACAGTGCGCAATGCGTACTGGGATCTCGCGTACGCCGTGGCCTCACTCACGGTGCAGCAGCAGTCGCTGGAGCTCGCTCAGGAATCGCTGCGCAATACACGCGCCCGCGTCGAGATCGGAACGACGCCGCCCATCGACATCGTCGAAGCGGAATCCGAGGTCGCCACCCGCCAGGAAGCGGTGATCGTCGCCCAGGCACAGATCGAGACGTCCGAAGATACGCTGCGCGCGCTCGTGTTCAATCCATCGATGCCCGACTTCTGGACGATCCACATCGAGCCGACGGAGTTGCCCGACTTCAAGGTCGACAAAGTCGACACCGATGGCGCCGTGCGCACCGCGCTCGACCACCGCACCGATCTGATCAACTCGCGGAAGTCGCTCGAAGTGACCGACATCAACATCCGCTACTACCGCAATCAATCGATGCCCGACGTGACCGCGGATTTCAACTATGGGCTGCAGGGTCTCGGCGGTACGTTCCTGCAACGAGGCGCGCCCGGACCCACGAACCCGTTCGGAGAAGTGATCGGCCAATCACAGCGCGGCTTTAGTACAGTCCTTGGCGATCTCTTCCACAACACCTATCCAAGTTGGACAGCCGCGGTCAATGTGAGCTATCCGATCGGCACGAGCCAGGCTGACGCAAACCTCGCGCGCACGAAGCTGCAGCGTGCACAGGAGGAGACGCAGCTCCGGAACCAGGAGCTTCAAGTCGCAACGCAGGTGCGACAGGCCGCGCGGCAGGTGCAGACGAACCAGCAGCGCGTGCAGACAACGCAGGCGTCGCGAGAGCTCGCAGCGCGAAAACTCGAGGCCGAACAGCGCAAGTTCACGGCGGGCACGTCCACCAGCTTCCAGGTGTTTCAGGCGCAGCGTGACCTCGCCCAGGCGCGAAACAACGAGCTGCGCGCCATCCTCGACTACGCGCGCTCGGTCGTGGATCTCGAAACCGTGCAGGAAGTGCCAGTGGGCGGCGGCGCCGCCGTCAGTGCGGTGCAGGCGCAGCAGGTCATCAACAACAGCAACTGATCGTCAACTCGACACTCGAGGCTCGAGAGGGTCTCGAGTTTCGAGAAGCGCGCGAAGCGCGCCGGACGACAGCGGCAGCCAAGGGCCGCACAGGATGCAGAGGCCCTTGGCTGGTTTCGAGTAACATCGCGCCGTGCCGGCGCTTTCCGTCACAATCATCACTCTCAACGAAGCCGACCACATCGGCGCCGCTATCGACACTGCCTCCTGGGCCGACGAGATTATCGTCGTCGACTCGGGAAGCACGGACGACACATGTGCGATCGCGCGCTCGAAGGGCGTTCGCGTCGACACACGCGCCTGGACCGGGTATGTCGATCAGAAGAACTTCGCCGCGGGGCTGGCGAGCCACGATTGGATCTTCTCGCTCGATGCCGATGAACGACTGACACCGGTGCTCGCCACGGAGATTCGGACGCTGCTCGCGTCTGATCCGCCGTTCGCCGGCTACCGTGTCCCGCGCGTGACCCGTCATCTGGGGCGCTGGATACGCACGACCGATTTCTATCCGGACTATCAGACGCGCCTCTACGATCGCCGGCGCGCGAGCTGGCGCGGACGATACGTGCACGAGTCGGTGACCGTCGGCGGAGCGGTCGGGCAGCTGCGGCACGAATTGGAGCACTATTCCTATCGCGATTTGAGCGATCACCTCGCCAGAATCAACCAGTATTCGACGCTCGCGGCGCGACAGATGTACGAAAGCGGACGCCGGGCAGGTCCGTTCGATCTCGTGGTGCACCCCCCAGCGGCATTCCTTCGCAACTACATCCTCCGCAGAGGCATCGTCGACGGCACTGCCGGTCTCACGCTCTCGCTCGTGAACTCGTACGCGGTCTTCCTGAAATTCGCCAAGCTGTGGGAACTCCAGCGAACGCCTGAAGCCCAGAGCCTGAAGCCCAGAGCCTAAACCCAGAGCCCAAAGCCTGATGTTCTCTCTCCACATCGACACCGCGCGCACCTGGCGAGGAGGCCAGGGTCAAGTGATGCACACGGTGATGGGCCTGCGTGCGCTGCGCCATCGGACCGCGCTCGTCGCGCATCCCGAGGGCGAACTGTTCCGGCGCATGAGGGAGGGAACCGACCTGATTCCACTGGCGCCGAGGAACGAGATCGATCTGACCGCAGCGTGGCGACTGTCGCGCGTGCTCAAACAACTGCGGCCCGATGTCGTCCACGCGCACGATCCGCACGGCGTCGCCATGGCCGCAACCGCGCTGTCGATCATCTCGTTGTCGCCGTCTCCCCTTCTGGTGGCGTCACGACGCATCGAGTTCCGCATCGCCCACAATTCGTTCTCGCGCTGGAAGTACGACCGGGTGGACTGCTTCATCGCGATCAGCGAGGCCGTCCGCGAGCGGCTGATTGCCGACGGGATCCATCGTGACAAAACGACGGTCGTCCACGAGGGTGTGGACGTCGAACGCATCGCGCGGCTGCCGGCGGCACACGTGCACAGCGCGTTCTTCCTTCCGACGCACGCACCGATCGTCGGCAACATCGGCGCCCTCGTCGCGCAGAAGGGGCAGCACCATCTCATCGACGCCGCCGCGATCGTCGTGCGGAGTATTCCCGACGTGCGATTCGTGGTCCTCGGGGAAGGCGAGCTGCGAACGCCGCTCGAAGAACAGATCAAGCGCAAGCACCTCGAACGGCACGTGTTTCTGGCCGGCTTTCGACCTGACGCACTCGAGCTGTTGAAGGGATTCGATCTCTTCGCACTGAGCTCGCTCCACGAAGGCCTGTGCACGTCGCTCGTCGACGCAATGGCCGCATCGAAGGCCGCGGTCGCGACCGCGGTGGGAGGCGTTCCGGAAGTCCTCGACGACGGAGTGACCGGCTACCTCGTCGCCGCACGCGATCACGACGCCATGGCCGCGCGCATCATCGAGCTGTTGAAGAACGAGCCGCTGCGCACACGAATGGGCCAGGTCGGGCTCCTCCGTGCACGCGAACGCTTCACCGTTGAACGCATGGTCTCAGGAACAATGGAGGTCTATCAGTCGCTTCGGGCTCCCGCACTTAGATAGGAGTCACGGAGATCACGGAGAAACGGCTCGCACGGAGAAACGGAGAAACGAAGGTCGGAATCGATAGCTAGATGGACCTCCGTTCCTCCGTTTCTCCTGTTAATCCGTGTCTCCGCCCCCTCCGCTCCTGCGTTTACGAGAGTTCCCGAAGCCGCTTTTCAAGAAACCGGCGCTCGGGTTCCAGCCGCGTGAGGCCGAGCGCTCGTTCGTATGAGATTCTCGCGTCCTCGAATCGCCCGAGCCGCCGGCACAAGTCTGCGCGGGCAGAGTGCGCGAGGTGATAGTCGCCGAGATGGCCGGCTGCGAGCAGATCGTCAATGAGTCGCAGCCCTGCGGCCGGGCCGTCACGCATGGCGATCGCGGCTGCTCGATTCAGTTGGATGACGGATGACGCATCGATCTGCATGAGCAGGTTGTAGAGCTCGACGATCTCGCCCCAGTCAGTGTCGATTGCGCGTGTAGCGTCCGCGTGCACGGCGGCGATCGCCGCCTGCAGCGTGAACGGCCCGAATCGCCGCGACGACAGCGCACGTCGTACGAGTGCCGAACCCTCGCCGATCTGCGCATGATTCCAGAGCGAGCGATCCTGTTCGTCGAGCAGCACCAGCTCGCCCTGCGCTGACGTTCTCGCCGCGCGCCGCGATTCGTGCAGCAGCATCAGCGCCAGCAGCCCCATCGCTTCTGGCTCCGGAAGCAGTTCGACCAGCAGGCGGCCCAGGCGGATCGCCTCACCCGAGAGATCGTGGCGTGTGAGCGACGCACCGGAGGACGCCGCATAGCCTTCGTTGAACACCAGGTAGACGACGTGCAGCACCGCATCGAGCCGCTCGGGCAGATCGGTGCGCGAGGGAACCTGGTACGGAATGCGCGCGTCGCGGATTTTCGACTTCGCCCGAACGATGCGCTGTGCAACGGTCGGCGCAGCACTGAGAAACGCGCGCGCGATCTCCTCGGTCGTGAGACCGCAGACTTCTCTCAGCGTCAATGCCACCTGTGCGTCGGGGGGAAGCGCGGGGTGACAGCAGGTGAAGATGAGGCGGAGACGATCGTCTTCGACGCCCTCTTCTTCCCATTCGATCGCGCTGGTGGTGGTCTCGTACTCGGCAGCGATCTGCGCCAGCGAGGCATCGAACCTCGCGCGCCGCCGCAGCGCATCGATCGCTTTGAAGCGGCCGGTGGAGACGAGCCACGCACGAGGGTTCGCGGGCACACCTTCGCGCTCCCACTGCTCAACGGCAGCGGCAAAGGCCTCGTGCATCGCCTCCTCCGCGCGATCGAAGTCGCCGAGAAGGCGGATCAGGGTGGCGAGGACGCGGCGCGAATCAGCGCGGTAGACGGCCTCGACCGTCTGCCGGACGAGATCGGCCGGGCCCTCCCCCTCCCGGGACACATCCACGGATCGCTCTAGCTGAACTCCATGATCGGTCGCACTTCGATGCTCCCCGTACGGACCGACGGGATCTTCGCCGCTACCTGCAGTGCGTCATTGAGGTCGCGTGCCTCGATCAGGTAGTACCCTCCAAGCTGCTCCTTGGTCTCTGCGAACGGGCCGTCGGTCGTCGATAGCTTTCCGCTTCGAGTCCGAAGCGTCGTCGCCGTACTGACCGGCTGCAGCGCGTTTCCGCCAAGGTAGTGTCCGCTCTTCTTGACGCCTTCGGTGAAGGCGAAATACTCGCCCATGAAGGCCTCTCCCTCTTCTTTCGTCATCCCCGCGGCTTTCTTCTCGTCGTCGTAGATCAGGCACAGATACTTCATGGCATCCTCCGCAATATGGGGCCTGCATCAGCGGCCCAGACATCGGATAGTCGTCCGGGGAGACCCGAGATCGACAACGGGTCAGACAATTTCTATGTCGCGCGTTTTCTCGATGATTTTTGCCTGGGAGAGCACATTCCCCGTAACGGGCACTGGGAGTCGCGCTGGGCTTTGCCGAATCCGCACGCGCTCATCATGCCGACGTGACAGAGCGAAAAGTCGTATCGCACGGGGTCGATCGGATGGACCTGGCGAAGGGAGGCGGTGATCTCTTCGGCCATCTTCCAGCCCGGGCTGGTGTAACGAGTCAGCCGCAGACAGCGTCCGACGCGAATGACATGCGTATCGAGCGGCACGATGAGACGCGCTGGCGACACGGCGGTCCACACACCGAGGTCAATCGCGTCCGTCCTGACCATCCACCGGAGGAAAAGATTGAGGCGCTTGCAGGCGCTTCCCGACGAGGGGCGCGGAAAAAAGTACGAGACACCACGAACCTTCGGCTGACGGCGCCCGTACGCCGCGCGAAGATCGGTGTGCAGCGCGCGCAACGAGAACGCGTCGAGCGCGGGGCCGACATGTGGTGTGGACGGATCGTCGCCGGCTCGAAAGAAGGCTTCGATCGATCCCTCTTCGCGCAGCATGCGCTGGAGAATCAGCAGCAGCGCGATGAGATCTCGACCCCTGATCCATCGATGCACGAGCGGCTGCAGGCGCACACCGTCACGTGCGACGTCGAACTGCCTCACGAATGCGGCCGGATGAGGCCCCATCACCTGGAGGAGCGCCTCGATCGACTGCAGCACGCTCGCCACGCGGCCGAACGCGAGACCGGCCGCGCAGAACCCGACGACTTCCCGATCCTCCGGCGATGAAAACCGGCGAACGATGTGGACGGGATCGGTGGCCGATGTCGTGTGATCGAACGCACGGTACAGCTCTTCGAAGCGATCGCCTGGCGTCATCGTCTGGGCTCACCTGCTCTCATGATGCTGAAGACCACGCCGGCGATCAACGCGGCGACGCTCGCCCAGTACGTCAGCGGGCTCCATGCGTAGATCGGAAACGGATTGGCTTCACTGAGGTACGCCGTCGAATCGCTGCCCTCGGTCGCTTCGACGTTCGCACGTTGTTCGGGCAGCCACCTCGCGCCCGAAGGCGTCGAGTAGGTGGGAAACTCCAGTACCGGCTCGAAGAAGCGCTCGAGGATCAGGTTCTCTTTCCATGTGTGCAGGCCCGTGCCCTCGTTGCGGCGTTGAATGTGCCAGATACCTTCAGCCAGATATTGATCCTCGATCGACAAGCGGTGCAGCGTGATCGGCGGCTCGCTGCGCCACCTCACCCCGCGATCACGCGCGGCCTGCCGCAGCTCCTCTGCCGTGAACCGGGAGAAGAAGCGACCGGCCTCGGCGCCATCGACCTCGTGACCCAGATGCACGATCGCGAAGAACGCGGCCACGATCGCCATGGACGTCGCGACGAACACCGCAAGACTCCGCCGTTTCTGCGAATCGAGCGGCGTCGTCACCGACACTGGCGGCTCGAGGCCGATGCTGAACGCCAGGCCGCAGGCCAGCGCCGCCGCGTCGAGGAGCACATCGTGCAGCTCGCCCACCCGAGCAGGCACGAGCCATTGCATGCCCTCGTCCAGCGTCCCGACGACAATACCGGCGAGCATCGGAAACAGCAGCGCCGCGACGTCCGTACGGACTCGCCAGACCCGGTAGAACAGAAAGGCGAGGAGCCCATACTCCACGAAGTGAAACCGTTCGACGACGTCGACGTTCGCGATGCCGGTGGCCGTGAGCCAGGCGTAGATCACGCCGCCGCCGATGGCCGCCGCGATCACTCCATACCGGGAGAGCCGACGCTCTCGAATGCGGATGAAGGCGCCCGCGAGCGCGACGGCGATGGCTGCGGCGATCGTGCCGCCGATGATGAGACGATACTGACCGGGCAGGGCCGACTGAACCGCGCCGCGAATCTGACCGACGAAGGGCGCAGCGATGATGACGGCGATCGACGCCGACATCGCCGCGATCAGCCGCGGTCTCACGTCAGGCGTCGCCGGCGGCGCGTGACAGCGCCTCGCCCGAAAGACGACAGATTCTCCAGTCGTCCAGCACCCGCGCACCGAGCCGCTGATAGAAACCGATCGCCGACTCGTTCCAGTCGAGCACGGCCCACTCCATGCGCCCGCATGCACGCGCGACGGCGATCGAGGCAAGATGACTCAGCAGCTTCCGACCGACGCCGCGGCCACGCCATGCGGGAACGACGAAGAGATCTTCGAGGTAGAGGCCGGATCGGCCAAGGAACGTCGAGTAGTTGTGAAAATACAACGCGAAACCAACCGGCGTGCGATCGGAGTACGCCAGCACGACTTCAGCCGCCGGCCTCGCGCCAAACAGCGACGTGCGCAGCGATTCTTCGGTCGCCACCACTTGGTGCGAGAGCTGTTCGTACTCGGCCAGGCCCCTGATCATTTCCAGGATCACGGGCACGTCCTTCTCATGCGCCGGAACGATGCTCACGTGGTCCATGGAATGCCTCAATGAACAGCCCGCGCCGATACGCTGAAGGGCCTGCCTAAAAGGTATTGATCGGGAGGCCTGCTGCGCACAACGGGCACGTCGCCGCCGGATAGTTCTCGGGCGCCTTGTATTCGGCGAGCGGCACGTTGGGCACGCCGACATCGACGACGGCTTCCATGCGATCGCAGATTTCCGCGGTCGCGATGACCGATCCGCCGCTGTCGCGCACGAGACCCGCGCATCTCACCAGCGTCTGCCCTGTGTTCCGCACATCGTCGACGAGCAGCACCCGGCGGCCGGCGATCTGCTGTCGGTAGAACCGGCTCAGCGTATGCGTGCCGGTCGCGTCGACGGCGAACGGCGCGAACATCGTCGGCGGACTGGACATCGGGCGTCGGCTGTCGAGCAGACCCGCCATCGTGTGCGCCAGCAGCGCGCCTCCGGTGACCGGCCCGGCGACGACCTCAGTCGCTTCGAGGATGGCGCCGGGCAGTACGTCGAGCAGGTCCTGCGCAAACCGCCAGATCCTGGAAGGAAATCTGAACAGCTGATGAGGGTTGACATACACCCGGCCGTGATAGCCGTTGCCGTAGTCAAAGTGCCCATTGAGCATCAGCACCTGATGCTGCTGGAGCTCGTGCAACGCGCGTTCACGGATTTCTTCTATTCGACTCATAGCTCCAATCACGATTCATCCCCTAGCCGTCTTGACCGCCCGGATTGCTGACAAATGAGTCCGAGAGACTGACCCGCGCTTCCGGGTTCACGAACAGCGTTCGCCCGCCCACGATCGTCGCGGCGACACCGCCGCGCAGCTCCCACCCGTCGAAGGGCGTATTCTTCGACCGCGACCGCATTGCCGACGCCTGCACGCGCACCTTGAGATCGGGCGCCAGCACGGTGACGTCAGCGCGTGCGCCGGGCGCAAGCGATCCACCTTGCACGCCGAGGATCCGCGCGGGATTGACCGAGAGCAGTTCCACCAGACGCGACAGCCGGATCAGGCCGGCATGAACGAGCCGGTCGAGCGACAGCGGCACCGCGGTCTCGAGCCCGACGATGCCAAATGGCGCGCGATCGAACTCGACTTTCTTCTCGTCGTAGTGGTGCGGGGCATGATCAGTCGCAATCACATCGACGGTCCCATCGACGATGCCTCCGATCATCGCATCGCGATCGGCCGCCTCGCGCAGCGGCGGGTTCATCTTCACGTTCGTGTCATACGGAATCGGCGTCCCCAGGGCTTCGTCGGTCAGGGTGAAGTGATGCGGCGCCACTTCGCAGGTGACGCGAACGCCCGCTTCCTTGCCCTTTCGCACGGCGCGCAACGACGCACGCGCACTCATGTGCGCGACGTGAAAGGCCGACCCGGTCAGTTCCGAGAGGAGCACTCCCCGCTCCGCGCCGAGTGCTTCTGCGGCCCCCGGAATGCCTCGCAGCCCGAGCGATGCAGCATGAAAGCCTTCATGAGCGACACCGTCCCCTTTGAGTGTGGGATCCTCGCAGTGCTCGATGACCGGCATGCCGAACATACCGGCATACTCCAGCGCGCGGCGCAGCAGCAGCGCGGTCTTCACGGGGTGCCCATCGTCGGTGATCGCGACGCAGCCGGCCTGCTTCAATTCCGCGATGTCCGCCAGCAGCTCTCCATGCGAGCCCTTCGACACGGCCCCGATCGGATACACGCGCGCGAGCCCGGCTTCGGCGGCCTTCGCCAGAATCAGCGAGGTCACGTTGGCGTTGTCGTTGACCGGCGCCGTGTTCGGCATGCACGCCACGGCCGTAAATCCTCCGGCGACCGCCGCGGCCGTGCCCGTGGCCACGGTTTCCTTGTGCTCCTGCCCGGGCTCGCGCAGATGCACGTGCATGTCGATGAAGCCCGGGCACACGACCAGACCGGCCGGGATCTCGAAGACCGTTGCGCCATTCGACGGCAGATCTCGACCGACATGCTCGATGCGGTCGCCATCGATCAGCACATCGTGGACGCCATCGATCCCGTTCGCGGGATCGACGACTCGTCCTCCCTTAAGCAGCGTCTTCATGTTCGGCTCCGCCCGCAAGGAGATACAACACCGCCATGCGCACAGCGACGCCGTTGGCGACTTGATCGAGAATGACTGAATAGGGCCCGTCGGCGACTTCCGAGGCGATTTCGACGCCCCGGTTCATCGGACCGGGGTGCATGATCATCACCTCGGGCCGCGCCAGTCGCAGCCGCTCCTCCGTCATGCCGAAGACCCTGAAGTATTCGCGCAGCGACGGAAAGTACGCGCCTTCCATGCGCTCGAGCTGAATGCGGAGCAGCATGATCACGTCGGCGTCGACGATCGCGTCATCCACCTTGCTGGTGACCTGCACGCCGAAGCGCCGGATGTCGGTGGGGATGAGCGTGGGAGGCCCGCAGACCCACACCTCCGCGCCCATTTTCGTCAACAGCTGGATGTTGGACCGCAGCACGCGACTATGCAGCAGGTCGCCGATGATGGTGACCTTGAGCCCTTTGAGCTGTTTCTTGCGCTCGCGAATCGTGAACGCGTCCAGCAGCGCCTGGGTCGGATGCTCGTGCATCCCGTCGCCGGCGTTGATGATCGCCGACTGGCAGATGCGCGACAGGAAGTGGCACGCGCCCGACGAGGAGTGGCGCAGGACGATCATGTCCGGCGACATCGCTTCGAGATTCAAGGCGGTATCGGCCAGAGTCTCGCCCTTGACGACGCTGGAGGTACCGATCGCGATATTCAACGTGTCGGCGCTGAGCCGCTTTTCCGCAATCTCGAACGACGTGCGCGTCCGCGTGCTCGGCTCGTAGAACAGGTTGACCACGGTCTTGCCGCGGAGCGCCGGCACTTTCTTGATCGGACGCGTGCCGACCTCTTTCATCGCCTCCGCGGTGTCGAGCACCAGCGCGATTTCTTCCGCCGACAGATCGGCGATGCCCAGCAGGTCCTTGTGCCGCAGTGCCGTGACAGCCGGTTTCTTGTCGATCTCACTGGCCGTTGTCATGCCGCACCTCCGTCGACCACGACTTCATCCTGTCCATCGATCTCGAGCAGACGCACCTGCACGCTCTCCTCGAGCGAGGTCGGCAGGTTCTTGCCGACGTAGTCGGCCTTGATCGGGAGCTCACGGTGTCCGCGATCGACGAGCACGATGAGTTGAATCGCTTTCGGCCGCCCGAAGTCGATCAGCGCATCGAGCGCCGCGCGTGTCGTCCGCCCCGTGTACAGCACGTCGTCGACGAGCAGAATCTTGCGGCTGTCGATCGAAAACTGGATTTCGGTGCGACGCACCTGCGGCTGAGGACCGACGGCGTGACGCATCAGATCGTCGCGGTAGAGCGTGATATCGAGCGCGCCGGTGGGCACGTCGTGGCCGGTGATCTCTTGCAGCGAACGCGCGAGCCGGCGCGCCAGCGGGACGCCGCGCGTCCGGACACCGACGAGCGCCAGATCATCCACGCCCTTGTTGCGCTCCACGATCTCGTGCGCGATGCGGGCGAGCGTCCGGCCGATGCGATCCGCATCCATGACTACCGGCATGCGGACCCCGTACGTGGTGTGTGAGGAGATTTACCTGTGGGCATCTACACCTCTTCGCGGACTCTCAGGTCCGCAGTTAAAGAAGTGAAACTATTTTAGCAGGTTCAGAGGGTTCAAAGGGTGGCGAAGGCCGCTGACCCTACTGCACCTCGTAGGAAGGGATGAAAGTAATGGTTCGTTGCTCGTTGAAGTCGCGCGTGAAGATGTCCGTGCGGGCAAACCCATCCATGTTGCGCGCGACCGGCAGGCCGAGGAAGTAGAGCAGCGTGGGCGCGACGTCGACGACAGCGCCGCGGGCCTGACGGGCGGGGGCGACGGCCGAGCCATACGCCAGCAGAAAACCGTCGGGCCCTCGCTCATGTGTGCCGCTGAAGCGCGGGTCGCCGATCACGCGCTCGAGCAGTCGTTTGCCAGGCGTCTGCGCCTCCATGCCGAAGCCGGAAACGACCACCAGCAGATCATCGCGGCGCAGCCCCGCGACCGCGTCACCGACGAGACCATCGACGTAGTCGTAGTAGTCGTCGAGGACACGACCGAATCGCCTCCGCTCCTCCTCTGAGACATCGCCGAACGACTCCGGCTGCGCGTACCGCAAGTAGTAATGGCCGACCGCGTCCAGCCCGGCATACCTCACCGCAAGCAGTCGTACGTGTTCGGTGGCGTCGAGCTCACGCGCCAGCGCGTGGCGCACCCGATCCACGTCCACACTCGATCCGCGCTCACCGGGCATCAGGTCAAGACGGACACTGTCCGATGACAGACTGGGCTCGTCGGCAACATCGACCGTGCGCGCCATGTCGTCGAGCCTGGCTGGGGAGACGGCCGGCCCGGCCTCGAGCACCGACCGATCACCGCGGAGACGAAAGCGGTCGCTGACGATGAAGCCGGACGATGACGACTCGGCCGGGTGCGTGAGCGGAAGACCGATCAACCCCGTTCGAACGCCGTAACGTGCAGCCACTCTCCATAGCGGCTGCGCGCGAAAGCTGTGTGACGAGTGCGGCTGTGCCTGTATCAGCCCGTAACGAAGCAGCGCCTGCGAAAACAGATAGTCGGGCAGGACCTCGAGCGTGATGTTGCTGTTGAACAGACGGTAGTTCGCTGCCCCCCGGATGCCATGGTGCGCCGGCCACATGCCCGTCATGACCGACGTCCAGACCGGTTCGGCCTGCGTTGGTCTCGTGGTGGCAAGGTGCATCGAGGCCCCGCGCTCGAGCAGGCGTCCGAAGTTCGGTAACCGACCGGCCGCAACCGCGGGCGAGATCATGTCGAGCGACGCGCCGTCGAGACACAGCAGGACGACCCGCGGGCCTTCGACCGGTTCCACGTGTGGCGTCGGCACGGGACGCAGGGGAGGCGTCACGATACCGCCACGACCACGAAGCACCAGCGGTCCGACGATCGAGACCGTGGTCGCCACCGTGAACAGCACCGCCACCGTCGCGCGATGTCGTGGCCGCGCAGCGATCTGCGCGAAACCGAGCACGAGGAACACCGCCGTCGTCGTGGCGAACAGAGCGGCCGTGGACGTCAACGTACGCACGGCGCCGGGCTCGAGCGAGGACCGCAGGCCAGTTGCGTGGAGCCAGGTGATGACAGCCGCCGTGCCGCTCAGCGCCGCAGCACTCCACGTCAACAGCCGAAGGCTGATCCATCCCGGCGACACCGGCTCAGAGATCGCGATCTGACGGAGCACGTACAGCGCATACGAGCCCACGCCGATGTGCAGTCCATACGCGAGCAGCGTCACCGTCAGCAGCGCGCTTTCTGTCTGAAGCGTGAGGGGAACTGCTGGATTCAAATCCAGCAACAGCACGCTCAAATACACCGCCGCGAGGACACCCGCGAACACGGAGTTACTGAGCATGCGGACATAACGCATGGGCGAATAGTGTACG
>DATFRP010000031.1:0-42324 GCA_035263125.1 Vicinamibacterales bacterium
CACGTTCGAATGGTCGCAGGTCCACCGCACCATCTACACCAACGGAGTACCGGGGCCCCAGGGGATCGACTTCTGGATGGGCGATTCACGTGGACGATGGGAAGGCGACACGCTCGTCGTCGACGTGAAAGATCAGAACGACAAGACGTGGCTCGACACGACCGGCACGTTCCACAGCGACCAGATCCACGTCGTCGAGCGATACACGATGAAGGACGCGAACACGATTCAGTACGAGGCGACGATCGAGGACCCGGCGGTCTTCATGCGGCCCTGGAAGATCTCGATGCCGATCTATCGCCATCTCGATCGCGATCGCATCTTCGAATATCAGTGCCAGGCGGAGCACGAGGAAGCGAGCGGCGACTTCGAGCGGGACCCGCGCACGTGGTATCCGGGTCCGTCGGCTCCACCCGTGAAAGTTCCCACGGAGTGGGCCTCGATGAGCGCGCCGCCGATGTTTCCTCGCCCGGCGGCGAAACCGTCCGAGAAAGCCGAACCGCCCAAGCCGATTCGTCGCATGGCCGACGGCAAGCCTGACTTCCAGGGCTACTTCATGGCCGACGGCGGCGGCGGCAACTATGGACTCGGCAAGCATGACGTCGACTTCCTCACGCCGGGAGGACGCGGCATCATCGTCGATCCTCCTGACGGCGTGCTGCCCGCTCAACCCTGGGCCAAGGCTGAAATGGAGAACCGCAAGCGGCCCGAGCGCGGGTACGACGACCCGACCGCGCACTGCTTCGTTGCCGGCGTGCCGCGATCGATGTATATCCCGTCGCCGCTGCAGATCCTGCAGCCACCGGGCTACCTCGTAGTGCTGCACGAGCGCATGTCGTGGCGCGCGATCCCGCTCGACGGCCGAGCGCATCTACCCGACACGATGCGCCTCTGGCAAGGGGACTCTATCGGCAACTGGGATGGCGATACGCTGATCGTCGAGACGACGAATCTGAATGGGAAGGCGTGGCTGAACGAGGTGGGGGAAATGGTGAGCCACGCCGAGCGGGTCGTCGAGCGCTTCATGCCGATCGACGGAGATACGATTCGCTATCAGGCCACCGTCAGCGATCCCGTCGTGTATACGCGGCCGTGGACGATCGCCTTCGATCTGAATCGGCAGAAGGACGAGCTGCTCGAGGTCGCCTGTCACGAAGACGATCAGGATCTGCAGCATCTGAAAGAAATCAGGGACGCGGCACGCAGGAAGAGGCAAGGTTCTTAGCCGGAGGGCACTCATGAGGGGAATCGCGGTCGCGGGGGTCGTCGCGCTGCTCGTAGGACTGGCTGGAGGGACGGCCGTCGCGCACCACTCCTTTTCAGCCGAGTACGACGCGAACAGACCGGTCAAGCTGACCGGCAAGGTCATCGAGATGCGGTGGACGAACCCCCATGCCTGGATTCACATCGCCGTGAAGGGAAAGGACGGCAAGGTGGTCAATTGGGCATGCGAAACCGGTGGAGCCAACGCGCTTTATCGACGAGGCTGGCGGAAAGAGGACCTCGTCGCCGGGACGCAGCTCGTTGTCGACGGATACCAGGCGCGCAATGGCACACCGACCGCCAACGCCACGAGCATCACCTTCACGGACGGCCGCAAGCTCTTCGCGGGGTCGTCGCAGGGGGCAACGACGAGCGGGAAGTAGACGCACGTAGTGTCCGGCTTCCGCCTTCGCTGAAGCTACGGCGGACCACCGTAGCCTTGGCGTAGGTGGTTTGCCGGACCCTCTTTCTGACTAAGAATTAATCAAGAGTTCAGATGCGCGCCGGGAAGTGGTCAGCTATGTTGAGGTGCTGACCCAGCAGCCCATGTTCAGGTCCGGCTCAGGCCGGACAGGGAAAGGTGAGCGATGCGAACGACTGGTTGGATGTTTTCTTTCGTAGTCACGCTCGGTATCGGATCGCTGCTCGTGACGAGCGCCTGTCAGAGCCAGCAAGCCGCGTCGGCGCCGGCGCCTGCTGTGGCTCCTCCGGAGTACACGCCGACTGCGACCATCAAGGACATCATGCAGTCGGTCGTCGATCCCAACGCCGACGTCGTCTGGTTGGCGGTGACGACGGTGCAAAGCGCCAAGGGCACGGTGGACACTGCGCCCAAGACGGACGAGGAATGGACCAAGGTGCGCCATGGCGCGATCGCGCTTACCGAGGCGGCGAATCTGCTGATCGTTCCGGGTCGTCACGTCGCGCGGCCTGGTGAAAAGTCCGAAACGCCGGGCGTCGAGCTCGAACCATCGGAAATGGAAGCGCTGATCAACAAGGACATCCCCGCGTTCCGCATGCGCGCGAAGGCGCTTCACGAAGCCGGGCTCGCGGCGTTGCAGGCGGTCGATGCCAAGGATGCCCAGAAGGTGTTCGAAGTTGGTGAGCAGATCGAACAGGCGTGTGAGAACTGCCACAAGCAGTATTGGTATCCGAACGAGAAGATTCCTCCGGTGCCAGGCGAGATCGCCGAGACCGGTGCGAAGTCGGGCGCTGCCAACCCTGCCAAGCCAGCGAAGTAGATAAGTATCGAGAGGTCCGGGTGCTCAGAGGAAGATCGATAGTCGCCCTCACGTCGGTCATGTGGCTCGCTGCCCTGACGACGCAGTGCGGGTCTTCCTCTCCCGCACCGCCCGCCAAGCCTGCCGCTCCGTCACTTGAATCCGCCCTGACTCCGACGCTTACGGTCAAGGAATTGATGGAGCACATCATCGATCCGACGGCCGACTGGGTCTTCGACGCAGCCGTGGTCGATGTCACCGCGAAAGGGATCGTGGAAACCAAGCCGCTCAGCGACGACGATTGGCTGAAGGTCGAACGGGGTGGGTTGCTCCTCGCCGAAGCGACGAACCTGCTCAAGATGCCGCGCAAGATGGCGCCTCCGCCGGACAAGGCGGAAGAGAACCAGCCGCACAGGGGAGGTTCGGAGCCGGAGCTTCGTCCTGAACAGATTCAAGCCAAGGTCGACCAAGACCGCGCCCTCTGGAACAAGTACGCCGACGGTCTGCGAGAAGCGGCGATGAGCTCGGTGAAAGTGGCGCGCGCGCGCGACGCCGAGGCGCTCTTCGATGTCGGCAGCCAGATCGACAAAGCGTGCGAGAACTGCCACCTGGAGTACTGGTATCCAGGAGACAAGAAGGCCGTTCTCGAGGATCAGAACAAGAGGGTCACATATGACCCCCCGAAAAAGCCCGAGCCCACCAAGAAAAAGTAGTATCGAGGCTTTCCCTTAGAAGATTTTTCGCGGAAACGGCATCGGCCACATGGGCGTATTCGCTGGTACGGACGTCTAAGCCCGAAACAGCGCCGCAGCCGCGTTTGCCGGTCGCCCAAAAAGTCCGGTATCCTGTTAAGCCCACTGGATTTTTGGGCTGTCACGTCATCACGCAGACCGCGTGCGGGTCGAGGTCATCAGTGATCAATTGCCGTGATTATGATCGCTCTTCCATATCAATTCTGATTCGAGTC
The DNA here is from genome assembly GCA_035263125.1 of Vicinamibacterales bacterium. Taxonomy (GTDB): domain Bacteria; phylum Acidobacteriota; class Vicinamibacteria; order Vicinamibacterales; family UBA2999; genus Gp6-AA40. Next base: position 3,451 of record DATFRP010000031.1, read on the forward strand.
ACCGGAGCGGAGGAATGAATTCGAAAGCCCTGGTTCTCGGATGCGTCGCGACCACAGCCCTCGTGTGGGCCGTTCAGGCTCAAACTGGCCAGTCGCAAGCCCCAGTCGCGTCGCAGCCACGCCAAGAACAATCGCGTCAAACGCAACCGGCACCACGCGCGCCTCAAGCCGTCGCGCCGGTGCGTGCGAGTACCGTCACGACGCCTGCCGCACCGGCAGTCAGCGTCGAGGAACAGCGCGCGTTTCTCAACCAGTACTGTTCGGCGTGCCACAGCGAGAAGATGAAGGCGGCCGGTCAGGACTCGGCGCGCCGCATGACGATCGATGCACTCGACCCCGCCAATGTGGAGAAGGATCGCGAGCGGTGGGAGCTGATCGTCCGCAAGACCCGCGCGGGCCAGATGCCGCCGCTCGGCATGAAGCGGCCGGATCCGGCGAAGTTCGACGCGATGATCACGTCGTTCGAGACCGCCCTTGATGCGACCGCCAAGCCGTTCACGCCGCCGCCGGGCCTGCATCGCCTCAACCGCACCGAGTACGCGAACGTCGTTCACGATCTGCTGAATCTGGAAATCGATCCGGGTAAGTACCTGCCATCGGACGACTCGACCTCGGGATTCGACAACATCGCCGGCGCGCTCGGGATCTCGTCGACGCTGGTCGAAGCGTACGTGTCGGCCGCACAGAAGATCAGCCGTCTTGCAATGGGGTATCCGCAAGAACCGACGCTGGTCGTGTACCGCACGCGCGAGGACACGTCGCAGGACTATCACATCGAAGGCATGCCCTTCGGAACGCGCGGCGGCATGCTCGTGCCGCACAACTTCCCGTCGGACGGCGAATACAGCCTGACGATCACACCGATCTTCGGCGACAACATGTCGCCCACCGGCTTCGGCTCGGTTCCCTGCGAACGGCTGTCGCTCGTGCTCGACAGCTCGGAGCTCGCCCTGATCAACTGGCAGGGTGGTGGACGCAACACGCCCGCGGCCAATTGTGGTGGCCGTGCCGGCGCCGCGCAACCAGCGGCGCGCCCGGTCGGACAAGCCGGCCCAGAAGCCTTTTTCGGCGGACGCGGTGGAACCCCGATGCGCGTGCGCTTCAAGACCACCGCGGGCACGCACATGATCGGCGCGACGTTCCTCGCGACCAACTTCGCGCCGCTCCTCGATCTCGACAAACACTTCATGCGCGACACGGTCCAGACCGGACCGACGCCGGGCTACACCTTCTTCCCCCATGTCGGCACGATGCGCATCGAGGGGCCATACGAGGCGACGCCGGCGAAGGACTCGCCGAGCCGCCGCAAGATCTTCATCTGCACGCCGAAGACCGCAGCGGAAGAACTCCCGTGTGCACGCCGCATCGTCACGAACCTGGCCACGAATGGCTACCGGCGTCCTGCGTCGACGGCTGACGTCGATCTCCTGATGGAGTTCTACAAGTTCGGTAAAGAGGAGAAGGGCTTCGAGACCGGCATCGAAATGGTGCTGGCGCGCATCCTCGCGTCGCCGCAGTTCATCTACCGAATCGAGGAAGAGCCGGTCACCGTGCGTGCGGGTCAGCCCTATCGCATCAGCGACGTCGATCTGGCGTCGCGGCTGTCGTTCTTCCTGTGGAGTACGTCGCCGGACCCCGAGCTGCTCAAAGTGGCGGCATCGGGCCGTTTGAAGGATCCGGTGGTGCTCGAGCAGCAGGTGCGGCGCATGCTGAAGGACCCGAGAGCGGAAGCGCTTGCGGTGAACTTCGCAGGGCAGTGGCTCAATCTGCGCGGGCTCGATGCGACGAGTCCGCTGCCGCTGATTTATCCCGACTTCGACGATCCGCTGCGCCAGGCGATGAGGCGCGAAGTAGAGCTGCTCTTCGACGCGATCGTGCGTGAGGATCGCTCGGTGATGGATCTGCTCAACGCCGACTACACGTTCGTGAACGAGCGGCTCGCGAAGCACTACGGCATTCCGAACATCTACGGCAGCCAGTTCCGCCGCGTCACGCTCGGGCCCGGCATGGAAGCGCGCGATGGCCTGCTCGGCAAGGGCGCGTTCCTCGCCACGACGTCGAAGCCCGAACGGACTTCGCCGGTCACTCGCGGCAAATGGGTGATGGGCAATCTGCTCGGGATGCCGCCACCGTCACCGCCCGCAAACGTGCCGCCGCTCCCGCCGCGGGCCGCCGACCCGAACGCGAAGGAACCGACGATGCGCCACAAGATGGAAACGCATCGCGTGCGTCCCGACTGCGTGCAGTGCCATCGGCTGATGGATCCAATCGGGTTCGCGCTCGAGAATTTCGACGGGATCGGCCTGTGGCGTACGGAGGACGAGAGTCAGCCGATCGATACGAACACACAGGTGTTCGACAACACCAAGGTGACGAACCCGGTCGAACTCCGGAACTGGCTGACCACGAACTACAGCCATCAGTTCGTCAGAGTGGCGTCGGAGAAGCTCTTCACCTACGCGATGGGCCGTGGTGCCGAATATCGCGACATGCCGCTCGTGCGCTCGATCGCACGCGACGCCGACAAGAACAACGACCGCTTCTCGACGCTCGTGCTCGGCATCGTGAAGAGCCGGCCATTCCAGATGAATACGAAGGGGGACGTCGCGACCAATACTGCGCGGGCCTCCTCGACGTCGGATAAATCGGGAGTCAACTAATCATGTCGTTCATAACGAAAAGGCACATTCCTCGCAGAACATTCCTTCGGGGCGCAGGCGTCACGCTCGCACTGCCGCTGATCGACGCGATGCTCCCCGCAGGTACTGCGCTGGCGCAGACGGTGGCAGCAGAGCCGAAGCAGCGATTCGTCGGGATCTTCTTCCCGCACGGCATGGGACCCGGGCATTGGGAACCGGCGGAGGAAGGCCCGCTCCCGGCGAAGCTTCCTTACATTCTCGAGTCGCTCGATGGGCTCCGCGACCAGACCGTCGTCCTGAACGGACTGTGGTCGCAATCGGCTGAACCGCCCGAGGGCACGACCGGATCCGACCACTGGGTTGCTGCGGCGTATCTGACCGGCATCAAGCCGCGCAAGACCGCCGGCGCCGATGCCACGACCGGCAGCGCGACGATCGATCAGCTGATCGCGCAGAGGATCGGGCAGGACACGCTGCTGCCGTCGCTTCAGCTCGCGGTGGAAGATCCCAATTCGAGCTCGAGCAACTGCGGAGAAGGGTATAGCTGCTCGTACACAAACTCGATCTCGTGGATCGAGCTGCCGACGCCGGAAAACGAAAAGGTGCAGCGTACGAGCCCGCTGCCGATGGAGCTCAACCCGCAGACGGTGTTCGAACGGCTGTTCGGCGACGGCTCCACCCCCGAGCTGCGCGCGCAGCGCATGAAGCAAAGCAGCAGCATCCTCGACTCGGTCACGACCGAGCTCGCAGGCCTGCGCAAGCAGTTGGGTGCGACCGATGTTCAGACCGTCAACCAGTACACCGACGAGATCCGCACGATCGAACGTCGCATCCAGATGGCCGCGAAGAACTCGAACAGCGTGCCCGAGATCGATCTGCCGCCGGGGATCCCGGAGCAGTTCGACGAGCATATCCGCCTGCACTGGAAGCTCGTGGCGCTGGCGTTCAAGGCCGACATCACCCGCGTGGTGACGCTGCTCGGCGCGCGCGACCTGACGAGCCGTGTGTATCAGTTCCCGAAGAGCCCGCTGTACCCGGACGGCGGATCGAGCGTCAGCTTCCATGGCGGCTCGCATCATCAGGACGACCCGGTGCAGATTCGCCGCTACGCGACGCTGAACCGCTATCACGTGTCGACGATGGCGTATCTGGCGGAGGAGCTGAAGGGAATCCCCGACGGCGACAAGACGCTGCTCGATCGTTCGCTGATCATGTACGGCACGAACATGGGCAACTCGAATCAGCATCAGCACTACGACGTGCCGCACATCCTGGTCGGCGGAGCGAACGGACAGCTGAAAGGCAATCGACATCTCAAGTACGAACGGAAGAGCACGCCCACGGGCAATCTCCTCGTCAGCGTGCTGAACATGTACGGCGTCGACAAGAGCAAGCAGGGGGACAGCACGGGCCCGCTTGCCAAACTGGTGTAGGTGGTGGAGATGCGTACGACGCGTGCGCTCGCATGTGCTGCGGTCCTGTGGGTGCTCATCGCCGGCATTACGGCGGGAGCGGGCAAGAGCGATGTGGCCGATGCCGCTCAAAAAGGTGACCGCGCGGCTGTCCAGAAGCTCATTCAGCAGAAGATCGATGTGAATGCGCCTCAGGTCGATGGCGCGACCGCGCTGCATTGGGCGGTGTACAAGCAGGACGGCGAGATGGTGGACATGCTCGTTCGCGCCGGCGCGAACGTGAAGGCCGCCAATCGAACCGGCGTCACGCCGCTCGAGATGGCGGCGATCTACGGTCATGCCGCAATCATCGACAAGTTGATCAAGGCGGGAGCCGACGCAAAACAGAAGGGGCCCAACGGCGAGACGATGGTGATGTTCGCCGCGCGGAGCGGCAACCCGCAGTCGATCAAGGTGCTGCTCGAGGCGGGCGCCGACGTCAACGCGCGTGAAACCGTCCGTGGCACCACGGCGCTGATGTGGGCTGTCGAGCAGAAGCACGCCGACGCGGTGAAGACGCTGCTCGCAGCTGGCGCCGATCCTGAGGCAAAGTCCGGCGGCGCCGGGCTGCCGCGCAACTACATGGCGAACCGCGTGAATCAGCGTGCGGTGCAGCTGGCCCAGGATCGTCGGCGGCGCGCGGCGGCAGCCGGCATCACATACGAAGAGCAGCTCACGCGCGATCAGAAGGCCGGCGTCGAGATCGGCGGACAACGCGGCCTCGCGCAGGCCCTTGGCGCTGACGGCAACCCACTGTCTCAGCAGGGTGGCCGCCAGGGGGCAGCTGGGAACACAGCGACGGCGCAAGGAAATGCGCAGGCGCCTGCGCCTGCGCCGGCCGCGCAACAGCCGGCCGTTCAGGAGACGCCGCAGCAACCTGCGGCTCAGGCCGGCCGTGGGCGTGGACGCGGCGGTCGCGGCGGGGGCCAGGCCCAGGCGCAGGGTCAAGGCCAGGCGAACGCGGCTGACGACACGGACGATACCGAGGTTGTCTTCGCGGGCCTCGTCGGCACTGGCGGCGGCGGTCTGACGCCGCTGATCTTCGCGGCGCGCGAAGGCGATCTGGAGTCGGCCAAGGCGCTGCTCGACGCGGGAGCGAACATCAATCATCAGAGCGAATACGGCTGGACGCCGCTGCTGACGGCGGTCAACAACCGCAACTACCAGGTTGCGTCGTACCTGCTGCAGAAGGGCGCCGATCCGAATATCGCGAACAAGGGCGGATGGACGCCGCTGTATCTGGCGACCGACAACCGCAACATCGAGGGCGGCGATTATCCGGTGCCGAAGCCGGATATGGATCACCTCGAGATCATCAAGCAGCTCCTCGACAAGGGCGCGAATCCCAACGCCCGGGTCAAGGACAACACCCTGACGCGCACCATCTTCACGATGCAGTGGTTCTTCGAAGACGGTGCGACCGCGTTCGTGCGCGCGTCGCAGTCGAGCGATACCGATCTGATGAAGCTGCTGCTGAAGTACAAGGCCGACCCGAAGATCGCAACGGCAAATGGCGACACGGCACTCACCGCGTGCGCCGGGATCGGCTGGGTCGAGGGCGTCACCTACGAGCGATCGGCGAAGGAGAACTTCGACGCCATCAAGCTGCTCGTCGACGACCTCGGCATGGATCCGAATCAAGGCAACAACGAAGGGCGCACGCCGTTGATGGGCGCGGCGATGAAAGGGCGCAACGACGTCGTCCAGTTCCTCGTCGACCGAGGTGCAAAACTCGAGACCCACGATAAGGGCAATCGCGACACCGACAAGGTGTCATCGGCGGCGGCGGGGCACACCTGGCAAGCGGTCGATTACGCGGAAGGCCTCGTGCGTGTGGGCGTGCAGTCTGCGGTCGTGAGACCGGAGACATCCAAGCTCATTCGCAAGCTCATGGCTGACCGCGGACTGCCCGTGCCGCCAGCGGATCGCACGATTCTCTCGGTGTGCGTGGTCGCGCTCTGCCAGGGCGACGGCGGGCAGTAGTTAGTCGTAGTGTCCGGCTTTAGCCGGACCTGCGCCTGAAGGAATCGGGAATCAGGGCTGTCCCAGGGACAAGGAATCAGCCCTGTTTCTTCTCTCTCTTGTCGACGACGACTTCGCCCCCTTTGAGCACGACCTTCGCCGTCATCAGATTCCAGTACCCCTCTAACGGGTTCCCCGACAGCAACACGATGTCGGCAAATTTGCCGGCTTCGAGCGTCCCGAGGTCCTTGCTCATATCGATCCAGGCGGCGGAGTTCGGACCCATCATCTTGATCAGATCGAGCGGCGAGAACATCAGGTTGAGCACGCGCAGCTCCTGCGAGAGCCCCTTGAGAGGGAGGTAGTTCGTGTCGGTCGCGTAGCCGTACACCACGCCTCCGTCCCAGAGCGTGCGTGCGTTGACCGGCTTGTAACCCGCCTCGCGGCCGCGGCCTTCGCCATCGAGGATTGCGTCGGGCCATTTCCCGCCGTCGCGGAACGTAGGGACGTTCTCCCTGTTGAACACATCGAAGACCGGCGCGCCGAATCCGACGCACGACAGCACTTGCACGCCGGCGTCCTTCACCGCCTTTGCGTCATCAGCCGTCATCCATTGAAAGTGCGGCGTATGTACGAGCTTGGGCACGCCGGCTTTCACCGCCGCGAGCATCGCCGGCACGCTCACCGCGTGGACAGCGACGTTCACACCGGCCTTCTTGCCTTCGTCCACGGCCGCGGCGAGCGCTTCGAGCTGCCGTGGATCGGGCTTGAACGAGTTGACGTTGATCTCGCCGGTGAACTTGATGCCCATTGCGGCGAGTCTGCGGATGCCCTCCCGCGCCGTGTCGGGCGTCGCATTCGCGAGGTTGAGCGGACCGGATGGAATGATCCGAGGTCCCTTCAGCTGACCCGAGTCGATCCGCTTCTTCAGCTCGAGGACCGGTTCGGCCGCGCCACCCCCGGACAGGAGGGTCGTGTAGCCCGCCTCGAGGAATTCACGCATGCGGTCGGCGGCCTGTTCGTACAGGTATCGCTGCGCGTCGCCCGTGATGATGTGCCGGTGCCCGTCGATGAACCCGGCGATCGCGGTCATGCCCTTCGCATCGATCACCTTGAGCCCACGCGCCGACGCGGGACCCGCGGATACGGACGCGATTCGGCCACCGCGCACCACAATCGCGCCCTGCTCGATCACGTGTCCCGTGCCGACGATGATGCGGGCGTTGGCGATGACGAGATCCTGGGCGGCAAGAGGCTGGGCCCAGACGAGGGCACAGATTCCAGGAAGGAAGATGAAGAGAGCTCTCGGAATCAGGCGCACGCTCAAGACCTGGGCGAAGACCGAGGCCGCGACAGGCGAAATGCCAGCAAACAGAGCGCAGCAGAAACGACCGTCAGGAGAAGAAACCATGGTTCTCTCGCCATGTGCGGCTCCACGAACATCCGCCACACGTGAGCGATCGTGATGAGACCGAAGATCACACCAGTCGCGACGACGTATGTCTTCATCACTCTCCCTTCACTCGATTCCGAAATTCTTCGACAGGTACCGATGGACGATGCCGAAGGCTTCGTCGGAGAGCGGGGCGCCTTCGTTGAGCATCGAGACGAGCGTCTCTTCCCATTCTTCGGGGGAGCGGCGACCGAGCTTGATGCGGTTCAAGTCGTGGCACATCGTGCACGTGTTGAGCACGATCTCCTTGCCGGGACCATCAGGGATGGGGCCGTAGTGTTCCGTCAGATAGCGCGCGAGCGTGGGGATATCGTCCTTCGAAATCTTGGCGCCCTTGTCGGCCATCGTGCCGATGTTCTTCGTCCAGGCGTCGGCATCCATTGCCTGTGTCTGGATGACACGGAGGCTGTGGCAGCTCGTCTGGCACGACGCGTTCATAATCCGTTCGCCAGGATCGGCCTCCTGAGCGGTGCCTATGCGCGCACACACGAGCGCCGACATCCATATCACCGACGACAGTACGACCACGCCTCTCCCGCGCATAGACCAATGGTACCTGAATGACGAGACGAAGAAGGACCTGCCCCGCGCTCTACGGCACGACCTCGCAGTCGCCGTAGTTCTGTGAGATGGAGGGCTCGGCGATGTATTTCCCGACCTGCATCTGCAGGTAGCCGTGCCGCGAATGGACCGCCTTCAGCTTCCCCGGTGACGCCTCCTGTGCGAAGACGGTCGTGACGTTGAGCTGACCCACCGCGTTTTCGACGAAATAAATGCTCCACCCCGAGAGCACCGCAGTCACGTAGGCTCGACCTGCGGTACCCGTGAACTCCGCGGTGCCATCTTGCACATCGATTGCCGAGATCGTGAACAGCATCTCCTGCATTTTTGTCTGCGCAACCGGCTCGCCCCCTTTCCAGGTCGCCGAAGTCGCCGCCGGAAAGCGACATTTCAACCCCTTCAAAGACGTCAACGGATTCGGCGGGTCCGCAGTCTGCGCGGCCGCGATTGCAGGCACGAGGACCAGCACGACCAGCCATGAAGCAACGATGTTGCGGCGAGCGGCAGGAGAGATCGGCATACCGCCCTATATAATCCATGCGTTCATGAAGCGCCTCGTCGTTTTTCTCTCGCTGTTGGCCGGGACGTATGTCGTCGGTGCCGCGCAAGGCTCCTCCGATGCGAGGCTGGCGCGCCTGTTTCCCGCGGCCACAGCCTTCTCCCCGAAAGAGGGCGACCCACCTCACTTCACCGCATTCGGCGCGAACAAGGCAGTGCTCGGCTACGCGTTCTACACCACCGAGATCCTTCCGCTCGAACGCGGCTACGGCGGCCCGATCGCGATGCTCATCGGCCTCGACACCACCGGTCATCTCACTGGCCTGATCGTGGTGGAACACCACGAACCGTACGGCGACTTCTCGATCGAGCGGCCCGAGTTCGCGGCGCAGTTCAAGGGCAAGGATGTGCGAGATCCGTTCAAGCTCGGTGAGGATGTCGATGCGGTATCGCGGGCGTCGATCACCATGGGGAGTGCCGTGCGCGCGGTCCGCAACAGCTCGCGACGGATGGCGCGCGCGCTGCTCACGACCCCTCCGTCGAAATGATCCCTGCGGCGCGGCATCTCCTCCTTGCGTTCATCTGTGTCGTTGCGTTCGTCGCGAACGTCGTGGCGCAAGCGCCGGCGGGCGGATTCGATTTCCCTGAGGAGGAACAGGACCAGCCGACCTGGCAGGACGATATCCGTGCACAAGCCGCGGATGTCGGCCTGGTCGTGGCCTTCTCGGCGCTGGCGTTCACCAGCTTCTTTCTCAAGAGCCGTCGTCTGAAATACGTGACGCTCGTCGCGTCGGTCATCTACATCGGGTTCTGGAAGAGCACGCTGCTCTCGATCGTCAACGTCTTCGGCTTGTTCGGCGGCAACCTGCCGATCGTCCGCTACAGTCTTGCCTGGTATCTGCTCGCGGCAATCACAGTGGTCTCGACCATTCTGTGGGGACGCATCTACTGCGGTCGCATCTGCGCCTTCGGCGCGCTGACGCAATTGATGGATCGGGTGCTACCGTCGAAGTGGCGGATCAAGGTGCCACGCGCGATCGAGGATCGGGCCGCGTGGATCAAGTACGGCATCCTCGCCGGCGTCCTCGCCTACTTCATCGTCACGCGCGATCCGCTGATCTACCCGTACGTCGAACCGTTCTGGCTGTTCGGGATTTACGGCAAGACGCCGGTGCTGTACACGATGCTCGCCCTCCTCCTGGTGGCGACCGTCTTCGTCCCAAATCTCTACTGCCGCTTCCTGTGTCCGCTCGGGGCGTTCCTTGGAATTCTGTCGAAGCTGACGGTCTTCCGCATCAAGCGCTGGTCGGAGTGCAAAACCTGCAAGATCTGCGAGAAGGCCTGCGAGTGGGGCGCGATTCGCGGCCCGCGGATCGTGATGACGGAGTGCGTGCGCTGCGACGACTGCGAACGGCTCTATGAGGACACGACGAAGTGTCCGCACCACCTGATTCTGATCCGGAAGGCCGACATCCTCGCCCGCCGCGCCGCGACGCCTGCATCACCGTAGGTCATTCGCCTTTCGACCTTCGGGGAACAGGGCTCCACCGAGCCACGTGCAGGGATACGCTGTCACCGCAATCGCAATCGGATACCAGTTGGGACCGAAGTCGCCGCGTGTGATCGTGACGATGGCTCCGGCCGTGCCTGCAATGAGACCGATGAGGCCCAGCACGGTCACATGACGCATGGGCGATCGTGGCGACAGACGCGCCGTCAGATAGCCGCCGAGGACGGTGTAGACCAGGCGGTACGACAGAGCCAGTAGATAGAGCCCGGTGCCGATCATCGGCTCGCCCCACGGAGGGTAGACCTGGAGTGTATGGAGTACTTGGTCGGTGGCGAGCGAGAGACCGGCCACGGCAAAGAACCCCGCGAGAATGGCGAGCGTGCTCCGCGTCAGGTTGCCGGGTTGGGTTGTCGCTTCGGTTGACGTGGCCATCATGTGTCTCCTCCATCTGTCAGTCGGAGCACAGACCTCGTTCTCGACATGGCCAGACCCGCCTTTCAAGGCGCGTCGGTTGGCGGCAGCCTCATGACGAGCCGGCCAGCCAGGCCCGACGAAACCAGCACGTCGTTCTTCTCCGTCACGATCACGCCTTCGACCCCAGGCAGCCGCTCGATCAGTGCCATGCCCTTGTCAGGACCAACGAGGAACACGCCGGTCGACAGCCCATCGGCCAGCGTCGACCGCGTCGCAACGATCGTCACGCTGCGCGTTCCGCGAGCGGGCTCACCCAGATCGGGATCGATGATGTGGTGATACCGGCGCCCGTCCTTCATGAAGAAGCGTTCGTAGTCGCCCGAAGTACTGAGCGCGCCGTCTGTCAGATCGAGCGCGGCGAAACTGCGATCGGCGGGGCCGCGCGGATCGCGAATCCCGAGACGCCACGGCCGATTACCGCGACTGCCCGAGACGTACGTGTCGCCGCCGGATTGCACGATGAAATCGTGCAGACCGCGTTCCCGGAGAATCGCGACCCCGCGATCCACCGCGTACCCTTTCCCGATCCCGCCGAGGTGCGCGCGCATGCCCTTCATAGTCAGGAACGCCGTGCCTTTGCCTTCGTCGACAACGAGCTTCTTGTAGTCGACGAGATGAAGCTGGGCCTCGACATCGGCGCGGGAGGGAATCGTTCCGTCGAGATCCTGATCGAACTTCCAGAGCCGGGAGAGCGCACCGAACGTGACGTCGAACTTGCCGGCGGTCCATTCACTGATCCGCCTGGCGTCGAGGAGTATCTGGCGGGTCTCGCGGCTCACCGGCACGGGGGCAATCCCGGCGTTCGTGTTCAAACGCACGATGTCGCTGCCCTCGCGCCACACGCTCATCATCGCGTCGAGGCGATCGAACTCCGCGAAGACGGCCTCGAACGCCGCGGTCGCGTTCTCCTCATCTGCGGTCCACGCCGTCAGATGGAGCTCCGACCCCATACTCACGCGCGAACGTTCGACAATGGCGGGGGCCGGGGTGGTCTCGGTCCTCTCGAACCGGCCCGAGCCGCAGCCTGCGACAACAGCTGCGAGAAGGAATGCAGCGACGAGGCGAGGGCTCAATCTCTTCCGCGAAACCGACTCGGTTCGGTTAGTGAAGGAATCTGAGCGCCGCGATGACACCGGCGAGTCCGATCAGGCGGAACAAATGGGCCTGCACCATCTGTTTTCTCCTCTAGCAACAGAGACACCGGGAGGGCCCGTGCCCTTCGGCGAGCACGCGGCCGTCAGCGCCCGCGAGTGTGATGCCGAGTGCACGGCCGTCTTCGAGCCTCAGGACCAGCGAGGCTCCGACAAAGGGAGCGAAATCGAACGCGCCGCCGGCGTCGACCGAGCCTTCGATCCGATGCACCCCGGGGATCGGCAGACCAGAGACATCGTGCATTCCCTGATATCTCGAGATTCGGTAGCGCACCTGCCGAAGGACATCGCCTTGCGCGCTCAAATCCCCCACGCCGGAATACTCTTCGACGAGTTTCATCATGGCTGTGTCTGCTCAGATCCTCCCACAAGTCAGGCGCGGGGGCGATCACGAAACGTCGCGCGGGCGTGAAGCCCGCGCTTTACGACCGGCCACCATCACACCCGTGGCGCCCGCGTAGAACGGAGGCTTTAGCCTCCGCGATCATGAAACGTCCAACAGGACTTTGAGAACAGGCTTCGTCTGCGCCCGGGCCAGGGCGTCGATCCCGCGAGACAGCGGGAAGCGATCGCTGATGAGCGGTTGGACGTTTACCTCGCCCTTCTCCAGCGCCGCGAGCGCCCGATCGAACGGACCGCAGCGCGAGCCGACGAGTGTCACCTCGTCGATCACGAACGGCGCCCACGCCATCGTTTGTACTCCAGCAACCGTCGTTTTCAGCACGATCGTGCCGCGCGGCCGCACGAGCTTGAGCGCGGTGGGGAGGCCGGTCTCCGATCCGGTGCAGTCGACGACGATGTCGGCGGCGTGCTCGTCGATCGGATCCGACACGCGAGCCGCATCGATGCCCATCGAGAGCAGCAGCGCCAGCTTCTCCTCATGCTTGCCGACGACCAACACACGGCGTGAGATCCGCGCCAGCACTTGAGCACATAAGTTGCCCAGGCGGCCGTCACCGAGGACAATGATCCGATCGTCGGAGCGTATGGTGACCTGCGCGGGAATCTGATACGCGGCGGCGACAGGCTCGGTGAACACGGCCACGTCATCGGACAGCGAATCCGGAACAACGTGGAGATTTCGCTGCGGCACTGCGATGAGGTCGGCAAACGCGCCGTCGTGATTCAGGATGCCGAGCACCGTCCGATATGGGCAGTGCGTGTTCAGCCCGCTGCGACACGTCTCGCAGGTCCAGCACGCGCAATTGATCTCGCCGACGACGCGACGCCCCGCCATCGGACCGGATTCAGCAACGCCCACGAACTCGTGTCCGAGAACCCCGCGGAATCCCATGTAGCCTTTGATCAACTGCAGATCGGTATCACAGACGCCGGCGCGCACGACGCTCACGAGCACTTCGCCGTCGCCGGGCGTGGGCGACGGAAGATCGTCGCGAACTTCGACATGATCGTTCAGCACGATGCCACGCATGGCATGCAAAACTATCAGAAGCGTGCATCGCCAACAATTGTTGATGGGTGAGTGATTCGCCGAATCTAATCAGCAATCAGGCATCGGGATGTCCTGACAGGCTCAAGCGAGAACTCCACGCAGCAACATCTGCGTGATGGCGCTGAGCAACCCCAAGCTGATCACCATGTGCGGTGGCGTCCAACCCGGTCATCAGGAAGTGCCGCGACAGAGAGATCTGCGGTGGATGTGACGTGAGGGTGACGGGCGACGACCTGTGCGACCTGTCTCATCGGCGTGCTTGACCCTCGTCCGAGTTCGTAGATAAGATCGCGCCTCAAATCAGGATCTCGGTCTGGGTCATCCCCTACCACAATTCTTTTGGGGGCGCGACGGTGTGTCATCACAGTTGCATCGTGGACTCGCGATCTGGGCACCGAGCCTCCAGCGCCGGGGGTCCTAGTCATTGAGTCAGATCTTCCCCCGCTCGTGGAATAAGCTCCCGATCGTGGCCGCCGTCGCGAGCATCCTGGTTCCGACGCTCGCGACTGCTGGCGTCTGGTACTACTTTTCCCCGCGGTACACAGACGTGGGCTACCGTCCGGTTCAGCCCGTCCCGTATAGCCACAAGTTCCACGTCGGCGAGCTCGGTCTCGATTGCCGGTACTGTCACGCCTCTGTCGAGATTTCCAACGTCGCCAACATTCCGCCCACGCAGACGTGCATGAACTGCCATCAGACGGTGAAGAGGGACAGCGAGCTGCTCGCACCGATTCGGGATAGCGCCCAGAGCGGCCGGCCGATGCGCTGGATCCGCGTCCACAAGCTTCCCGACTACGCGTACTTCACGCATCGCGCCCACGTAGCTGCAGGAATCGGCTGTGTCACCTGCCACGGGCGCATCGACGAAATGGAAACGGTCACGCAGATGATGCCTCTCAGTATGAGTTGGTGCCTCGAGTGTCACCGCAACCCCGGTCCCAACCGACGTCCCGTCTCGGAGGTCACCAACATGAAGTGGACCCCGCCTCGGGACCCTCGGCTGCTCGAGAAGCAACTCGGCGGACGATCGGTCAATCCGCCTACTGAATGTTCGGGGTGCCACCGGTGAGCCGCTCATACTGGCGAAGTCTCGCGCAGATCGAAGATCTCCCAGAATACCGCGCCGCTCTCGAGCGAGAGTTTCCGGAGGGTGCCTCGGAGCTTCCCGACGGGATTACCCGGCGCGAGATGATGATGCTCGTCGGTGCGTCGCTGTCGCTCGCGGGACTTGCGGCGTGCCGGCGGCCTGTCGAAGAGATCGTTCCCTACGTCACCGCCCCCGAGGAGTTCGTTCCCGGCATTCCGCGCTACTACGCCACGACGATGCCGTTCCGGCGGAGCGCCCACGGCCTGATTGTCGAGAGCCACGAAGGGAGACCGACCAAGATCGAGGGGAACCCATCGCACCCCTCAGCGCTCGGTGCCTCGAGCTCGCGCGTGCAGGCGTCGGTGCTCGGACTCTACGATCCTGACCGCTCGCAGTCGATCACGCTGAAGGGTGCACGGAAATCGTGGAACGATTTCGTGACGTCCTGGGGAGAACGGTCCAAGGCGCATGCGGCGGATGGCGGCGCCGGCCTTGCGGTCCTCTCCGAGTCCTTCTCCTCTCCCACCCTGGCGCGCCTGGCCTCTGAGCTCCGTGCCCGATACCCCAAGCTGCAGTGGGCGACGTACGACGCCGTCAGCGACGAGAACCGTCTTGCCGGTCTGCGCCAGGCCACTGGACGCGACATCGATCTCATGCTCCGGTTCGATCAAGCCTCGGTGATTCTCTGCGTCGACGCCGATCCGCTGCTCACCGATCCGGAGATGATCCGTCACGCGCGCGGCTTCGCTGACGGCAGGCGTGCGGGAGCCGTTTCGACGACCTCGGGGCAGGCTTCGAGCGGCGCGATGAACCGGCTCTACGCCGTCGAAGGCGTCTACTCCCTGACGGGAGCGATGGCGGATCACCGGCTCCGTCTCGAGAGCCGGCAGATCGCTGCGTTTGTTGCGGCGCTCGCGACGCGCCTCGGTGCGCCCGGAGCCTCCAGCCAGTCGGCCGATGTCTCCGGTGTCGATCGGCGTTGGATCGACGCCGTTGCGAAGGACCTTCTGGCGAACCGAGGTAAGGGGTTGATCGTCGCCGGAGAACGCCAACCCGCGGGTGTCCACGCCGCGGTATTCGCGCTGAACGCGCATCTCGGCAACACCGGCAAGACCGTCAGCTATTACGAGACGAAAGACGCGTCGCTTCCGAGCGTGAACTCGATGACGTCGCTGGCATCCGCGATGAGAGGAGGCGCCGTCCAGACACTCGTCATCCTGGGCGGGAATCCTGTGTTCGATGCACCAGCCGATCTCGACTTCGCGTCGGCGATGGCGAAGGTTCCTCATACGATCGCGCTCGGGCACACCGTCGACGAAACATCCTCCAAGACGGAGTGGCAAATCCCTCGCGCACACTACCTCGAATCGTGGGGAGACGCGCGCGCGGTAGGAGGCACGCTCAGCGTCGTGCAGCCGTTGATCCTTCCGTTGTTCGGCGGACGTACTCCGGTTGAAGTGCTGGGGTTGATGGTGGGGGACAAAGATCGTCCAGGCTACGACATCGTGCGCGACACCTGGAAACCGATCCTGGGAGAGAGCGACTTCGACAAGAAATGGAACCGCGTCCTGCATGACGGGCTGCTTGCCGGCAGCGAGCTGACAGAAGTCGTTCCCGACGTCAAAGGGGACGTCTTTGGAGAGCTCGCGCGCGCGACGGGATCTGCCAGTGGTTTGGAGATCGTGTTCGTCCCTTCGCCGTCGCTTCACGACGGCCGGTTCGCGAATGACGGGTGGTTGCAGGAACTTCCCGATCCCCTGACCAAGCTCACGTGGGACAACCCCGCGCTGATGAGCCCGAAGACTGCCGAGTCGCTAGGTCTTGCGAACGAGGAGTTGGTCCGTCTCGACTACGCGGGCCGCTCGCTCGATCTTCCTGTCTGGATCCTCCCCGGCATGGCAGACGGCGTGCTGGCCCTCACCCTCGGCTACGGCCGTCAGCGCGCGGGACGGATTGGATCTCAGGTGGGGTTCGACACGTTCAAGGTCCGAGCGTCCAGGGCGCTTGGATTCGATAGCGGCGTCAGGCTCACCAAGCTCGGAGGCAAGCACCCGCTTTCGGCGACGCAGGACCACGGCAGCATGGAGGGCCGGCCCATCGTCCGCGAGTCTACGGTGGCCGAACTTCGCTCCCCGAAAAAAGAGGAAGAGAAGCCCGGCGCGCTCGGCGTCTTCGAGGCGAAGCCGGAACACTTCTCACTCTGGAAGGAGCACACCTACGATAAGGGCCATCAGTGGGGGATGACGATCGATTTGAACACGTGCATCGGCTGCAATGCGTGCATGGTCGCCTGCCAGAGTGAGAACAACGTGCCGGTTGTCGGCAAGATCCAGGTTGCGAAACAACGCGAGATGCATTGGCTGCGCGTCGACCGGTACTTCTCCGGCGAGCCCTCCGGCAACCCGGAGGTCGTGTTCCAGCCGGTTCCTTGCATGCAGTGCGAGGATGCCCCGTGCGAGCAGGTCTGCCCCGTGGCCGCGACCGTTCACGACAAGGAAGGTCTCAATGTCATGGTCTACAACCGGTGCATTGGGACCCGCTACTGCTCGAACAACTGTCCTTACAAGGTTCGTCGCTTCAATTTTTTCAACTTCACCAAGGACACGCCGGACATTCTGAAACTCGCGATGAACCCTGACGTCACCGTTCGTGCCAGGGGCGTGATGGAGAAGTGCTCGTACTGTACGCAGAGGATCAATCGAGCGAGGATCGATGGGAAGCTCGCGGGCCGCGAGCTTCGTGACGGCGACGTCAAGACGGCCTGCCAGCAGGCCTGCCCCGCCTCGGCCATCGAGTTTGGCGATATTCGCGACCGATCCAGCCGGGTCGCGAAGGCGAAGGCCGACCCCCGAAACTACGCGCTGCTCGAGGAGCTGAACACCAAGCCCCGGACGACCTATCTGACGAAAGTGCGCAATCCGAATCCGGACCTCGAGGGCGAGAGGGCCGAATGAATTCCCGCAGCAGGCGCGCGCTCGGCGGGCTCGCGCTCACCTCTCTTTTCGCTTTCACCAGCTGCGCGCGCGGTTGCACGTCGAGCCGTCCTCCGATTCACCTCAACCCGAGCATGGACGATCAGCCGAAAGTCCTCCCGCAGACGGCCAGTACGTTCTTCTACGACGGTTCGTCGATGCGCGAGCCCGTTCCCGGAACGGTCCCGATCGACGGGTTGAAGGAAGACGCGGCCTTTTTCACCGGGAAGGGAGCCGATGGACAGTTTGTTGCCACGATTCCCGTGACCATGAGCGACGAGCTCCTCGAGCGTGGCCGGCAGCGCTACGTGATCTATTGTCAGCCTTGCCACGACGCTCGGGGAGAGGGCAAGGGGATCCTGTTCCAGCGAGCCAACGTCCCCACCGCCAGCTTTCACGACGAGAAGATCCTGAAGTATGCGGACGGACAGATCTTCGACGTCATGACGAACGGGATGGGACTGATGCCCTCGTACCGCTGGCCGATCCCTCCTGCGGACAGGTGGGCCATCATCGCTCACGTGCGAAAGCTCCAGCGCGATCGGCTGGCACGCGCGGCGGCCGCGGCCGCCTCCGCTGAAGCTCCCGCCCCCGCTGACGCGACGGCGGACAAGCCGGCGGACAAGCCCGCGAATACCAAGTGAGGGAGGCACCGTGTCGAACGGCTTAATGAACGGCGCGATGAACCGGAGACTGCTGTTCATTTTTGGTCCGGTCACCGGTGTCGTGATGTTCGTCGGCGTGGTACTGATCGCAACGTTCCTGACCAACCGCGAGTACAAGGAACCGTACCGCGCCCCTTCCGCGACCGTCGACACAACGCCCCGTGCGGCGGGAGTGACCGCCGAAACGGCCGCCGCGGAAGCCAAGGCCAAAGCAAAGCCCTACGCGGAGGCCGAGTATCGGAGGTTTCCGATCGTCGGGAGTCGCGTGGCAATCTGGGCGGTCGCGCAGCTCCATCTGCTGTTTGCGGCGTTCGTCCTTGCCGTCCCGATCTTCGCGTTCATCATCGAGGTGATCGGCTACAAGACCGGAGACAAACGATACGACCGGCTCGCGTACGAGTTCACGAGGCTGCTCTCCACCTCCTTCTCGCTCACCGCGACCTTCGGCGCGTTCCTGACGTTCATGCTCATCATCCTGTATCCGAAGTTCACGAACTATCTGATGAGCGTGTTTTCCCCGACGTTTCTCCCGTACGTACTGCTCTTCTTCTTCGAGGCCTTCTTCCTTTACACCTACTACTACGGCTGGGGGAAATTCCATCCGCTGGTGCATCTTGGCCTTGGCCTCGGCCTCAACCTCGTGGGCACGGCGATCATGTTGATCGCCAACGCGTGGCTCACGTTCATGATGTCGCCGCGGGGGATCTCGGACCAAGGGGCGGTCCTCTCCGTCTGGGACGCGATTTACAACTACACGTGGATGCCGATCAACGTCCACCGAATCATCGCGAACGTCGCATTCGGCGGATCGGTTGCGGCCGCCTACGCGGCCTTCAAGTTCCTGCAGGCGGAAACCGACGAGGAACGAGCGCATTACGACTGGATGGGATACATCGGCAACTTCGTCGCGATCAGCGCCTTCCTTCCGCTTCCATTTGCCGGCTACTGGCTCGCGAAAGAGATTTACGCGTTCTCGCAGACGCTCGGGCTCACGATGATGGGCGGGGCCTTCTCGTGGCTCTTCATCATCCAGGCGGTGCTGATCGGAAATCTCTTCCTCGCCGCCAATTACTATCTCTGGCTTGGGATGGGAAGAGTCGAGGGGGTACAGCCGCTTCAGCGGTTCATCAAGTACCTGCTGATCGGGATCACGCTCTGCTTCGCGGTCTGGGCGACGCCGCGCTCGATCATCGCAACGGTCTCGGAGATCCGGGCGATGGGAGGATCGGCGCACCCGATCCTCGGCTACCTGGGCGTCATGTCCGCCAAGAACACCGCGGTGAACATCCTGATTCTCACCACGTTCATGAGCTTCCTGCTGTATCGCCGGACGGGAAAGATCGCGACGGTACCGTGGGCGAAGATGGGCCACGCGGCGCAGCTCGCGATCTTCGCGAGCGCCGCCTTCATCGTCATCTTCCTCGGCGTCTATGGGTACTTCGTCGAGGCGACGGTCCGGATAGGTCTATCGGTGCCGCAAGTCAGCTCGGTTCTTTTCGCCATGGTGTCCATCACTGCGATCGACCTCTTCCTGTTCCGCGGGGCGAGCAAGACGGGCGAAGTACGGTGGGGAAGGATGCCGGCGATCTCGCAGTACGTGCTGATCTTCATCGCGACCACTTTTACCTGGCTCATGGGGCTCATGGGCTACGTGCGCTCCGGACTCCGCCAGCACTGGCACGTGTACGGCGTCATTCGAGACACCTCCCCCGACGCGTTCACGCCCACCCTTGGATTCGCAACGCAAGTGGTCTCAGCGACGGTTCTCCTGTTCTTTGCGTTGATCGGCTTCGTGTTCTGGATCACGAGCCTGCATGACCGGCCCGATTTCAATCAGACCGGGGCCCGCGTCGGTCATGGCCATGGCCCCGCCGGGGTCTCGCCGGCGCTCGCCGTGGAAACGGCAGGCGAACATGGGCGGACGTCATGAGGATCCCGCACACTGTCCGGGTCGGCGCTCTCGTCCTCGGGGCAACGTCGTTCTATACGTACGTCGGTCAGATGGTGCCGCAGAAGGAAGTGATGCCTCCTCAGGAGACTGTGATCAGGGCCGATTTGACCACAGCTGACATGGTGAAGGTGGGCCGCGAGATCATGGACGGCAAGGGGCTCTGCTTCACCTGCCATACGATCGGCAAGACGGGAGCGCTTCGGTTCCCTGATCTCGAGGGGGTCGACGAACGCGCGCAGAGCCGCGTCGCCGGCCTGAGTGATATCGAATACTTCGCGCAATCGATATACGAACCTGCGAAATTCATCGTGCCAGGGTTCAATCCGGGGATGCCGGTCATCAACAAGCCTCCGATCGGCCTCACGGATCAAGAGATTCTTTGCGTGATCGCTTACCTCCAAACGCTTGGCGGCAAGCCGACGGTCACGCTCCAGACGAGTCATCACTACTACACTCCCGCCGGCGCACCGGGCGCAGCGCCGGCTCCGGCCACTGCATCGGCTCCGGGCGGCGCTCCTGCTGCTCCGGCCGCAGGCGCAGGGCCTGGCGGAACGGCGGCTCCCGCTGCTGCTCCGGCGCCAGGCGGAGCGCCGGCTCCTGCAACCGCTCCAGCGCCGGTTGCCGCGCCGGCCGGAGCACCGGCTCCCACCGTTCCAGCGAAAGGGCCACGATGAACATCCTGGTCGTCCTCGTCGTGCTCGCTGTGTTCGGGGGCCTTCGCTTCCGTGGGGCCAATCTGCTGACGTGGGCCCTCGCCTGGTGGGTGGGGATCTACGTCCTTCTGCGATTCGGATTCAGTGCCCCGATTCCCACCTCCGTCATCTCGATCTACATGGGAATCGCTTCGATCGCGATCCTGGCGTACATGTCCTCGAGCCAGCAGCGCCGCGACGAAATCTCGCGGCCCCTGGTCCGATTCATGACGGAGAAGCGGTACACAACGCTCCTCGCCGCGACGGTCATCGCCATTCCGGCGCTCGCGGCCGCGAACGTGTACGTCCAGATGAACGTCCCGATTCAGCCTCCCCTCTTTTCACGAACGGTCCATCCTGCGTCGCCAACGAACATCACGGTTCACGACCAACGGATCGATCTCGACGCTGGTGAGAACCCCTTCCGGCATCTCGAGACGTCGAATCCCGAAGAGTTCCGGAAACACGTCGAGAACGGACGGCAGGTCTACTATCGCAATTGCGTCTTCTGCCACGGCGACACCATGTCGGCCAACGGCATGTTCGCGCACGGACTGGATCCGATCCCGACCAACTTCCACGACACGATCCCACAGCTTCGCGAGACGTTCCTCTTCTGGCGGATTTCGAAGGGGGGCCCCGGGCTTCCTGAGGAAGGGGGACCCTGGGACACGGCCATGCCCGCCTGGGAGAAGTTTCTGAAGGAAGAGGAGATCTGGGATGCGATCCTCTTTCTCTACGATTTCACAGGTCAGAGACCTCGCGCCAGGGAGGAGTCCGGTTCGAAATGACTTCCTCTCCGATCAGTCCGCGCGCGTGTTTCGCTGTCCTCATAGCTCTGTTATGGGCCACACCTGCGGGATCGGTGCGCGTGTGGGCTCAAGACCTCGGAACCGATGCGCAGCGTGAGTCGGGCAAGAAGCTTTACCTCAAGAACTGTGCGCAGTGCCACGGCGAGAAGGGGGACGGCGAAGGCTACGCCACCCCGCACCTGTACCCTCGGCCCCGCAACTTCACCGCGGGTAAGTTCAAGGTTCGTACGACGCCCAACGGAGAGCTACCGACCCATCAGGACCTGGTCAACATCATCAGACGCGGCATGCCCTACACGTCAATGCCTGCCTGGCCGACACTTTCCGATCAGCAAGTGTCGGATCTCGCCTACTTCATTACGACCTTCTCCCCCGATTTCTCGAAACGCGAACTCGTTCCAAAGCCGATGACGTTCCCGAGCGCCCCCCGAACCACGGGCGAGTCGATCGAGCTCGGGAAAAAACTCTACGCGGAGACAGGCTGCCTGAAGTGCCATGGGAACCTCGGTCGGGGAGACGGACCGTCGGCTCCCACGCTGACGGACGACTTAGGGAGACCGATCCGCGCGGCGGACCTCGCTCAGAGCTGGACCTTCCGTGGAGGGTCGTCGCGCGAGGACATCTTCCGGACGATGAGCACGGGGCTCAACGGTACGCCGATGCCGTCATTCGCCGACAGCCTCACGGCCGACCAACGATGGGCGATCACTGACTTCATCGTCTCCCTTTCGGGGAGCGACGGGCCTGCCTATACCAACCTCGTAGTCGCCAAGCACGTAGACGATCCGATCGATCTGAAGAACGGAGCCGCCATCTTCCAGTCCGCGCCGGTCGCACGCTTTCCGGTCGTCGGGCAGATCATGGAGCCCGGACGCGCGTTTCATCCACCCCCGACCTCGGTGACAGTTCGGGCGATCTACGACGCCGATTCAATTGCTCTTCTGGTTCGATGGCACGACATGCGCGCGGAGAAAACCGGTAAGAACGGACTTTCGCTTGTCGTGCCTCCGGAAGAGGAGGAGTCGGCGCCAGGAGGTGCCCAGAATCCGACCTCAACGAACCCCTTCGGTGACGCCGAACTGGCACCAGCGCAGAAGACTGAAAAAGATCCGTTCGCCGAAGAGACAGCGCCAGCCGATCAGCCATCCGAGTTCTCGGACGCGGTCTCGATCCAGATTCCGTCGCAGGTGCCGACGGGCGCACGCAAACCGTACTTCATCTTCGGCGACGCCCAGAACTCGGTGGATCTCTGGTTCTTCGATCTGGCCCGTCCCGATCCGCATCAGTTCACCGGACGGGGAAGCGCCGACATCGCGTCGAACGACACCGGGGATGTCACAGGGGTCGCGGGCTACGACCAGGGAGAATGGTCGGTCATCTTCAAACGGCCTCTTCGCCCGGCCTCGGGCGCCCCGTTCTCGCCCGGAGAGTTCATGCCGATCGCGTTCTCGGTGTGGGACGGGTTCTCGCGCGAGCGTGGCAACAGGCGCGGTCTCACTGTCTGGCAGTCTGTCTACGTTGAGCCAGAGGTGGTCCCATCAGCCATCTGGCCGATGGTGAGGACGGCGCTCGGGATACTCGTCGTCGAACTGGCAATCATCGCTTGGGTGCGGCGACGCAATACCTCTCGCGCCCGCGTGGACGTTGCAGCGTGAGCTGTCGCAAGCAATCGCGAGGAGCCTATGTATAAGAGCATCTACGTTCCCGTCGATAACTCAGACCACTCCAACCGGGCTGTCGCGTGCAGCGTGACGCTAGGCAAGGCGTTCTCCGCAAAGTTGGTGGGCTGTCATGTCTACGCGGCAAAACTGCACGACTATCGCTTCAGGCAGATGGAGTACACCCTGCCCGAGGAATACATCGACGAAGTGGAACTCGAGCGCCAGCGGAAGATCCACGACAGCCTCATCACGATGGGGCTGAAGCTCATCTCCGACAGCTATCTCGATGGCATGTCACGCCTCTGCGGAGAGTCGGGCCTCGCCTTCGAGCCGCGGATGATGGACGGGAAGCATCACATTGAGATCCTCAAGGATCTCGCCGGCTCACAGCACGACCTGGTCGTGATTGGCGCACTGGGTGTTGGTCGCGCGCGGGACAGCGTGATCGGCTCGGTCTGCGAACGCGTCGCACGCCAATCCGATCGCGACGTCTGGGTGGTCAAACATGTACCCGAGCCAGGCGAGCCGGAGCGGGACACGATCCTGGTGGGCATCGACGGCAGCCCACAGTCATTCGGCGCGCTCATGACTGCGATTGAACTGGCACGCACGTTCGGCAAGCAGATCGAAGCGATCGCCGTGTACGACCCCTATCTGCACTACTCCGTCTTCAACGGCATCGTCAACGTCCTCACCGAGCAGGCGGCGAAAGTCTTCCGCTTCGAGGAGCAGAATCAGCTGCACGAGGAGATCATCGACACCGGGCTCGCACAGATCTATCAGTCGCATCTCGAAGTGGGCGAGCGGATGGCGAGCGAGGACGGCGTCGCGATCAAGAAGACGCTCCTCGACGGCAAGCCCTTCCAGAAGATCCTCGACCACGCGCGCAAGACGAATCCATGGCTCATCGTTGTCGGACGCATCGGCGTCCACAGCCCGAAGGACGAGACCGGACTGGGAAGCAACGCCGAGAACGTTCTCCGCGCGGCGCCCTGCGACGTCCTCCTCTCCACGCGTCTGGAAGTGCCCCGGCTCGACGTGCGCGCCGAGGAGACCGTCCGCTGGACGCCCGAAGCGGAGGAACGGATGACCCATGTGCCCGAGCAAGTCAAGGGGATCGCCCGCACCGGCGTCCTTCGCCTGGCGCTCGAGAAGGGGCATTCGGTGATCACGAGCGCCGTGATCGACGAGGCGATGGATCGGTTCATGCCGAAGAGCGCTTCGGCCGCGACAAAGGCGCTGGCCGAAGCGGTCGCTCTCGAGCGTGCGAAGTCTGGCCCCGTGTCGATGTGCCGGTCATGCGGCGTCGCCGCCACACAGAGCGGCGCCGTCAAGTGCACCGTCTGCGGCTCCACGGACTTCGAGGTGATCTCACAGGAGATGATCGAGAAGATCGCCGCCGTCGAGGGTGGGCTCGAGGAAGAGACGACCTACGACGGCCGCAAGCTGCGCTGGTCCGAGGACGCCCGGAGAGGCCTCTGGACCATGAAGAACGCCTATCAGCGTCGTCGCGTCAAAGCGCGCGTCGAGAAGCGCGCGCGCATGATGAAGATCGATGCGATCACGCTGACCTTCGCGCGGCAGGTCATCGAGGAAGAAACCGGCACGCCGCTCGATATCCAGGGCCGCGCGGCTGAAATCCCCGAGAGCGCTGCCGCAGCTGCCGGGGAACCGCGGCTCGTTGCCCGCGACGACAAGAAGAACCCCCTGATCTCGACCTTCGAGTGGACCGCCGATGCCGCGCAACGTGTCTTGCGCGTACCGGCCGGCTTCATGCGGAACAAGACGCAGGAGCGGATCGAGGAGCTTGCGCGGGAACGCGCCGCCTCAACGATAGACCTGGCGCTCGTCGAGGAGGGAATCGAGATCGGCAAGAAGATGATGGCGGAGATGATCGCGACCTACCAGGGTCCGCCATCGACGGGCGCGAAGCCGATGCTCAATGAGGTGAGTCCGCTCACCGCGCGCGATTGAGTGCGTATCGCTTCTGCCGCACCGATGACATCGGGCTCCTCGTCGATGCGCTGAACCGCTGCTGGGCGCCGTATCATCGCGAAGATCCGCTGGTGACGCCAGCGGCATTCAAGCGATCGATTCGCGACCTGCAAGTCTGGTGCAGCAGCTGTATGGTCGCCTTCTCGGGCTCCGACCCGGTCGGTGTCCTCGTCGGCGCCAAACGGCCTTCAAGTACCCTCGTCTATAAGATCGCCGTTCATCCCGATCACCGGCGACAGGGTCATGGGCGTCACCTGCTCGCCTCGCTCGGCTCGAAGCTCGCGATTCTCGGCCCTCCGAGAATCGTCGCCGAGGTTCCCGAGACGCTCGTGCCTGCCCGCGAGCTGTTCGGCGCGAGCGGATACGTCGAGGAAGCACGCCTGACAGACTATGTGCTGGATCGCGGAGCGAACGATGTGGGAGAAGCAGTCGGGATGTTCGTGATCCCCGTGACGATCGACGATCTCATCGCCAACGGTTTGCTTGGCGATCCGCCTTCGCTTTCGGCTTCGGCGGGACAGGTCTGCTGGGAGCGTTCGGTCGAGACCCTGACGGCAATGAAGGACGACATCGCAGGACTCGCCGTCGCCTCCGACGAACGAATCGAGGCGTACGTCCTTTACGTAACGCACGGAGCGGAGGAGACGGAGATTCTATCGCTCCGCTCTTTGATCGACGATGGCGGAGCCCGTTTGAAGCAACTGCTCGCTCGGCTCCGCGCGGGAAGCATGGAGACCGTCCGGTTCCCGAAGGTCCACCCGGCCGAGATCTCGAAGGAGTGGCTGGAGACGCTCGGTTTCCGCGCGGCCGGCGGGCATCTGCTCTACGCAGGGAGGGCGCGGTCGGCCTGATCACGAAGAAAGACATCACCCCTCTGCGCCTCGGGCGGTACGGTGTAGGCTAAAGGTTCGCGTCAAATCGATGAAGAGCTACCACGACATCGTCGGCGACGGAGGGTCGAGGATCCTCGAGCAGGTTGCCGAGCAACGCAGCCGCATCACCGACGGGCTCGCCGCAGTGCGTCATCTCGTAGCGGTGGGCTCGGGCAAAGGCGGGGTTGGCAAGAGCACGTTGACGCTGCATCTCGCGAGCGCTCTGCGCGCCCGTGGGCTTCGGATTGCGATCCTGGACGCGGACTTCAACGGCCCTTCACAGGCGCGCATGGCAGGTGTCCAAAGAGCGCTGTTCGTTCCCGGCAGTCGCAAGGTCTCGCTCCCGCGGACCCGGAACGGCATCGCGGTCTTCTCGATGGGCTCGGTGATCCCGGAGTCGGAGGCGCTCGAGTTCGAGAGCACGGCACAAGGAGAGTCACACACGTGGCGCGCCACGAGAGAGTTCGCTCTCCTCGGAGAGATCCTCGAGTCTTTCGAATGGGGAGCGCTCGATCTGCTGATGTTCGATCTGCCGCCCGGAGCCGAGCGGACGGTCCAGTACGCCGGTTTTCTCGGACCACGGACTTCGTTCCTGCTCGTGACGATCCCTTCCGGGGTGGCACGTGGAGTGGTCGCGCGGTCGGTCGCTGCTCTGTCGAAAGAACCCAATCGCCTCCTCGGGTACGTTGAGAACATGAGCGGCTACTATTGCCGCGACTGCAACGCGGTGAAGCCACTCTTCGTCTCATCCGAACCCCTCGACGCTGCTCATCCCTCGACGCCGCTCGGGATGACCCTGAGCGAGTCGAAGGGTCAGGGCAAGCCCTCGGGGCTGGGAATCCCCTGCCTCGGGACCGTGCCGTTCGATCCGGAGCTTGCGCGGCAGTGCGACCTCGGACTCCCTCTCGCGGACCTTCCCGACACACCCGTCGGCCGTGCCTTGGATCACGTTGCGCAACAGCTTCTGGACAATCTCGAATCGACAACGCCAGCCTCCGTTCACGACTCGCGTGAGCTCCGGCCAGACAGGGAGCCTCCCCGATGAAATTCCTCTGTATCCCCTGCGACAGCCCGATGAAGCTGCAAAGCGTAGGGCCGCCAGAGCGCGGCTCGTTGTCGATCGTCTACGCGTGTCCCGAGTGCGGGTACGAGATGGCGATGCTCACCAACGCGTATGAGACACAGGCGGTCCAGTCTCTCGGCGTGCGAATTGGTCCCGAGAGCGGCACGGCAGCGTCGACGGACACAACCGGCAGCTGCCCGTTCAACTCGATGATTCCGGGTGAGGCCAGACGCGATCAGACCGTAGACACGATCCCCGTCCGGTGGACGGCTGCTGCGGAAGCGCGGCTCGCGAACATCCCGGCGTTCGTGCGTCCCATGGCACGAACCGGCATCGAGAGATTCGCCCGCGAGAGGGGAGCACTGGAAGTAGACGAGAAGATCCTCGACGCCGCGCGCGAGTTCTTCGGTATGTAGGCCATCGAGATGAACATCGCGGATCTGAAAACGAGCACATCTGCCCTGAGCGAGCACGGCGGAGCCGCGCGAGTCGAGGGGTTCGCACGGCCGTACGTCGTTTCCTGGAACCTCACCTACCGCTGCAACCTCGCGTGCGAGCACTGCTATCTCGACGCTGGCAGCGTGCCTTTCTCACTCCAACCCGCGACAGACGCGCGACCAGGCCCCCGGCTACTCGGCACGGCGAACTTCGCCGATCGCAGCGAGCTCGGTACCGAGGAATGCTTCAAGGTGATCGACGACATCGCCGCGTTCGCGCCCGAATGCCTCACGATTCTGACGGGTGGCGAGCCGCTCTTACGGCGCGACATCCTCGAGATCGTCAAGCGTGCGGCGGAGCGCGGACTCTGGGTCGTCGTCGGCACCAACGGCGTGCGCATCACGGAGAACGTGGCGCAGCGCCTGGCCGCAGCCGGAGCGCGGGGACTCTCGCTCTCCCTCGATGCTCTCGATCCCGAGCGTCACGACCGCTTCAGGAACGTGCGAGGCGCCTGGCACAACACGGTCGAGGGAGCGGAGATCCTCAACAAAGCCGGGCTTCCGTTCATCGTCCAGACGACCGCGGGCTCGCACAACCTCGGTGAGCTCGATGCGATCGCCGACTTCGCGCACGATCGCCTCGCCGCCAGGGTCTGGAACCTCTACTTCCTGGTACCGACGGGGCGCGGGCAGTTCGTGTCGGACATGACGCCTTCGCAATACGACGAGGTGCTCGCCTCTCTCTACCGGATCCAGCGGAAGTACGAACGCCGGATGCTCGTGAACGCGAAGTGCGCTCCGCATTACATCAAGACTGTCCTCGAGAACGCCCGCGCAGACACGGATCTGAAGATCAGAACCTACTCCGGAGGGGCCGGAGGGTGTCCGGCGGGGACACACTACATGGGAATCCGGCCCAATGGGGACGTCACCCCGTGTCCCTACCTCCCGGTCTTCGCGGGGAATCTTCTACGTACATCTCTCACGAACCTGTGGACCTCTTCGGAGCTGTTCACCGGCATTCGCCGGCGCACGTCGCTCGGGGGGCGGTGCGGAGCGTGCGAGATGAACGCCCAGTGCGGCGGCTGTCGCGCCCGGGCCTACGGGATGACGGATGATGTGATGGCCGAGGATCCACTCTGCACCCACACGCCCGGGACATTCGCAGGGTCGCCGCTGCTCACGTTGCGTGGCTCTGGCTCGCCGACCTCGAGCGAGCGAACCATCGAGTACGGCGGCGAGTCGCCGACGACGATCGAGTGGGACGACGCGGCCGCCGCGCGGATGAAGAAAGTGCCGGCGTTTGTCCGGGGAATGGTCGTCAGGGCCGTCGAGGATTCCTGCCGCAAGAGCGGCCTCGAGCGCGTGACCGTCGAAGAGCTCGAACGGATCCGCGCGCGGATGCCGACACCGAAATTCTTTGGATAGCCTGACGAATCACTACCTGAAGGGGTCAGCAGCCGTTTGGCTCTGCTCGGCGAGGGTTGCCTCCATCCACTTCTGAAATTCCTCGTTGCTCTCGACGGTGACAAAGCCGCGCATCCGGGCATGGCCCAATCCGCAGAGCTGCGCGCACGCGATCTCGTACTGGAATCCGGAATTCCCCGTTCGAGTCCGCATTTCCGCGGTCGTCACGTTGGGGATGAACCAGATGGGGATTGTCAACCCGGGGATGGCGTCCTGCTTCACCCGAAACTCTGGCACGCCGAAGCTGTGGATGACGTCCTTGCTCCGGAGCTTCACGATGATCGGCTTGTTCACCGGCAGATGGAGCTGATTGACGGTCGTGATGTCGTCCTTTGCGGCAGGATCGGAGCGATCGAGTCCCAGCGGGTTCGATTGGAGGTCGAGCAGCTTGATGTCCGTGCGGCCAAATACTCCGTCAGCGCCGGCATAGTGAATGTTCCAGGCGAACTGCTCGCCGGTCACCTGAACAACCAGCGCTTCGTTCTCCGGGGGCAGGGCTTCGACCCGGGTGGCCCATAGCGGGATTGCGAATCCGATCAGGAGAATCGCTTCGACCACGGCCACACCGACTTCAAGATAGGTCGACCGGTGGGACGTGACTCCTTTGTAGTCCGCCACCGGATTCCGCGACCGCCTGAAGCGGACGATGGCGTACACGAAGAATCCTCCCCAGCCCACGAACAGGATGAGCATGAAGATGTGAATCCAGCCGATCAGGTTGTCGATCTGCCCGCCGTGAGCCGTGGCGAGCGGCGGGAGCCCCATCCATTCGGTCATATTCTCGACGCTCCTCCCTGGAGCTCCGACCATTCAGTGTCGAGGTCGATGTCCGCGATGCGCTTCGCGCGTTGGCGGAGATAAATGAAGAAGGCCACGAACGCACCCTGCACGGCAAGTGTGACGGCCAGCAGCGCCAGAATGCCGAGTTTCGCTCCGTCGATCATCGAAGTCTCTGCCGCGCCGAAGCACACAGGACAGGCGAAGACGCTCGAGCTGCCGCCGACCACGATGGCCGTCGCCGTTGTGAGAATCCGAGTCATTCCGAAGTGGACCGACATTGTTTTCATCGCAGTGTCCTTGTCTTGCGCAGGAACCACGAGTCGTACATGACCAAGCCGAGCGATGCGCCGAAAGATGCGATGGCCGCGACGAGAGTGGCGAGCCCGCTCGCCTGTCGGTACTGGCTCAGACACCAGAGACCGAACAGCACCGCGAGTGCGGCGGACATCAGAATCAGCATCGCGTGGACCCACCTGAGGTTCATTAACGAATCCAGAAGCCGTCGTGGACGGTGAGGACGGGAAGGGCGATCAACGCGATGAAAAACACGACGGTCAGCGAGAGGACCGCGTAGATCAGTTTCTTCTCGGAAATCAGGTGCATGAAGTAGCAGGCCACCAGCGATCCCTTGATGGTGGCGACGATCAGCGCCACGGTCACGGCAATCGGCACGGGAAGATGGTAGCGAGAGACCGCCACCGTGACAATCGTCAAGGCCATGAGCGCGACGAAGACAGTGATGTAGACCCTGACATGTTTGTCGATGTCGACCGCATGGTCGCTCGTCATGGATGTCGCCGCGTGGTCACTCGTCATGGATGCCCCTACAGAAGATACAGAGTCGGGAAGAGAAAGATCCAGACCAGATCGACGAAATGCCAGAACAGACCCGAGTGCTCGACCCGGTTGGTGAACCATACCGGATTCGTCTTCCAGAGCTTCGCGCCGGGACCCCAGAAATAGGCGTTCACCACCATCCCGCCAAGAACGTGAAGCCCGTGCAGGCCAGTCAAGGTGAAGTAGATGGCGAGGAAGTTGTGGGTGCGGGGTAGTTCCCCTCCGTGGAAGTGGTGGCTGTATTCGAAGTACTTGACGACAAGGAAGACCAGCCCAAGCAGGATCGTCCCCCCCATGTAGATCCGAAAGGTCCCGAAGCGGCGGCGCATCAGCGATGCCCAGGCCATGACCATCGTGACGGAGGAGGCAATCAGGACAATGGTGTTGAGCGTGGCGAGCGGGACGTCCAGAAACGTGTCTCCCCGCGGCCAACTCGGCGCCCCGACCCGAATCAGGATGTAGCTGGCGAAGAGCGCCCCGAACAGCATGACCTCCGAAGCAAGGAACAGCCAGATGCCGATCTTGCCGTTGGTCAAGCCGGTGTCGCGCCGAACCTCGACGGTGTAGGGGATATCCATCTCGAATCAGGCCTCGTACTGCGGTATGAAGTCCTTGGCCGCACCGGGAACGCTGTACTCGTAGGGCCCCCGGTACGCTTCCGGCGTGCCGAGGAAATTGCCGTGAGGAGGAGGCGATGGCGCCGACCACTCAATCGTCGTGGCCTGCCACGGGTTCTCTCCCACAGTCTCCCCCTTTCGGAGGCTCCAGAAGAAATTGAAGATGAACGGAAGCTGGAAAAGAGCGAGGGTCCACGCGCCCCACGACGAGACGGCATTCCAGTGCATCGTCGGCTGCGCGAACTCGTAGGCGGTCCCGGCGTCGAACAGGCGCCGCGAGACGCCGGCCAGCCCGATGATGAACATCGGCATGAAGATGACGTTCATGCAAATGAGCGAGCCGACGAAGTGGATCTTGCCGAGTGTCTCGTTCATCTTCCGGCCGGTTGCCTTCGGATACCAGTAGTAGATTCCCGCCATGAGGGCGAAGATCGTTCCCGGAGCGACGACGTAGTGGAAATGGGCGATGACGTAGTACGTGTCGTGCAGCGGGATGTCCGCGATGTTCAGACCGAGCGGAAGCCCGGTGAGCCCGCCGATGCCGAACATCGGCAGAAAGGCAACCGCGAAGAGCATCGGCGTGTTGAAGCGTATCGATCCGCCCCAGAGGGAGATGATCAGGGCCGTGAGGATCACGACCGACGGGATTGAAATGATCATCGTGGTCGTCTGGAAAAACGCCGCCATCGTCGTCCCCATGCCGGTCATGAACATGTGGTGTGCCCAGACGATGAACGACATGAATCCGAGGAAGACGAGCGAATAGACCATCGAGCGATAGCCCCACAGCGGCTTGCGCGTGTTGTTCGCGATGATCTCGGCCACGATTCCCATCCCGGGAAGGATCAGGACGTAGACTTCCGGGTGCGCGAGGAACCAGAACAGGTGCTGCCAGAGAAGCGGGTTACCTCCGCCGGCGTTGGTCAGCGCCTGGCCACTGACGACGAGGCCGCTCGGGAGGAAGAAGCTCGTGCCGGCCACACGATCCATCAGCTGCATGACCCCTGCGGCCTCGAGTGGAGGGAAGGCCAAGAGCAGGAGGAACGCGGTGACGAACTGCGCCCAACAGAAGAAGGGGAATCGCATGAACGTGAGCCCCTTGGCGCGCAGCTGGATCGTGGTCGTGATGAAGTTGAGCGCCCCGAGGAGCGACGACGTGATCAAGAAGATCATCCCGATGAGCCAAAACGTCTGACCCGTGCCTGCGATGTCGGCGAGTGGCGTGTAGGAGGTCCACCCTGATTGCGCGGCCCCTCCGGGGATGAAAAAGCTGCCGAGCATCGTGATGCCGCCGAGGAAGAGGCACCAGTAGCTCACCATGTTGATCTTCGGGAACGCCATGTCCGGGGCCCCGATCTGGAGCGGGAGCACGAAATTCCCGAATCCTCCGACGGCGAGCGGGACCACTCCGAGGAAGACCATGATGGTGCCGTGCATCGCGCCGAGCTCGTTGTAGAACTCGGGGAGCATCGTTCCGCCAGGCATGCGCGCCTCACCGAAGAGCGCGCCGATCAGCGGCAGCGGCACGCCCGGATAGGCGAGCTGCCAGCGCATGAGCATCATCAGCGAGAAGCCGAAGAGGAGAAACAGGAGGCCGGTGACGGCGTACTGGATGCCGATGACCTTGTGATCCGTTGAGAAGACGTACTTGCGCCAGAAGCCGAGCTCCTCGTGATGGACTTCGTGCGCGGCGTGCGGTGTGGGTGCGACGACGACCTTGTCAGTCATGCAGCCTCTCTCAGATCGCTACTTCGCGGCGGGGACGGCGAACTTGAAGCCTTGTGTCTTCGTTTCGTTGGCGCCGACCGTGATCGAGGCCGTCTGCGTTCCAAGCCTCTCGTGCCACGCAGTGATCTCGTAGGTCCCCGGGTCGAGTCCCGAAATCGTAAACTTCCCATCCGCGCTCGTCACCGAGAAGAAGGGATGGGTAAACACGCCGACGTAGGCGCTCATCCACGGGTGGACGTCGCACTTGACCTGGAACATTCCCTCCGGCTTGGGGAACGACGTGCTCATCTCCTTGACCGTCGCCGGCTGCCCCCGATTGAATGACGGATTGAGCTTGGGAAGCGTGTGAATGTTGTGGAGAATGCCATCGGAGTTGAGGATCCTGTAGGCCTGACCGACCATGATCCCCATCACGTGCGGCTTGTATTCACAACCGTCCTGATTAATCACGACCGGCGTCTGGGGAACAGGGTACGTCTTCCCCGCTGGCAGCCCCTTGGAAACCCAGACCATGATGTTTCCCATGGAGTTGCCAGTGCCGAGGACAAGCGCCTCGTTCGCCGCGGGCTTTCCTCCGTGCTTCTTGTGACACACGGGCTCGGCGTCCATCGCGAGCGGCTTGAGCGCGGGAACTTTCCCGTCGAACATGACGGTTCCGGTGATGGACGAGGCAGCGACCGCGACGCGCGGCCAGACTGACACCGCGACCAGCACAACCGCCAGCCACAGCCTGTTCCTCGTTCCGCGCATACTCGGCTCTCTGGTCATCGTCCATCTCCTTCGTCGTCGCAGACGTCGCCTTCCGCCGTTATCGAAGCCCTCAGTTGGCGCAGGGATTTCTGTTTCGCGCGAATTCTACACCGGACCACTCATCCGTCAACAGCCTCGAGTACTGCTGATCTGAACCCTCTTTCATCGCATCGTCAAGGTCGACATGGAGCGTGCGCTGCGGGAGGCCATCCTATGTACAGACGCGC
Source organism: Vicinamibacterales bacterium (assembly GCA_035263125.1). Classification (GTDB taxonomy): domain Bacteria; phylum Acidobacteriota; class Vicinamibacteria; order Vicinamibacterales; family UBA2999; genus Gp6-AA40. The sequence continues at coordinate 37,216 of DATFRP010000031.1, forward strand.
GCACGCCGATCTCAGACGTTCTCGAACGCGAGTGATTCGGCCAGCCTCGGGTCGCGCATCGGTACGAGCGCCTGTCGTCGCATCTGCCAGCTCGCCGCCGCGACGAAGCACCCGCCGACGGCGAGGAGCGCAGCCAGATCCAGAACCGACGGGCGCACGCCTTCCGGATGGAGCGTGGGCATGACTTGCCAGTAGAGGTCGACGTAGTGCATCACGAGGAGCCACGCTCCTCCGATGGCCAGCGTCAATCCCTTCCGCTTGACGGCGCGCCCCATCAGGTAGAAGAACGGAACCACGAAATGGCCCGCCATGATGAGGAGAGAGACCGTCAGCCAGGACCCATCGATCCGCGTCTTGTACCAACTCGTCTCCTCCGGAAGGTTCGCGTACCAAATCAGAAAGAACTGAGAGAAGGCGATGTAGGCCCAGAACGCCGTGAACGCGAAGAGGAGCTTCCCGATATCGTGCAGATGCTCGACGCTGATGACCGTGTCGAGCAGCCCTGCGTTGCGCATGGCCACAGCGACGACCGAGAGCAGCGCGATGAACCCCACGAAAGAGCCGGCGAAGAAATAGACGCCGAAGATGGTGGAGTACCAGTGCGGCGTGAGCGACATGATCCAGTCGACCGACGCGAAGCTTTGAGTCAGCGCGAGGACGATGATCGCTGGACCGGAGAGGCGGCGCAGGCGCGCGGAAACCGCAGGGTCTCCGGTCGCATCCTGTCCGCGCGAGTGGCGATAGTAGAGCAGAGCAATAAAGGACCAGACGCCGAAATAGACGGCGGCCCGGATCAGAAAGAACGGCACGTTGAGGTATGGCGCCTTCCAGCGAAGCAGTGCATCATGCTCGGCCGCACCCGGAACCGACCACGAGTAGAGATCGTGCAGGCCAAAGAGCACCGGGATGAAGAGGGCCGCCATCACCGGGATCGTTACGAAAACGTTCTCGCCGATCCGCCTCACCACGATCCCCCATCCTCCCTGCGTCGCATACTGGATCAGCACGAAGAAAAGTGCGCCCAGCGCCAGGCTCAGAAAGAACAGGAACGACACGAGCCACGAAAAGAAAAACTGCTTCGGATTCGACGCGCCCAGAAGCGCGCAAGCCAGTGCGCCCAGCAGTGCGCAGCCGGCGCCGATAAGGGGAAGGCGGTTCCACGGATGCCCCGGCGGAATCGTGGCCTGTTCGGGCCGCAGCGACACGCGATCGCGTTCGGAGATCATCAGGACTCCAGCAGCTCGACGCTTCGTGCGCCCAGGGATTCCAGCAGCGTCCTGGTGGCCGACGCATCGAATCGGGGATCCCACGATTCGATCGAGATGAAGAAGGCGTCGTCGGTCACGCGCTCGAAGACCTTGGATTGGAAGAGCGGATGGTAGTGCATGGGCAGCCGGTTCAGACCGAGCATGCCGAGGACGGCGCCGAGCGCGCCGAAGAGAACGCCCAGTTCGAACGTGATTGGAATGTACGCAGGCCAGGAGAAGTACGGTTTACCGCTGATCACGAGCGGATACGCACCGGCGTGGACCCACCACTGCAGGCCGAACCCGAACGCGGCGCCCGTCAATCCCGCGATGAGGACGATCCAGGGAAGCGGGGACCGTCGGATGCCCATCGCTCCCTCGAGACCGTGGACGGGGAACGGCGTGTGGGCGTCCCACCGCGTGAAGCCTGCGTCCCGCACGCGCTCGCACGCGTGATAGAGATCCGCCGTCGTCGCGAATTCCGCGAGGATGCCGTAGTAAGGCCCCGGCGGGAGCTGGTTCACGAGCAACGGCATCGCCCTGAGCGAGCGAAGCGAGTCGAACGCCATCAGGATGCTCCCTCAGGTGTAGGCTCGCCATGGACCGCGGCCCGGTGACCTTTGACCTCACGCTCGGCGCCAGCGTGTCCATGCGGATTGGCCTCTGGCAGAACGGTCTTGACCTCGGAAGTTGCCACCATCGGCAGAAAACGCACGAACAGGCAGAACATCGTGAAGAAGAGCCCGAAGCTCCCGAGCAGACACGACACATCCCAGATCGTGGGCGTGAAGTAGCCCCAGGCGGACGGAAGAAAATCACGATGCAGCGACGTCACGATGATCACGAACCGCTCGAACCACATGCCGATGTTGATCACGATCGACAGCACGAACAGGATCGGGATGCTGGTGCGCGCCTTCTTGAACCAGAAGATCTGAGGACTGATCACGTTGCAGCTGATCATGGTCCAGTAGGCCCAGGCGTATGGCCCGCCCGCGCGGTTCATGAACGTGAAGCCTTCGTAGGGGTTCCCGCTGTACCACGAGGTGAAGAACTCCGTGGCATAGGCGAAGCCGACCATCGTCCCGGTCACGAGCATGATCTTCGCCATGTAGTCGAAGTGCAACAGGGTGATGATGTGCTGGAGGCGGAACGCCGTGCGGCAGATCACCATGAGCGTCAGCACCATGGCGAATCCGGAGAAGATTGCGCCCGCGACGAAGTAGGGCGGGAAGATGGTCGTATGCCATCCGGGAAGCACAGAGACCGCGAAATCCATCGAGACGACCGAGTGAACCGAGAGGACCAGCGGTGTCGCGAGGGCCGCGAGCACGAGATAAGCGGTTTCGTAGTGGTTCCATTGCCGCACGGAGCCGCGCCATCCGAGAGCGAAGAAGCCGTACGCGAGTTTCCGCGTGCGAGTCTTTGCTCGATCGCGCATCGTCGCCAGGTCCGGGATCAAGCCGACATACCAGAATAGAACCGAGACGGTTCCGTACACGCTGACCGCAAAGACGTCCCAGAGCAGTGGACTCCTGAAGTTGGGCCACACACTCATCTGGTTGGGAATCGGGAACATCCAGTAGGCGACCCAGACGCGGCCCACGTGGATCCCAGGGAACAGCAGCGCGCACATGACCGCGAAGATCGTCATCGCCTCCGCCGAGCGGTTGATCGACGTGCGCCATTTCTGCCGGAAGAGGAAGAGGATCGCCGAGATGAGCGTCCCGGCGTGCCCGATGCCGACCCAGAACACGAAGTTCGTGATGTCCCACGCCCAGCCAACGGGGACGTTGAGTCCCCAGATGCCGATCCCCTCCCAGAAGAGCCACGAGACCGCCACGCCGAGAAGGCCGAGGAGCGCGAGCGCTGGGATGAAGTAGAGCCACCAGCCGATTGGCGCCGGGCGCTCGACCGGCCCCGCGACGGCCTCCGTAATGGAATGGAAATCCGGGGAGCGCAGGATGAGTGTGGGACGGCCCGCGACAGGGTTGTTGAGCAGTTCCGCTTCGGTTTGGGCCAAGCCGTCTCCCTGCTTCGAATGTGGAAAAGTGGCCGTTTGTACTATTCGCGCGTCGCAGGAGTCAAGCGCCGAGACCGGCATCGCGCCTCGAGGCTCCACGGCTGGCGGTAAGAGTCGGCCAACTTGACCGTATCGTGGGATGTGCGTCGCACGGCCCCCTTCAGGACGTGGGACGCCCGAGGCGCAGCCGCGCCATCACCTTGCGTGGGTCCACCGAGGGATGGAACCGCCGTGCTGCGGGAAGCTGCAGGTAGACGATCGAGGTCGCCGCCAACAGACCGAGAGGCCACGAGTGGATTCGGATCGCACGCAGGATCTCGCAGGACAGGAAAACGTAGACCGAGAAGCGCGCCCGCTCGTGCCGACGTAGCATCAACGCGCCGACAATCGGCGCAATGACGAAGTAGACGAATGCGTCCCAGGGGTGGTGGCTGCCGAAGTTGAGCCAACGCCTATCGGAGAGCAACGCCAGGAGGTGAAACGCCGGGCTTGTCAGCAGCACGACGGTCAGCAGCCACAGCCCTGCCGGTCGTTGCACTCGGTCCGCGGTCTCAGGTTCCATCGAGGGAGTGTATGTCGATATCGTTGAGCGCGCGCCTTACCGTACACAAGGCTTGGCTTACACGCGGCGTCGCTATCGATCTTCGGAAGCCGCGCAAGGACCGCGTCAACAGGCGCCTTCTCGAACGCGAACATCGCGCCCTGACGGCGCAGCAGTGAGGCCGATCTGCTGGAGCAGCGGCTCGAGCTCGTCTCCGGACGCCGGCAGACACGCGAGGATCCTCGCCGCGTTCTGTTGAACCCATGAGTCTGCGCCCGGGAGTGCGCGAACCACTCGGCATGGATCGAGGAGCTCTTCCCACGTCTCGTGCATTGCAGTCGCGAACTCCTCGAGCTGCGACGACGCGCCCGACGAGCGCTGAATCTGCCATATGCGCGATGCCAGCTCACGCGCTTCGAGCAGCCCCGCGTTCATGCTGTGCACGGCGACCGGAGGCGCCAAGTGCGCGGCGTCCCCGGCGAGCCATACGCCTCCGTGGCCGAAGCTCCGCGCCAAGCGTGACTCGAACAACCCAAGTGTCGACCAATAAATCTGTGTCGGCTGTGCCGTGGACCAGGGAGCCCTCGCGGCGATCAACTGCTCGAGCCGCCCCATCGACGCCTCGTGCGCAGCGGCGTCACGGATCTGGAAGCCCCACCGGCAGCGTCCCTTCTCGAGTGGCCAGTAAACGCTCGTCAGTTCGGGATCGAAGATGATGCGCGCTTCGGAGGGGAGCTCCCCCGTCGCCTCAATCTCGTAGATGGAGAAGACCTGAGCTGCGTGATTCCCGGCCATCTCGATACCAGTCATCCGCCGCACGGCCGAATCATACCCGTCGGCGCCAATGACATAGGCCGGCCGCATCGTTTCGCTCCGCACGACGAGCCACTCGGTTCGCGCGACGGGATAGCCGGTCGCGACCTGGTCGAGCGTGTCGACTTCTGCGCGGAGAGCCGCGTCCTCGACGCTGAGGCCTTGAAGTCGGTGTTCCCAGAGGACCTTGAGGTTCTTGCGCCGGAGCGCCTCCTCCGCGGCCCTCTCGAGCAGGCTTTGGCGGACGACAAGGAGATACGGATGCGTGGACTCGAGACGCGAATAGTCGATCTCGGCGCGTTTCTCACGCCCTTCGTAGTAAGCGACTTTCGTGAGCTTCCGCCCCGCGCTGATCAGCGCATCGGCGAGTCCTGCCTCCTCGAGAATCCGAAGCGTGCGTGGATGGACCGCGAGAGCGTAGCTGTGCTGAGTCGTCCGCTGGTGCGTGTCGACGATCTTCACACCAACTCCGTACTGCTCGAGGA
>DATFRP010000032.1:0-5336 GCA_035263125.1 Vicinamibacterales bacterium
ATCAACTTCAGAAACACCTGCTGGGTGACCTCGCCGGCGGCATCGGGATCCGCGTGAAAGAAATAGAAGGCGATCGAGTAGACACGGTCCTTGTACGCCTCATAGAGCGCACGAAACGCGTCCCGGTCGCCCCGGCGGCACGCCTCGAGGAGCGCGGGGCTGATCTCGCCGCCCGCTTCCACCCGGCTTCCATCCACCTGGCCATTAGACGCCACAGCGTGCCGGTTTCTTCCATCCGCCACGAGAAACACCAAGAATAGGAAGCCGTGCTGATCAGGGACCTCGCGTCGACGAGCGCGGCTGTCGCCAATGCGAGCGGCAGGCTCGCCAAGATCGGTCATCTCGCGACACTGCTCCGGGCACTGGCGCCGGAAGAAGTCGACATCGCGATCGGCTTTCTCTCGGGCGAGCCACGCCAGGGGCGGATGGGCCTCGGCCCCTCGACCGTCTGGCAGGCGAAGCCGACGACAACAGCCGACACGCCGACGCTGACGCTCGCCGAGGTGGACGAGACCTTCACTCGCATCTCTGCAGCGAAAGGCGCAGGATCGCCCGCTGAGCGATCGCGCCTGTTGATCGAACTGCTTCGCCGGGCCACTCGCGAGGAACGGGACTTCCTCGTCCGGCTGCTCGTCGGTGAGCTGCGTCAGGGCGCGCTCGAGGGCGTGCTGCTCGAAGCCGTCGCCCGCGCGAGCAATCTCCCCGCGGCCGCGGTGCGACGCGCAGCGATGATCGCAGGTGCGCTGGCGCCGGTCGCACACGCGGCGCTCGTCGAGGGCGACGCCGGGCTGCGACGATTCCTGATCCGGATCTTCCAACCGGTGCAGCCGATGCTCGCCCAGCCGGCGGCCGATCTCGACGAGGCGCTGGCGGAGATCGAAGGCGACCTCGCGCTCGAATGGAAGCTCGACGGCGCTCGCATCCAGGTCCACAAGGCCGGTGACGAGATCAAAGTGTTCTCGCGCAATCTGCGCGATGTGACATCGGCTGTCCCGGAAGTCGTCGAGACCGTTCGGGCGCTCGCCGTCCGAGAGGCCATTTTCGATGGCGAGGTGATCGCCTTGCGGTCGGACACCTCGCCGCACGACTTTCAGGTGACGATGCAACGGTTCGGACGGAAGCTGGACGTCGATCGCCTGCGCGCCGAGCTCCCGCTGGTGCCATTCTTCTTCGACTGCCTCTACGTCGACGGTGCGCCGCTCATCGACGAATCACGGGAGCGGCGGTTCACCGTGCTCGATTCCGTTGCACCATCGCTCGTCGTTCCCAACATCATTCGACCGACGAGAGAAGATTCGAGGCGATTTCTCGACGAGACGCTCGCGCGCGGTCACGAAGGCGTGATGGCGAAGGCGCTGGGATCCTCCTATGAGGCGGGCCGCCGCGGTCAACACTGGCTGAAGATCAAAGCCGCGCGCACCCTCGATCTCGTGGTGCTGGCGGTTGAATGGGGGCACGGGCGGCGCAGGGGCTGGTTGAGCAACCTGCATCTCGGCGCGCGGGATCCGGTCAACGGCGCGTTCGTGATGCTCGGGAAGACATTCAAAGGACTGACCGACGAGATGCTCGCGTGGCAGACGGAGAAGCTGCTCGCACTCGAAATCGCGCGCGACGACTACACGGTGTATGTGCGACCGGAGCTGGTGGTCGAGATCGCGTTCAACGGAGTGCAGGACAGCCCGCACTATCCCGGCGGCTTGGCGCTCCGCTTCGCGAGAGTGAAGGCGTACCGCCCCGAAAAGTCGGCCGCCGAGGCGGACACGATCGAAATTGTGCGGCGGCTCAAGTCGTCATTGTGGCGCTCGTAGCGACGAGTGCATGTGCATTGGCCGGCAGCCGCGGGCGCTGCGGCCGGGAACGCGCCCGTCGCTCGTACTCTGTCGCTCCCGCGTCGACTATGCGCTGACTCGTCGCCGATCTGTTGCGCGGCACAAAATGTCTGAGCTGTCTCATGACAACTCGAACGCGATGGCGGAAGTCGACGCGATGAATCGCAACGAACGCGTTCCTGCTCCCTGCCTCACGAAGTCGCGCTGTGTCGGCCTTGCTTACGCGGCTGCCGGCCAATACACATGCACTCGTCGCCAGATCGTCGGAAGAAGCGAGCATATGCCTTGGCGCGTCGAACCGATCTTCGGGCGGCTCGGTGTGCTTCACGCGGTGTAGAGTCTCGACATGCTCTCGAACGTCGCCAACGATTTTCGTCTCGCGGCACGACGTCTGCTCGCAGCTCCGCTCTTTTCAGCCTTCGCAGTGGTGTCGCTGGCCGTGGGCATCGGCGTCACCACGATCGCGTATTCGGTTGTCGATGACCTGTTCTTCAGCGAAGTCTCCGTAGCCGATCCGGCGCGCGTAGCCCTTGTTGGACCGCCGCAATCGGGAAGCGTGTTCGCGTTGACACTGCAGGATTTCGACGCGCTGCAGTCCACGTTTCCGTCCTTCAGCACACTCACGGGCACGTCGTCGTTCACGGCGGCTGTGGGGACTGTTGAGGGTCCGACTGAATTGCTACTGATCGAGGCGGTTGCGCCAGATTACTTCTCAACGATCGGCGTGATGCCAGCGGCCGGCCGACTCATACAGACGCCCGACGAGACGTCACATGCACCGGTGGCTGTTGTCAGCCACGCGTACTGGCAACGGAAGCTCGGATCGGATGCTCGTGCCGCCGGACGGGGAATACGCATTGGAGGCCGACCGTTCGAAATCGTTGGAGTCGTACCGGAATCGTATCGAGGGTTTCCGCTCGCGGGGCCTGGGCGCACGACCGCTGTCTGGATTCCGCTTGGCACGATCCGGAGCGCGAACTCCGAGCCACGAGTCGCAGTCTTTGGCCGACTCCGTTCCGGCTCGACGATCGATCAGGCAGCCACCGAGATCGGCCGTGCTGCTGCGGTGCTCGATTCGTCCGACCCGCAGGTGGCGCAAGCACCTGCAAGCACGCGTCAGCGGCGGTGGACGGTACGGACGTTCGTTGATGTCGACGCTGAACGCACAAGTCCCACGCGCCGTCTCGGCGTGGTGGTTGCCGGTCTGGTCCTGATGGTGCTGGTCGTCGCCTGCACCAATCTCGCCAATCTGGTGCTCGCCCGGGGAACGACGCGGCAGCAGGAGATCGCGGTGCGGCGGGCATTGGGCGCAGCACGATGGCGGCTCGTTCGTGAACAGTTGGCCGAGAGCACACTGATTGCGGCCGCCGGTGGCATTGGGGCGTACGTAGTCATGCGTGCACTGGCGGCGATCCTTCCACGTGATCTGCCGCTCTTCTTCATTTCTCAGCGGGTGATGCTTCGGACTGACCTCGACACACAGACCCTGCTGACGGCCACCGTGGTTCTCCTTGTTTCGCTGGTCGTCTTCGGGCTCGAGCCGGCAATCCAGCTCACGTGGACATCGGACGTGCGCGGACGGCTCGCTGCCACGGCGGGAGGCGTCGGCATGCCGAATGACCGGCGCCACCGCCTGTTAGTGCGATGGCAAGTGGCGGTTTCCGCAGCCTTCTTCATCCTCGCGGTGACTACGATCAACACCGTCTTCGCAACACTCCGACATGACTCCGGAATCGACCTGCAGCGCCTGGTCATCGCGCAACTGAACTTCTACGCCCAGCAATGGGATGAAGCGCGATCCCGGCGCGTGCTCGACCGCGTCCTGTCGGAGGCGCGGCGCGCCCCGGGTGTCGCATCGGTCGATGCGTCGACTGGAATGCCGTTCGGCACCGACGGTCCGTTCGTGGAGTTATCGACAGTGAACAGAATGAACGGCAATGCTCCCGTCGGAAGACTGGTGGCCTCGACACCCGGGTTCTTTCGAACGAGTGGAGTACGCATCATCCGCGGTCGTGCATTCGATGAGCGGGACGGCACCGCGGCAGCCGCGATTGTCGTCAGTGAAACGACCGCACGTGCCTTGTTTCGTACGACTGACGTCATCGGCCGGCAGTTGTTCACGCGCGTGCGTGGACGCAGCGACGCCATGAGCCGGGTGGTCACCATCAGCGGCGTCGCTGCTGACACCGATACGTTCTTCTACATGACTCGAGGTCAAGGGTTGGTGGTGTATGCACCGTTGAACTCGTTCTTCGACGGGTCGATCACTATCATCGGGCGTGCTGCTGCGGGAACGACAGTGCCCGTGAGTGTCCTGGAGGCAGCCATCCGGAGAGCCGATCCGGACCTGGCGATCGCCGCGATCGGCAGTGGTCCGGCGCTGCTCAGCGGACCATACGGGCTGGTGCGCAGGGCGAGCCTCACGTCGCTTTGTCTTGGTCTGCTCACGCTTGCGATGTCGATGGTCGGCCTGTACGGCGTTCAATCGATCGCCGTCGGCCGGCGTTCACGGGAGATCGGCGTGCGGGTGTCGTTCGGTGCGACGGCCGCACAGGTGAAACGCATGGTGTTAAAGGACGGCTATCGGCCGGTGTTCGAAGGTATGGCGATCGGATTGTTCATGGGGGTCGCGGGTCGTGCGATCGTCCGCGCGTTCGGGGGCGTGCCGATCGCGGTTCTCGACCCATGGATGCTCGCTGCCGTGCCGCTGCCGCTGCTGTTCGCCGCATTCTGCGCCTGCTATCTTCCGGCCCGCCGCGCGGCCGCAGTCGACCCGATGATCGCGCTTCGCGATCTTTGAGTGGATCGCATCCGGGGTCGCTGCGTCGGTCGGGTGTGGAACGATGGCAACCCCTAAAGGCGACGTGATCGGGGTTGCCGGCGTTCCACACCCGACCGACGCAGCCTCCGCATGCACCCTTTCGGGTACGGAACGCCAGCTTGAAACGATTCGCTACGACTTCTTCGGCGGCTCGATGTGCCTGGTCGACTGCTCGTTCTCGTTGCAGATGAACTCGATCATTTCCTGATCGACCATGATGCGCTGGTTGACGCGCACGGTGAACGGCTTGGTGTAGGCCTTCGAGTCGTCGATGGTGATGTCGATCTCGAGCGTGCCGAAGTTCGGGCGGCGGAAGCGCTCGGTCATCTTGAGCGCGTCGGTGTACGGACTGCCGTTCACGTCGAGCCATCCTGCGCGCTCGTCGCCGCGGAAGTTGGAAGCCGCGGCCGGCGACTTCACCGAACGTCGAGAGCGGGATCCCATCGGGCGTGGTCGTCGGCGCGGGCGGCGCCCCCTGCCGGCCGCGACCCCCACCGCCGCCACCGGCGCGCATCCAGATGCCGGAGAAGTCGACCTTGCCGTCCGCGGTTCGCGGCGTCGGGGCGTCGAGATTCGGCTTGCCGTCGGCGGCGCGAGGCACGCCGGGCGTCGTATATGACGGCCACTGCGCGAACAGCGTTGGCGACATGGCCACGACAACGGCAATCACGGCCGCGAGTCCGATT
>DATFRP010000033.1:0-7799 GCA_035263125.1 Vicinamibacterales bacterium
AGCTCGGGTGACCGGTGGCGCATCCGAGGTTCATCAGACGGCCCTCGGCCAGGATCATCACGCTGTGGCCATCGGGGAACACCCATTCGTCGTACTGCGGCTTGATGTTCACCTTCTTGATGTTCTTCCACTTCGCCAGACCGGCCATGTCGATCTCGTTGTCGAAGTGACCGATGTTGGCGACGATCGCCTTGTCCTTCATCTTCGACATGTGCTCGGCGGTGACGATGTTGAAGTTGCCGGTCGCGGTGACGAAGATGTCGGCCGTGCCCACCACGTCTTCCATCGTCTTCACTTCGTAGCCCTGCATCGCCGCCTGCAGCGCACAGATCGGATCGATCTCGGTCACGACCACGCGGCAGCCCTGCCCGCGCAGCGCCTCGGCGCAGCCCTTGCCCACTTCACCGAAGCCGAACACCACAGCCACCTTGCCGCCGAGCATCACGTCGGTGGCGCGGTTGAGACCGTCGATCACCGAGTGACGGCAGCCGTAGATGTTGTCGAACTTGCTCTTGGTGACCGAGTCGTTGACGTTGATCGCCGGGAACATCAGCGTGCCTTTCTTCTGCATCTCATACAGACGATGCACGCCGGTGGTCGTTTCCTCGCTGACGCCACGGATGCCCTTGGCAATCGCGGTCCACTTACCCGGGTTCTTGGTGAGCTCCTCGTTGAGCGCCTTCAGAATGACGCCCCACTCCTCCGGATCCTTCTCCGGGTTGAACGCGGGCACCTTGCCAGCCTTCTCGAACTCCGCGGCCTTGTGCACCCACAGCGTCGAATCGCCACCGTCATCGACGATCAGCGAGGGTCCCTTGCCGTCGGGCCACACGAGCGCTTCCACCGTGCACCACCAGTACTCGTCGAGGGTCTCGCCCTTCCAGGCGAACACGGGAACGCCCTTGGGGTTCTGAACGGTGCCACCGGTCTCGGGGCGGCCGACGACGACCGCTGCCGCGGCGTGATCCTGCGTCGAGAAGATGTTGCACGAGACCCAGCGCACGTCGGCGCCGAGCAGCGACAGCGTCTCGATGAGCACGCCGGTCTGAATCGTCATGTGCAGACTACCCATGATCCGCGCGCCGGCCAGCGGCTTCTGCCCTTCGTAGCGCTTGCGGATCGCCATCAGGCCGGGCATCTCGCCCTCGGCCAGGCGGAGCTCCTTCCGGCCGAACTCCGCCAGATTGAGATCGGCGACCTTATAGGGAACTCGACCCGCCTGCTTGGCGAGGTCGTACGCATGCATCTCGCTCACTGCTGTTGCCATTGCTGTCCTCTCCTCTAAGTCCGCGGCGGCTGAAGCCGCCGCTCTGCGCTGTCGATGTCCTAAACGGTCGTAGAGCGCACGCGCGAGCGTGCGCGTCCGTCAATCCTTCACGGCAATCGCTGCGAACAGCGCGGGGCCCTTCGCATCCGGATCGGCCGGGAGCATGCGCACGCGCACGTCGCCGAAGCCGGCGCCATTCAGAAATCTGGTGATCTGCTTCTCCGAGAACCCGAGCCACACGTGACCCATCTGCTGCTGATACTCCTCGCGATCGTGCGGCAGCATGTCGACGACGAGCACGCGCCCGCCCTTCTTGACGACGCGTCCGACTTCCGCGAGCGCGCGGGCTGGCGCCGGCGAATAGTGCAGCACGAGCGACAGCATCGCCACGTCGAGATCTCCCGAATCGATCGGGAGGCTTTCCAGCTCGCCCTTTCTCAACTCGACGTTCTTCGCACCCGCGAGGCGATGACGGGCTGCGTCGAGCATGTCGGGCGAACCGTCCACGGATATCACCCGGCGCACGTACGGTGCCACGGTTTCGGTGAGCTGTCCCGTGCCGCATCCCAAATCGCCGACCGTCAGCGTGGGATCGATGAGCCCGAGTACCGCCCACAGGAAAAACTCATCGCCAAAGAGCTCGCCGCGAAGCCGATCCCATCCGCCCGCAGCGGAGGCGAAAAACTCCTCCGACTTGGCGCGGCGGCGGGTCAAGACCCCGCGAAGCCGCCGTTCATCCTGACCCGCCCCGGTCGTCGACGCGACCTGTTCGCGGATCAGCGGCCAGAGCCGCTTGGCAGCTGGATCGAGGTCGTCGACCGGCATGCTGTAGAAGCGGCTGGTGCCGTCGCGCCTCGACGTGACCCAGTCGTCGTCGCCGAGCGTCTTCAGATGACGGCTCACTGTGGACTGCGGCATCTGAAGGACGGCGCACAATTCCGAGACCGTCAGCTCGCTCTTCTCGAGGAGGAGCAGCATGCGGCAGCGCGTCGGGTCCGACAGCGCGGTCATGTGATCGAGGATGGGCGCGACCATCTATCCGTAAATCCGGATGGAATGATAATACGATGCGGCCGGTGGGTCAACCCCCCGCCTCACGGCAGGAATCAGGAATCGGGAATCAAGGATCAGCCAATGGGGCAGGTCGAAGGGCCACAGATTACGAACTAGCCAGATTTTTCCTACCTCTGGCCATAATTCTGGACCGACTTGATAAAATACTGGACATGAAACGGATCTCCATTCAGGACCTCAAATCACGGCTCTCATCTGCGATCGCCGAAGCAGAGGCCGGCGAGACCATCATCGTCACGCGTCACAACCAGACCGTCGCGCTGCTGGGCCCCGCGAGCGAAGCTCACGTCCATCGAGGTAAGACGATCAGCGCGGGCGGTCTGAAGCCTGCGATCAAACGAGGGACGGGAGGCCGATCTCTCGCGCTGCTCCTCGAGGACCGAGGCAATCGGTGAGCGCGGATCTCGGCGAGGGTATTCGACCGCGGCGGCTCTATCTCGACACGTCGGCGTATCTCACTCTCCTGGTTCGCGACCCAGGGTGGGAACGACTGTCCGACGAAACCGCCGGCGCCCAACTGTTTTCAAGCGTTCTCCTCGTTCTCGAGACCAAGCGGAATCTTGTCCGGCTGGCGCGGGAAGCGGCGCTGACTTCGGAGCAATACAAGATGTGCGTCGAGCGCGTGGGGTTGGATGCGAGCACGTTCACGTTGCGCGATCTCACCCTGGACATCTGTTCATCAAACGTGATGCCTGCCGTGTCCACGCCACGATCGCTCGACCTCGCCCACCTTCGAACGGCGTTATGGTTCCACACCGCCGAGCCGCTCGATCGATTCGTCACTCTGGACGTTTCTCAGGAAGACGCCGCCAAGGAGCTTGGCTTACCTGTCTGATCGGTGTGCCACCAGCGAGAGCGTCATATCAGCTCGGACTCGAGCTTCGACACCAGCGTGTCGAGCTCGGACGCGACGGCTCGCACGGTGTCGGGTTGACCCAGGTCGACGCCGGCGCGCGCCAACAGGGTCATCGGATAGTCGCTGCCACCGGCGCGCAGCAGATTCAAATACCGATCGACGCCCTCGACGCGCACGTTGGCATCCCGCGAGCGCAGGTCCTGCATCAGCCGCGCGGTCGACGCAAAGCACGTGGCGTACTGATATACGTAGTACGGCGTGCTGAAGAAATGCGGGATACGCGCCCACGTCACGCGCGATACCGGCTCCTCGTCCAGGACGTCGCCGTAGTAGTCGCGCAGCAGGCCCGCGTAGATCGCGCTCAAACCATCAGCGGTGACCGGTTGATCCTCCTCGACCAGCCGATGTGCCTGCAGCTCGAAGTCGGCAAACATCACCTGCGTATAGAACGTGCTGGCAATGCTGTCGACCGCATGCTGCAGCAGCATCGCCCGCTGCTCGCGACCCTCCGCGCGTTCCAGCATCAAATCGAGGAACAACGCCTCGCTCAGCGTCGACGGTACTTCGGCCACGAAGATCGTGTAACCCGCGTAGACGAACGGCTGCGTCTCGTGCGAGAGCTGCGTATGCATCGAGTGGCCCATCTCGTGAGCCAGGGTGAAGACCGCTTCGAGCGTCTCGTTGTAGTTCAGCAACATGTACGGATGCACGCCGTACACAGGCGCCGAATACGCCCCGCTTCGCTTCCCTGCGTTCTCGAAGACATCGATCCACCTGCCATCGAATGCCTCCCGCACCCGCCGCTGGTACTCAGCTCCGAGCGGCGCTACTGAATCGACGATCCAGCCGCCGACGACATCGAAGCTGTAGCGCGCCTCATGCTGCACGAGCGGAACGAAGAAATCGAACAGCGTGTACCGCTCCAGCCCGAGTGCGCGTCGCCGCAACCGGTGATACCGGCGGAGCGGCTCGACGCGCTCCTTGGTGGTACGAATGAGCGTCTCGACGACCGACGTCGGAATGTTGTTGCCGTGCAGCACCGCGTGCAGTGTGCTCTCGTAACCCCGTGCCCTAGCATGGAACCAGTCCCGCTGCAGCACACCGTTGTAAAGAGCGGCATACGTATTCAGCTTCTCGGCGTAGGCCTGATGAAACGCGCGGTACGCCGCCGCCCGATCGTCCTGGTTCCGGCTGGTCTCGAGAATCGCCCGGTACTGACCGTAGGTCAGTGTCACCTCGTTGCCGGTCGACAACGTGATCGTCGCCGGCTTCATGTCGGCGGTCGTCAGCGCGGCATAGCTGTCGTGCGGGACGCTGCCGAACCGGCCGGCGTACGACAACAGACGCTCGCCCTGTTCGTCGAGCACGTGCTCCTGCTCGTGAAAGAGACTTTCGATCGCAAACCGATATACCGCCAGATCGGGCCACGCATCCATCCAGGCGCGGATGGATTGGAGCGAAAGCGACAGCAGTTCGGGGTTGAACCACGAGCTCGCCTGCTGCTGGCGCGCGAAGAGAATCTGCACCTGCTGCCGCCGGGCATTGTTCCCGTTGTTGCGTTGATCCTCGTCGTACTGGAGCGAGGCGTAATACCAGACGCGATAGCTCAGCGCCCCCATCTCGTCCATCGCTCGATACGCCTCGAGCACGGCGTCGGCTCCCGATGCCAGCGTGCCCCGACGCGTCGCAAATGCCGCAATCGCGTCATCGAGTCGGCGATAGAGCGCGGACCAGTCGTCCAGGGTGGCGCAGATCGCAGAGAGATCCCAGCGATAGCGACGAGGAATGGACTCGCGGGCGGGCGGCTGGCCCGCTCCCGGGCGATAGGTTTCGATCATGATCGGAGGAAGGCGTCGAGGGCCGCGTAGTCGGCCGGCATCGTCGACGCTCGACGCGGTCGGGCGATGGCATCCGCAAGCACGCGAGGCAATTCGATCGACGTCCCGATCGCCGGTTCGACGATCTCGCGGAACTTCGCTGGATGCGCCGTCGCCAGGAAGACACCGTGCGTCTTGGGATCCCGTTCGAGCTGCTCCTGCAGCGCAAGCCAGGCGATCGCACTGTGTGGATCCAGCACATACCCGTAGCGCCGGTAGACCTCGCCGATCTCGGCAGTCACGCGGGCATCGTCGTACGCGAAGCCGACGACGTCACGCCGGAGCGCATCGACATCTCCGCCGTAGAGCGACTGCATGCGCTCGAAGTTGCTTGGGGCGCCGACGTCCATCGCATTGGCGACGGTGCGGATCGATGGACGCGGCTGATACCGGCCCGACATCAGATAAAGCGGCACAGCGTCGTTGACGTTGGTTGCAGCGACGAATCTGCACACGTGAAGTCCGAGCCGCTTGGCGATCAGACCAGCAGTCAGATTCCCGAAATTGCCGCTCGGGACCGAGACGATTGGGCCACCCGCCAGCACGAAGTAATAGAACACCTGTGGCAGCAGCCGCCCAAGGTTGATCGAATTCGCCGGCGTCAGCCACACATGGCGGCGCAGGTCGTCGTCGGCAAACGCCTGCTTGACCAGGCGCTGGCAGTCGTCGAACGTCCCCTTCACGGCAAGCGCGGTGATGTTGCCGCCAAGCGACGCCATTTGCGCCTCCTGGACATCGCTCACCTGCCCTTCGGGGTACAGCACCACGACGCGCGTGTCCGGTACGCGATGAAAAGCCTGGGCAACGGCGCTCCCCGTATCACCCGACGTCGCGACCAGAATCGTCAGCGGCGTTCCGTCAGTAAAGTGATGCAGCAGCCGCGCCTGCACCCGCGCACCCACATCCTTGAAGGCGAGCGTCGGACCGTGAAAGAGCTCGAGCGACCACGCGCGCTCGCTCACCTGGACGAGCGGCACGGGAAAGTCGAGCGCGTCGCGCACCAGCGCCGCCATGGCCGACGGTGTGATCTCGTCTCGGAGAAGATGGGCACCGACGACCGATCCGATCGTGACGATGTCGGCTCCGCGGATCGCGTCCAGGCTGGCGCGCGGCAGCGCCTCCAGACGCTCGGGCATGTAGAGGCCGCCGTCGGGTGCCGTTCCCGCGAACAGGGCGTCGACAAAGGAGATAGGCGGCGAGTTGCCGCGTGTGCTAATCCACTGCATGGAGTCGGTTCACGCCTTGACTTCCGCCCGGATCGGCACCGGGCGTCCCCGGGCATCGACGGCAACGAGCACCACTTCCGCCTCAGTTACCTTCACCCGCTCACCGTGCCCCGAGCCCGCCGGGGCGGCGGCGTTCCAGCGTTCGGCTTCGACCGACACCTTTACCGTCACGGACGTCCGCCCGACGCGTAACGTTTCTGTGTAGAAGTCGACGAGGTCGCCGACGTACACCGGTTCGTGAAACTCCACCTCGCGCATCGCCTTCGTCACGAATCGGTGAACGCCCAGCTTCCGCGCTTCGACCGCAGACGCGAGGTCGATGTTCGAGAGGATTACGCCGCCGAAGATGGTTCCGTACGCGTTGGTGTCTTTCGGCAGCAGCAGCACACGGATCGCCGGCGTGCGTGACATGAGTCCTTCATTCTCTTCGGTCTTCGTTCTTCGGTCTACGGTGGACACAAATTTCGAGGAGCTATCGACCAAAGACCGTTTATCATGGCCTCAATGAGTACGGTGACCAACGGGCGAGCGCTTCCGATCAGCGCCACTACCTCGACGACGCGCGCCTGGAGCGTGCACGACGCCAGCGAGCTGTATGAGGTGGCGCGATGGGGCAAGGGCTACTTCTCGATCAACGAGTCCGGCCACATGCAGGTGCACCCCACCAAGGATCCTGCCCGTGCCATCGACTTGAAGGAGCTGGTCGACCGACTCCAGCTCCGCGGGATCAGCCTGCCCGTCCTCGTCCGCTTCACCGACATCCTCAAGCATCGACTCGGCGACATTCACGCAGCGTTTCACACGGCCATCACTCAGCATCAGTATCAGGGCGGGTACAGCTGCGTGTATCCGATCAAGGTGAACCAGCAGCGGCAGGTCGTCGAAGAGGTCCACAACTTCGGCAAGCCCTACAACTTTGGCCTAGAAGCCGGCTCGAAGCCCGAGCTGCTCGCCGTGGTCGCGCTCGCCGACAACACGACGCCGATCATCTGCAACGGGTTCAAGGACGCCGAGTTCATCGAGACCGCGATGCTCGGCCAGAAAATTGGTCGCAACATCATCCCGGTCGTCGAGAAGTACACGGAGCTCGGCCTGATCCTCGACGCCGCAGAGAAGCTGGGGGTGCGGCCGCAGATCGGGATGCGCGTGAAGCTCGCGGCGCGCGGCAGCGGCCGCTGGCAGTCCTCAGGCGGGTTCCGATCGAAGTTCGGACTCACGGTCACCGAGATCATGCGCGGCCTCGACGAGCTCAAGGCGCGCGGGATGCAGGACTGCCTGAAGCTGCTGCACTTCCATCTGGGCAGTCAGATCACGAACATCCGGATCGTCAAAGGCGCGCTGAATGAAGCGGCACGCGTCTATACGGAGCTCGCCAAGCTCGGCGCCGGTCTTCAGTACATCGATGTCGGCGGCGGTCTGGGCGTCGACTACGACGGTTCGCAGACGAACTTCGAGTCGAGCATGAACTACACGCTCGAGGAATACGCCAACGACGTCGT
>DATFRP010000034.1:0-23365 GCA_035263125.1 Vicinamibacterales bacterium
CGAACGCGCCGAACTCGGTGAGGTTGCGAACCTTGCCCTGGATGCGCGATCCGATGGGGTACTTGTCGGCGAGGTCGTGCCACGGATTGCTCTCGACCTGTTTCAGGCCGAGCGAGATCCGGCGGGCCGTCGCATCCACGCCAAGGACCATCGCCTCGACGTTGTCGCCGACGTTCAGGATCTTCGACGGATGCTTGACGCGCTTGCTCCACGACATCTCGGAGACATGGATCAAGCCCTCGACGCCCGACTCCAGCTCCACGAAGGCGCCGTAATCGGTGAGGCTCACGACCTTGCCCGACACCCGCGCGCCCACCGGATAGCGATCCATCACGTTCGCCCAGGGATCCGTGATGAGCTGCTTGTGGCCGAGCGACACGCGCTCGGTCGCCGAGTCGTACTTGAGCACGACGACGTCGATCTCGTCGTTGACCTTGAAGAGCTCCGACGGATGGCCGACGCGGCCCCACGACATGTCGGTAATGTGCAGCAGTCCGTCGATGCCGCCGAGATCGATGAACGCGCCGTAGTCGGTGATGTTCTTCACCGTCCCGCGCAGCACCTTGCCCTCGGCGAGCGTCTCGAGCGTGGTCTTCTTCTTCTCGGCGTTCTCCTCTTCGAGCAGCGCCTTGCGCGAGAGCACGATGTTGCCGCGCTTCTTGTTGACCTTGATGACGCGCATGCGGAGTTCCTGCCCCTTCAGCGCATCGAGGTTGCGCACCGGACGCACGTCGATCTGCGATCCGGGGAGGAACGCGCGCACGCCGATGTCGACTGCGAGACCGCCCTTGATGCGTTCGATGACGCGACCAATGACGACCTTCTTGTCGGCGTAGGCCTTCTCGACCTCGTCCCAGATCTTCATCTTCTCGGCCTTCTCGCGCGAGAGCACGATGTAGCCGTCACGATCCTCGGTCCGCTCGAGCAGCACGTCGACCGTGTCGCCCGCCTGCACGGTCACTTCACCGTTCTCGTCGAGGAATTCGTGAATCGGGATGAGGCCTTCCGACTTGTAGCCGACGTCGACTACGACCGCGGACTCTGTGACCTTCAGCACGGTACCCTTGACGACCTCGCCTTCGGCCATATTGCGGAAGCTGTCGTCATACGCTTCGAGCATGGACGAGAATTCCTTCGGGTCCATGTCGTCGTGATGCATGGGTTTGAAGGCGGGCCCAGCCGGCTTCCCTGAGCGGGTCCGTCCTGGTGCCCCGGGCTGTCCGCCCGTCTGATCGGGCGACACCAACCCGTTGTCTGCGTTCGCCATTACGTGTGCGTCCTCCTCAATTCTGATGACCCCTCACGCGGCCGTGTACTCGCCGTTGCAGGCTCGCTGGGCTCGCGAAGGGCTGCCCGGTTTGTTTCTATTGCGGGGACCGGTTCCCCGCGTTATAACGGCGATGGGAAAATGCAGGGCGTCTCAGGCGTGGGCGGGGTCGTAAAGCGGAGCACCCCGAGCCTACTCCCCCTGCCGGGCATAGTCTTTCGCCGATAAGCGTTAGATTTTAGGTAACTTATCGGACACTGTCAAGGTAGCTCGGCAGAGCCTTCGCAGAGTTTTCTGCGCGGCTCGAGCACTTGTGAGTGTCTTTTTCCGTGCAGGATCTGTCACGAAAGGAACCTGAGATGGCCAAACGCAAGCCCGCACGAGCGACACGGCGGAAGAGCGCGAGCTCTCGGCGGGGTGCCGCGCGTGGGCGATCGGCATCACGTAAAGCGGCCAGCCGCAAACGAACGGCGAAGAAGAAGACGCCGGTCGCCAGCACGCGCCGGTCGGCCAAGAAGGCGCCGCGCAAGGCTGCCAAGGCGACAGCCAGAAAGCGCGCGACACGACGCCCCGTGAAGGCCAGGAGCAAGTCGACTGCCGCTCGAACGTCCGCTCGCTCCTCCGCCCCGCGCTCGGCAAAGAGGCGGCGCGCAGCGGTCACGAAGGTTCCCCCACGGACCGCACCCGCCGGGCTCAATCGCGCGCGTCGCACGATTGCCGACGACGATGTCGTGCCAACGCCGCCGTCCTCGCTCGATCTCGATCGATCGGCATCGGCAGCCCGAACCGGCCGCCGCGAGATGCTCGAGCGGTTCGAAGAGCACACCGAAACCAGCCCCGCCTTGACCGGCGGCGACGTCGACGCCGACTGGGAATCGGCCTACAGCGTCGGCGACGAAGCGCCAGGGGGTGACAACCCCACTCCCGACCAGGACATCGTCGACGACATCGGTCACGCGATGGGCGTCGAGTACCAGGACAACGAGGAACTCAAGGGCGAAGCGAAGATCTCGAAACGGGACAAGAATCGGTGGGAACTGGATCCAGCTTCTTCCGATGATTGGGATGAAAGATAAAAGGAAGCAGGATGCAGGAATCAGGAAGCAGTCCTGAGCCAGGGTTCAGGCCTGACCGCTTGCCCAGGGCTGTATCCTGATTCCTGCATCCTGATTCCTGCCCATGGCGACGCTGTCTCAGTTTCAGCCACGCTCGAGAGCGGCGTGGCGAGCGTGGCTGAAAAAACATCACGCGAAGTCGCCAGGTGTTTGGCTAATCTACGCGAAGAAACACACCGGCATCCCGAGCCTCAGCTACAACGACGCGGTCGAAGAAGCGCTCTGTTTCGGCTGGATCGACAGCCTCCTCCATCCGGTTGATGACTCGCTGTACAGACAGGTCTTCACGCCGCGCAAGCCGAAGAGCGCATGGTCGGCGCTCAATCGCAAGCGCGCTGCACGACTGATCGAGGCAGGGCTGATGACTGCGGCGGGCATGACGCTCATCACGCTCGCGAAGAAGACCGGCCAATGGAGCGTGCACAAGCCGTCCGAGTCGTTGACCATACCGGCCGAATTGAAGAAAGCGCTCGACGCAAACGCGGCGGCGAAGAAGAACTGGCCGGCCTATACCGAGAGCCAGCGCAAGATGTTCCTCTACATGGTCAACGGCGCCAAGCGGCCCGAGACGCGCGCGAAGCGCGTCGCGCGTGTCATCGAGATCGTGTCGAGTGGCGTGAAGTTCTCGCAGGTCGTGGCCGAATCGATGAAGAAGAAATCGTAGCGTCCGCGTGGCTCAGCGGATCTTCGCCTCTACCAGCGACAACACGCGTTCCACGACAGCGTCGATCGGCATCGAGGTCGTATCGATGTGGATCGCGTCAGGTGCCAGTGCAAGCGGCGATGCCGCGCGCGTCGTGTCGGACGAATCGCGCGCCTGGATCGCCGCAGCGACCGCGGCCTGCCCGGACTGACTTCCTGTATGCGCCGGATCGTTGGCACGCCGGCGTGCGCGTTCTTCGGCCGACGCATCGAGATAGATTTTCACTTCCGCCTGCGGAAACACCACCGTGCCGATATCGCGTCCTTCCATCACGACACCGCCATCCCTTCCGAGGTCCCGTTGACGCTCGACGAGGACGGCGCGTACCCGCGGCAGACGCGCAACCGCCGCGGCCGCTTTGTCGATTTCGGGGGTCCGAATGGCCTTCGACACGTCATGGCGGTCGATCGAGACAACCCCGCCCTCGACGACGATCGACGAGCGTTCCGCCAGCCGCGCGACCGCAGCCTCATCGTCGAGGGACACGCCGTCATGCAAGGCCTTCCAGCCAACAGCACGGTACATGGCGCCGGTATCCACGTGCCTGTACCCGAGCCGGGCCGAGATGTTTCGTGAGATGGTGCCTTTGCCGGCCCCGGACGGGCCGTCGATCGCGATGACGATTCGTTTCATGAACGGGGTCGGGAGTCATTTTGCGATAGCACTCCCTGAAAATGACTCCCGACCCCTCCGAGTCTAGCACGCGGTAAAATCGCCGCCGATGCGCCGTCGACTCCTCACTCTCGCAACCGTGGTCGTTGTCGTTGTCGTGATCCTGATCTATGTCGCTGCGCCGTACGCGCGCGCCACCTCGCTCGTCGTGCGAGCGGCCAACCTGGGAGGACGGGCGCAGGCGTTCGCGACCGGGCGCGCCTTCCCGGTAACGGTCAATCCGCGGCAGGACATCAACACCCGGTACGGATTCGTGCCGGTGCGCTTCTATACGATCGACGCTCCAGTGAAGCGATCGATCCTCCTGGTGCCTGGCATTCACTCGATGGGCATCGAGGAACCGCGGTTGACCGCACTCGCCAAAGACCTCGCGGCGACCGGCTTCACCGTGATGACGATGGCGCTGCCAGATCTCCAGGCGTACCGGATCACACCGCGCGCGACCGACGTCATCGAGGATGCGGTCGCGTGGATGTCGCGACAGAGCAACCTCGCCCCCGATGGGCGCGTCGGCATGATCGGCATCAGCTTCGCCGGCGGCCTGTCGATTTCCGCTGCTGGCCGGCCGTCCATTCGCGACAAGGTGGCGTTCGTCCTGTCGTTCGGTGGACACGGCGATCTGCCTCGCGTCATGCACTATCTCGCCACCGGTGAAGCGCCGCGCGTCGAGGGGCTCACATCGCACCCGCCTCACGACTACGGCGTCGCAGTGATTATGTACGGCCTTGCCGATCGCGGCGTCGTGCCACCCGATCAAGTGGCCAGGCTGCGCGACGGCATCCGCACGTTCCTGCTCGCGTCGCAACTGACGCTCGTCAACATGGACCAGGCCAACGCAACGTTCGCCAAGGCGCGCGCCATGGCCAAAGAGATGCCCGAGCCGGCGCGCACGTTCATGAACTACGTCAACGATCGCGCCGTGAACAAACTCGGGCCCGCGCTCGTGCCGTATCTCGATCAACTCGGCGTGGCCGACCCGGCGCTCTCGCCGCAGCGCGCAGAATCAGCACCGACCGCCCCGGTCTTCCTGCTGCACGGCGACGACGACATCGTCATCCCCGCGGCGGAATCGGCACTCCTGAACGACTATCTGAAGAGCAAGGGCACGCCCGTCCACCTGCTGCTCAGCAACTTGATCACGCACGCCGAGGTCAACAAGAGCGCGGGCGCGGCCGACGCCTGGAAATTGATCTCGTTCTGGGCCAATGTACTTCGCCAGTAGATCGCGCACGCTTCCGGCTTCGCCAAGGCTGCGGCGGGACAAGGAAGCGTGCGCGCTGCGATGCGCCATCTCGTAGATCGGCGGCTTCAGCCGCCGCGTGAGCAGATGCAACGACTCCAGAAAGTTCTGTCCCAAGCCGGCATCGCCTCGCGCCGCGCAGCCGAGAAGCTGATCGCCGAAGGCCGCGTCTCGGTCAACGGCCACACGATTCGCGAGATGGGCGTCAAGGCCGATGCCGCGGTCGATGACATTCGCGTCGACGGACGTCGAGTCAAGTCCGCCGAACGGCCACGATACATCCTGCTCAACAAGCCGAAAGGTTACGTCACCACGCGCTCGGATCCGCAACGGCGTCCGACGGTCATCGATCTATTGAGCGGTGTTCGCGAGTACGTCTATCCAGTCGGGCGGCTCGACTACGACAGCGAGGGCCTGCTGCTCCTCACCAACGACGGCGATCTCGCGGCGCGACTGACCCACCCGCGCCACGGCGTCCAACGCACCTACGAGGCGCGCGTCGCCGGCATGCCCGATGACGAAGCACTCAGGCGGTTACGCACGGGCATCCCGCTCGACGGCCATCGCACGCTGCCGGCGACCGTCGTGCTCGTGAACGAACGACGCCACGACCGTGATGGCGTGCTGTTGCTGACGATTCGCGAAGGACGCAACCGTCAGGTGCGACGCATGTGCGAGGCGGTCGGCCATCCGGTCAAGGACCTCAGACGGACACGCATCGGGCCTTTACAGGATCGAAGACTCAAGGTCGGACAGTGGCGGGAGCTGACTGGCGAGGAAGTGAGCCGGTTGAAAAGTGGATCGTAGGGCTACCGCTTTCTACTCTTCCTTTACTTCTTCCGCCTGTTCCACTTGTTCCACTTCTTCCACTTTGCCGCTGGCATAGTCTTCTTCTGTGAGCGGCAACACCTCTTCCGCCGGAATCCGCTCGACCAGTCCGGCCGGCGGCTCGAATCCGAGGGCCTCGGCCATGTCTTCGATCTTCGGCAGATCGTGCAGGTCTTTCAGGCCGAACCGGATCAGGAACTCCTTCGTGGTCGCGTACAGGAAGGGCCGTCCGACGACGTTCTTGCGGCCGACGATCTTGATGAGATGACGCTCGAGCAGTGTCGTCAGCACTCCGGTCGTGTTCACGCCCCGGATCTCGGTGATCTCGAGCGCGGTAATCGGCTGCTTGTACGCAATGACCGCGAGCGTCTCGAGCGCCTGCGCAGTGAGCTTCTGTGTCGAGCGCTCGTGGAACAGGCGCCGGACCCACTCGTGCAGGTCGGGACGCGTGACGATCTGGAAGCCGCCGGCCACTTCGACCATCTGCAGGCCGGGACGATTTTCGTAGTCGGCCTTGAGCGCCGTTACCGCGGCCATCACGTCTTCCTTCGGCTCATCGGCGAGCAGCTTGTAGAGCATCCTGGGCGTAATCGGTTCCGGCGACGCGAAGATGAGCGCTTCGACAACCGCTTTCACTTCGGCAACGGCGGCCGGGGTCGCGTCAGCCGCTTCCGGACCTGCAGCGGTTTCAGGGGCTTCGTTGAGTGTTTCGTTCATCGATGTCTCCGGCGGGTTACCAGGCAAGACCCGTCCTTTTGGACCCGCCGCGCTAGGCCTTCTGCGGATCGTCGATCGGGTGCGGCGCGTCCGTCGGCCGCGCGCGCTTGTAGACGCGGATCGGTCCCGCCGCACCCGACTGGAATACGCGAATCAGTTTCAACCGTATCATCTCGAGCATCGCCAGGAACGTGACGATCATGAACGGCCGCGATCCGTCGCCGTCGCTGAACAGGTCCTCGAACCCGCACGCCTCCGTCTCCGAGAGACGGCCGAGCAACTGGCGGATGCGATCCTCGATCGACATCTGCTCGGGCGGCAGCACCATCCGCGGCCGACGGTTGGCGCGCTCGAGCACGCCTTTGAACGCCGCCAGCAGGCTGAACAGATCGACCTCGAGCTCCGGCTCGTAGTCCTCGCCCGCCGCGTCGGCGACGCGCGAGTCCGGGCGCATGAACTGCGCGCCGCGAAGCGTTTCGCGCTCGTGCAACAGGCCGGCGGCCGCCTTGTATTTCTGATGCTCCAGCAGCCGCCGCACCAGCGCCTCGCGCGGATCCTCCTCGGGGCCGCCGTCGATCTGCTCCGGATCGGCCCGAGGCAGCAGCATCCGCGACTTGATGTGAATCAGCGTCGACGCCATCACGAGAAACTCTCCAGCGACATCGAGGTTCAGATCCTGCATCAGCGTGATGTAGCCGAGGTACTGTTCGGTGATGAGCGCGATCGGGATGTCGTAGATGTTCACCTCGTTCGTGCGAATGAGGTGGAGGAGCAGATCGAGCGGCCCCTCGAAGGTATCCAGCTTGACCTGATAGGCGTCGGGAGACGACTCGAATTCGATATGTTCCGTCACGTCGTGTTTAGTACCGAAGTTTCACTGCGTCTCTGACGCGTTCCATCGTTGCCTGCGCGATCGTGCGCGCCTTGCGCGAGCCATCCACGGCGATGTCTCTCACGTACCCCGGTTTGGCGAGCACCGTCCGGCGGCGCTCGCGCATCGGCTCGAGCACCGCGTTGATCGCGCGGGCGAGCTTCGTCTTCACTTCGACGTCGCCGACCTTCCCGGCGCGGTATCGCGCCTTGAGGTCCTCCACCTCCGCCGGGTCAGCGTTGAATGCGTCATGGTACATGAAGACCGGATTGCCTTCGACAGTTCCCGGAATGTCAGCGCGAATCCGCTTCGGGTCGGTATACATCTGCCGGACCTTCTGCGTCACGGCATTCGCATCGTCGTTGAGGTCGATGGTGTTGCCGTAGCTCTTGCTCATCTTGCGGTTGTCGAGGCCGATGAGCCGGGACGTCGATGTCAGCAGCGGCTGCGGCTCCACCAGCACGTCACCGTAGAACTGATTGAAGCGGCGCACCGCTTCGCGCGAGAGCTCGAGGTGTGCGACCTGATCGTCGCCAACCGGTACGAACCGGCCGTCGTACATCGCGATGTCCGCGGTCTGCAGCAGCGGGTAGTTCAGGAAGCCGACGTTGGACAGATCCTTGTCGGTGATCTGCTCGCGCTGCTCCTTGTAGGTCGGCACGCGCTCGAGCCACGGCACCGGCACGACCATCGAGAGCAGCAGCGACAACTCCGCATGCTCCGGCACCAGCGACTGAACGAAGATCGTGCTCCGCTCGGGGTCGACGCCGGCCGCAATCCAATCGGCGACATTGTCGAGGGCATTGCCGACGAGCGACTCCGTGTTCGCATACTCGCTGGTCAGGGCGTGCCAGTCGGCGACGAAGTAGAGACAGTCGTATTGATCCTGCAGCGCCGCCCAGTTCTTCAAAGCGCCCACAAGGTGACCGATATGCAGTCGGCCGGTCGGCCGCATTCCTGAAACGACGCGCGCGTGTGCCATCAGAGAAGGACGGAGATCAGTGTCTCCATGATTGGGCCGAGCACTCTCCACAACACACCGGTCAACATCAGACCGTAGATGATCAAGATGCCATAAGGCCTGATGCGTTCGAAGGAGTCGGCAGCAGAGCCCTGGAGCAGGCCGGCCAGCACGTTGCCACCGTCCAGCGGCGGCACCGGCACGAGATTGAAGAGCGCAAGCAGGATATTGAGCTGCACCAGGAGAATAACCAGCTGTGCGCCGGGCCCCGAGTGCTCGAACGGCGATCCGAGGATCACACGATAGATGACCGCGATACCGACAGCGAGGGCGAGGTTGCTGGCCGGACCGGCTGCCGCGATCAGCATGTACTGCTGGCGCCAGTTCCCACGAAGATTCTGTACCGACACAGGCACAGGCTTCGCCCAGCCAATCAGCGGCGCACGGGTGAACAACGCGATGAGCGGAAACACGATCGTCCCGATAGGATCGACATGGGCTGCCGGGTTCAGGGTCACGCGGCCCAGCAGCCTCGCGGTCGGATCTCCAAGCCGATCTGCCGACCACGCGTGCGCGGCCTCGTGCACCGACAACGACGCGAGCAGCGCGACGAACTGAATCAGGATCCCGACGACGTCGATGCCGGCCAAGGATCGTCAGCGTAGCACATGGGGCAGGTGGGGCTGGTGGGGTTGATAGGGCTGGCGGGGTCTTGCCCCATCCACCCTACCTGCCCCATCCACCCTACCTGCCTTCCTCAGAACCGATACAGCACCCGCAGGTAAGCCGTATTGCCCGTGTACGGGCGATTCCCGTACCCGAGCGTCAGCGCACCGAGCCAGTCGATGCGTGGTACGCCGGTGGCGGGCGTGAAGCCCACCGGCCCGTTGGTGTCGATCGTGTCGTAGTCGCTGATCGCGAGCTTCTCGAAGTAGTATCCGACGCCGATGCCGGTGCGGCTCGTCAGGAAATACTGCACGTCAGCCGTGATCTGATGCCAGGTGTTGTCAACGTTGGGCAACGGGATGAACTGCCCCGCCGCTGAGAGGCTCGCGATGCGGGGACCGCCGTGCACGAACGAGTTGGTCGAATCGCTGTAGTTGTACGCGAAGCGGATGTCGGTCTTTCGCACCGCGCGCAAGAGATCGAGGTAGACAGTCGCGGTATTGATTGTGTCGTCGTTGTCGAGCGTCCAGTCGCGGGTCGGGTCGGTCCACGTCGGATCCGGCGGTGGGTTCGCGTTGCGCGACAGCTGGAACGATCCGTACGTGTCCCGTCCATAGTTGGCTCCAAACGACACGATGCTCGTCGGATGCACGTTGACGCCGACGTTGGTGCTCGTGTTGCTGGCGTCATGAAGACCGAACAGCTCGCCGGGTCGGTCGACCGGGAAGGAGCTGTCGGGAAGATACTCGTCCTTGCCTCCCGCGAACTGGACGTAGACATCGAAGGTGTCGCGCGGCATGACCGACACGATCACCGAACCACGGGCCCGATTGCGATCGGCTTCGTCGTAGTAACGCAGGGTCGGCTGCGTGCCACCGGGTCCCACGGCGAGATCGGGTTCATCGTTTCCCGATATCGCTTCGACGAACCCGGACCCGCGGCGCCGTCCGTAGTCGAACGCGGCCCGAACCGTGACCCACTGGCTCGAGTACGTGTCCCACGAGAAACGGACGATGTGCTCGCCGACGTCCGCGAAGCCGCGTCCGGTCCGGTGAATCTGCTCGTGACCGTAGCCGGCTCGCAGGGTGCCGAGGTGCGACGGCGTGAACGACACGTTGGCATCGAACAGATGCCGCGAGTTGTCGAACTGGGGCGTGATCCCCTCTTCGATTTCCTCCGGCACCGCATCGAAGCGGACGTACTCCGTAGCATCGAACGGTGGCGTCTGCACGTCGCGCTTGTTGTAGCGATACCGCACCGACACGCTCATGCGGCGGGCGGGCCGCGCGCTCAGGTTGATCAACCCGTTCAGGCCTTTGGCTTCCGCTTCGGCGGTCGCCCGCGGCAGTGCCGCGAGATTCGGGAAGTTCACAAAGGTGGCTGGCGTATCGATGACGGAATTGATCGTCCAGGGGATCAACGGATCGTTCTGACTCTGGTCGGTGAACTGCAGCGTGCCGTTCAGCGTGGTACGTCCAGGCAGCTTGTACATGCCGACGGCGCTCAACACGTTCATCGTGTTATTGGGCGCGGTCGACATGCGTCCTTGTGCCGGACCATTGCCATTGCTGTACCCACTGCAGTCCCATGGTCCCCCGGTTCCAGTCGCGGGGCACGTGTACGTGGTGATCCCGTTGTTGAAGTCGGTGATGCGGATCGGGTTGTCCCACGTCAGGCTCTTGATCGCGTTGTTGAACCACGACCCGTCCCAGCCGACGCGCAGCATGGATCTGTCGTTGCGCCAGGTCGCGCCGACGGTGACATCGTTCGTCCGCTGATCGATCGGCAGCGGCACTTCGACCGCCGTGTTGAAGGCGAACGAAGCGCCGTACGGCTGCTGGCCGGAGCGGCCGGTCGAGGTGAAGCTCGCGTCGACATCGAGCGCGTGCGTCGCGGCATAGGTCAGCCCGAGCGCGGCGGTGTCGCGGCGATGCCTCAGATCGAACTGGTCGGCGATCGCGTTGTAAATCGATCGGTTGGTGATCGCCTGCGCCGCTTGCGTGGCATTGCCGCATGCGCCGGGAGGCCCGCCTGGCGCACAAGGGACACCGACCGCACCATCGGTGGCCGAATTGGTCGGTCCCTCTACCGCCTGCCGGGCACCATCCGGCAGCGTCAGCACGCCGCCGTTGCTGGTATAAGGCGTGCTCGTCAGGTAGCTGTAATTCAGCGGCAACGACGTCCAGTCGAAATTGAAATTGACTTTCGCGCTGAACAACCGTGCCTCGTACCGCTGATCGCGATACCCGATGTGGTACGCGCTCGCGTCGAACAGCATCGAGGTGGTGTCTCGATTGACCTTGATGTTGGAGTAGACGCCATTGCGAAAGTCCCGATAGCGCTCGTATCGGGCCGCATCGCCGTCGGTCCCGGTGAAGAGGCCGCCGACGTCGACCGTTCCGGTGTATCCAGCGGGAAGCGCGGCGGCCTGGGCCGGTGCGCCTTGCGTGGCCTGCGCCATCGCGGGACGGGCGGTGAGCAGCAGGGCTAGAGGCAGCATCAGAATGGTGCGCATCGTGTCCTCCTTCCCTACCGCAACAGCGCCTGGCCGGACGGCGCGTTGGATCCATGAATCTGCGTGTGACAGTTGACGCACTGCCGCGCGTAGATCTTGTTGGCGTTCGACGAGTTGTTCAGCAGGAACCCCTCGTACACCGTCGGAGGATGCCGCGACGTCACGTGACAGCGCTGACAGAGGAACGGCAGCTTGCTGACGAGCAGCCGCTCGTTGTTCGACCCGTGCGGATCGTGGCAGGTGATGCAGCTCTCGCTGACCGGCGCGTGCTCCCACAAGTACGGCCCGCGCTTGTCGGCGTGACAACTGGTGCAACTCTCATCGATGGTGGTGCCTGCCTTCAGCAGGCGGACGTTGGTGCTGCCGTGTACGTTGTGACACGACGAGCACGCGATCGCCCCTTCGCGCACCGGCATGTGATTGAAGCGGTGCTGCTTGTTCACCACCGCACGGTGACACGTGGCGCAGAGCTGCATCTGGTTCTCGGCCTTGATCTGATGCTCACCTTTCGGCGCATGGACGCTGTGGCAGGTCGTGCACGTCAGGTTCCGCTGATCGTGCTGACTGCCTTCCCACAGCGCGTGCGTCGCACGGTTGTGACAGGTGGCGCATGCCGCGCTGACTTCCGATGGCGGCGTCGCTCTGTCGAACGTTCTGATGAGCGTCTTGTCGCCGCTCTCGGCGTGCGCCTTGCCTGGCCCATGACAGCTCTCACACCCGTGAGTGGCGGCGGGCGTACGCGGGTTCGCCTCGATCGCGTGCGCAGTCCCCTTATAGGACTGCGTGTCATGACATCCGAGGCATGTGTCCTCGCCGACGTAATCCGCAGCGGCCGGCGCAGCTGCGGCCTTCGCTCCAGGGACGGCTTTCGCGGGCGCAGCAGGCTTGTTCTGCCGCGGCGCGGTTTCCACACTCGACGTGGTGATCGCGAAGGCGAGCAGCAACGTGAGCGCGCTGATCAAGAGAAAGAATCGGTTACTGAATCGCATGGCACAACTCGCAGTCCTGCTTGATGACGGCCCCGTCTTTCGTCTTGTGGCCGTCGTCATGGCAGCGGAAACATCCCGGTGTGTCCACGTGACCGAGATGATTCGGGTACGTTCCCCATTTCACCCGCATCGATGGAAAGATGTTGTGCGACCACACGTCCTGTATCCCGGCAATCGCCTGGCGCACGAGCGCCGGGTCCGTGCCGGAGCGGGCGCCATAGAAACTATCCAGACGGGTCGCGATCGCCGCATCGGCCGCGGCTTTGTCCGGATGGTCGGCCTTGACGGCTTCGACTGCCTCACGACGCACGAACGCCAGCGTGCGCGGAACGCGCCCGCTCGCGATCGCCGAATCGATCGCACGCTCGGGCGTGAAGAACGTCGTGTGCGCCGGCCGGTTGTGGCAGTCGATGCAGTCCATCCCTCGTCTAGTGCCCGCGCTGATCTGAGCTGATGTCGTTCCCTCGGCGACGTACTCGCGCACACCGCCTGGCGCATTCAGCACCCTCACGTACGGAATCGTCGTACGAGAATCGTCGGTGGCGACATATTCGATGTCGAGCGCGATGTGTCGATGAATGCCGGCCCCCGGCCCTCCAAACGGATTGCCGACGTGCATCTGCAGCGTCGACACCGTCTCGGTATTGACCTCATCGTTGGCGTATTCGCGAATCACACGCGGCACGTCGCCATGCGCACGGTCGGCGGCGTGACAGCCGCCGCAGGTATCCGACGTCCGACCGAGCGAGCGCACCGGAGTTGGCACGGGTCTCGGGACCTGGTTCGTGATCAGGTGATACAGCTGACGGCTGCCGGCGAGCTTCGAGTCGATGAACGAGCCGACGCCAGGCCCGACGTGACAAGCCACGCACCTCACCTGCGCATGCGGCCACACCTGGTGCGCCATGAACTCAGGCTCCATGGTCGTGTGGCACACCTGGCCGCAGAATTCGGTGCGCTCCATGTAGTGCACGGTGCCAACGCCGGCTGCCGAGACGATCAGGACGTTGACGAGTGTCAGCGCGAGCACGCTGGCGAGAATGGCGCGCTGACGTGGCTGGCTCAGATCGATGACGGGCCACGTCACCTCGAAGCCGGCGCGTCGACGCCTGGCACTCCACCAGGCGCCGATCGGAATCAGCAGAAGGCTGAACACGAAAAGCGCGGGAACCGTGATGAAGATCAGCAGCCCGACGTACGGATTCGTCAGGTATCCGAGCAGGTCGAAGAGCAGGAGCGCGAGGAACACCAACGAAGTCGCCGTCGCCAGCGCCATGCCCAGCAGGGACACCGGGTTCCTGACGGTCTCGGGGATCGTGGGGATCCGCACGAAATTCTCCGCCGAGCGCGATTACTTCTTCAGGCCCTGGAGATACCCGACGAGCGTGTCGAGATCTTCTTTCGGCAGCGTGTACGCCTTCATCGGCGGCTTCCGATCGGCCTTGGCCTTCGCCGCCATCGTCGGCGCGTCCGTAATCCATGCACGGATGTCATCGGCCGACAACTTCGAGCCGATGCCGTCCAACGCGCCTTTCTTGTTGCCAACGCCTGCCACCGAGTGACACAGGCTGCACTTCTGAGCGGTGTAGACCTTCTGTCCGGCGTCAGCGGATTGTGCCGACGCGCTCACGACGCCAACGAGAGCCACGCCAAGACACATCGCCACGATTCGAGGAAGTGGAAGTCTGTTCAACATAACAGCTGGTGCATCAACAATCGTGCCCGTGGCTCATCCCGCGTGAGCGCGCAGGCACACTACGCATTCGGATGATGCCCTTCGCTTGGAGCGCGGCGCAACCTGAAGTTTTTCGCGATAACGGGGAATTTTTCGCGTTGCCTCGCGCGACGTGTCTGCCCGCTGCGTGTGTGATGACACTGACCTCGTGGTACGAGGGGTGCTCTCATTGCGATCGGACTCACACAATTGAGTTCAAGGAGGCCCACATGGCGGCCGCCCACATGACCGACAACCATATAACCAACACTGTCAGCCGCATCCTCGTGGCCACCGATTTCAGCGCCCCGTCGGCGGCAGCGCTCGCCCTTGCCAACACGCTGGCCGAACGCTTTGGCGCATCGCTCCATCTGCTGCACGTGCTCGAGGACCCGTACGTCACCGGCGCGTTTGCTGCCGATATCTACGCTCCGCCGCCGCCCGGTCTTCGCGAAGCGTGGATGAAGAGCGCGCAAGCCTCAATCGACGCGCTGCTGACGCCACAGGAGAAGACGGCATTCAACGCTACGACGAACGTGGTCTTCGGTCCGACAGCTGCGACGATCGTCGAACGCGCGGCAGCCCTCGGCGCGGATCTCATCGTCATGGGCACGCACGGACGCGGCGGGGTGGCTCACCTGCTGATGGGCAGCGTCGCGGAACGTGTCGTCCGCACCGCAACCTGCCCGGTGCTCACGACCAGAGGCGCCGCGGCGGCAGGCAAGGAGACAGCGGCCGCGTAGCCCGCGCGCTACGCTTTCGAGAGCCCGAACTTCTCGATGCGGTAGCGGACCTGGTCGCGGTTGATACCAAGCAGCTGTGCGGCGTGGGTCTGGTTGCCGCCCGATCGCTCGAGAGCCTGGACGAGAAGCTGGCGCTCGACCTCTTCCAGGTTCACCCCTTCGGGCGGCAAGCGGAACTCGGTCGGGTTGACCGTCCGCGTCAGCGTGAAATCCTGCGGTTCGAGTGTCTCTCGATCGGAGAGGAGCATCGCGCGCTCGATCGCGTTCCTCAGCTCGCGCACATTCCCGGGCCACTGATACTGGTCGATCAACGCCGTCGCTGCGGGTGAGAGCCCGCGCACGCGTTTACGGAATTCCCGGTTGAACTGATCGATGAAATAGTGGGCCAGCCGTACGGCGTCGCCCTTGCGCTCACGCAGCGATGGGAGCCCGATCGGCATGACCTGCAGGCGGTAGAACAGGTCCTCTCGAAACTTCCCCGCCTTCACTTCGCGTTCGAGGTCGCGATTGGTTGCCGCCACCACGCGGACATCGACGCGGACGTCCGCCAGTCCGCCGACCCGCTTGAACGTCTTCTCCTCGAGAAAGCGCAGGAGCTTGGACTGAAGACCGGGGGTCATCTCGCCGATCTCGTCGAGAAACACCGTGCCGCCATCGGCGGTCTCGAACAGTCCCCGTTTCTGCTGGCGCGCATCGGTGAACGCGCCGCGCTCGTGGCCGAACAGCTCGCTTTCGAGCAGCTGCTCGGGCAGCGCCGAGCAGGTGATGTTGACGAACGGTCGGGTGGCGCGAGCGCTCGCAAAGTGAATGGCTTTGGCGGCCAGGTCCTTCCCGGTGCCGGTCTCCCCTGTCAGCAGCACCGTCGACGCAGGGCTCGTGGCGATGCGAGCGATGAGCGCCTTCACCGATTGCATGGCGGGCGACGCACCGACGATCGAGTCGATCCCGTAGTCGCGGCTCTGTGTGCTCCGCAGCGTGCGAACCTCGCGGCGCAGCTGACTGGTCTCGAGCGCCTTCTCGACGAGCAGCGTCACCTCGTCGAGGTTGAACGGCTTGTTGATGTAGTGATACGCCCCCAGCTTCATCGCTTCGACGGCGTTCTCGACCGTCGAGAACGCCGTCATGAGGATGACGAGCGTTTCTGAAGACTGCTCTTTGATGGCGCGCAGGACGTGAAGGCCGTCTTTGTCGGGCAGCTTGAAGTCGAGCATCACGAGGTCGACGCCCTCGCCCGCCCGCTCGAGCGCTTCGGCTGCGGTCCCCGCTTCGAGGATGGTGTGACCTTCCTTCGTGAGCCGCTCGCGGAGCGACCATCTGACGAGCGACTCATCGTCGACGATGAGGATCGTGGCAGCAGACACCGTCGCAGTATATCGACTGCCAGCGTCGTTCGATCAGGCCGAACGATGGCCGAGATCGGCGCGGAAGTAGTACGTTCGCACCTGCCGGAGAAAGCCTGAGTCAACCAGCCGGTTGAGAACCGTCACGGCGATCTTGGTGCTCACACCCCACAGTCGCGACGCTTGTGCCGCCGTCAATCGTTCCCCGGGCATCTCGTTGAACTCGGCGCGCACGCGGCTCTCGAGATCGCTCAGGTGCGGGTTCATCGTGTGCGTCATGGCCGTGCTCCGATCCATTGCGATGGGCCGCCTGAAGGCGGCCCCTGCGACTTGCGCTACTGACTGACGGCTGACTGCGATCGCAGATGGGCGTTCGGCTGCGGCCGGACGAGCCCGAATTTCTCGATGCGGTAGCGAACCTGGTCGCGGTTGATGCCAAGCAGGTGACCTGCAGTCGTCTGGTTGCCTCCCGTACGCTCGAGCGCCTGGACCAGCAGTTGTCGCTCGACGTCTTCGAGGTTGACGCCCTCCGGTGGCAGCCGGAAGATCGCTGCCGTGGTCTGACGCGTCAACGTGGCGAAGTCCTCCGGCAGCAGCCACGTTCGATCCACGAGCAGCATGGCTCGCTCGATGGCGTTGCGCAGCTCGCGCACGTTGCCGGGCCATCGGTAGTGTTCGACGAGTGCGAGCGCATCCGGCGTCAGCCCTTTCACGTGCTTGCGAAACTCGCGGTTGTAGCGCTGGATGTAGTAGTCCGCCAGCAGCCGGATGTCGCCACGACGCTCGCGAAGGGCCGGGAGGACGATCGGCATCACCTGCAGTCGATAGAACAGGTCCTGCCGGAACGCGCCGGCCTTGACCGCCTCTTCGAGTTCGCGATTGGTCGCAGCAATCACCCGCACGTCCACCCGGATGTCCGCGAGCCCGCCGACGCGTTTGAACGTCCGGTCTTCGAGGAAGCGAAGCAGCTTGGACTGCAGGCCGGGCGCCATTTCTCCGATTTCGTCGAGGAACACCGTGCCGCCATCCGCGGTCTCGAGCAGCCCTCGCTTCTGCTGGCGCGCGTCGGTGAACGCGCCCCGCTCGTGGCCGAACAACTCGCTTTCGAGCAGCTGCTCGGGGAGCGCCGTGCAGGTGATGTTCACGAACGGTTTCGACGCGCGGTCGCTGTTGTAATGAATCGCCTTGGCGGCGAGATCCTTGCCGGTTCCGGTTTCGCCCGTGAGCAGCACCGTGGACGCCGGGCTCGCAGCGACGCGTTGCAGAAGCGCCTTGGCGGTCTGCATGGCGGGCGACGCGCCGATGATCGCGTCGAACCCGAACTCGCGTCCCTGCGTGCCGCGCAGGAACCGGACCTCTTTGCGCAGCCGGCTGGTCTCGAGCGCCTTCTCGACGGTCACGCTGACCTCATCGAGATTGAACGGCTTGTTCAAGTAGTGATACGCGCCATGCTTCATCGCTTCGACCGCGTTCTCGACCGACGAGAACGCGGTCATCAGCACGACCGGCGTATCCGGCGTCAGTTCCTTGATCCGACGAAGCACGGTCATGCCGTCGCCGTCGGGGAGACGATAGTCGAGGAGTACGAGATCGACTCCAGACGAGATCAGGTCGAGCGCCTTCGCGCAGGTACCAGCTTCGAGGATCGTGTATCCATCGCGCGTGAACCGTTCACGCAACGACCATCGGACGAGTTCCTCGTCGTCGACGATGAGCAGTGTGGCAGGAGACATGGGGTCACTCACTTTCCGGGGATGCACCGATCCTTGTTGTCGTCTTTGTCGCGATAGACCTCGTGACACGCGGCGCACGCGTCAGCGACGGTGCCGCTGACGTCCACCATCGCATCGAGGTTCTTCGACTGCGCCGCCTTGTACGCCGCTCTGCCGGCGTCGGCCAGTCCGGCCGCGAACTTTCTGAAATCTTCGCGATCGACCGGAGCAGGCCGACCGTTTTCACACATCCGGCCTGGCACCAGCAGCAGATTTGCGGTCTCCGATATCGCGAGCGCGTTGTTCTCAACCGCCTGCCACCCGCCGTACACACCGGAGAACGACGCGGTTGCGCTGTGGGACTGCGCGTCCCCTGGCTTCTTCGCTTTGCCGGGGTCCTCACTTTGTGTGTCGAAGATGATGTTGGACGCCGGAAACGGAATCGCGCGCATCATCTGCGCGAGGTTTGCGTACGGCTGCGCCGCCGGTGGCGGCGGCGCTGCAGCGGATGACGCTGGTGCCTCCGGTTTCGTACTGCACGCTGCGACCAGACACATCGTCACGCTCAGTGCGCTGATTCGTTTCATTGCTCTGCTCCTGCGAGTCCGTCCCGCCGTAGCCAGGCGAAGGCGGACGGACACGACAGCGCCGCCGTCGAGCGACGCGAGGAAGTCCATCATGCCGATTCGTTGTGCAAGGCGGTCGCCACCTCGGCGAGGCCAGGCACCCGCGGTTATGTCGCGCGTTTTGAGCAAACTGTCAGTCGGACGATCCGAGCCGCTGCGGGTTTTTTCGGAGCGCCGCGAAAAATCCCGATCCGCCTCCGCCGAGGCTTCATCTCGATCGCGCTCGCGTCCCAAGGTGAGAAGCGATTTCAACTGGAATCCTGATGGCGTCGAGCTTGCAGTCTTCCTCGCAACGCGTGCTCGCGCGCGCTGAAGCCCAGTGCTCTACGGTGAACACAGGACGGTGAACACGCGGGAGGCGTAGAGCGCGGGCTTCAGCCCGCGCGACGGCAGGAGGAGGGCGTCATGTTCGACCTGATCACAGGGAACGCACGGCATCTTCCACGACACGCGGCGCTGCCCATCATTGCGTCGACCGCGGCGCAGGTGCTGGTGGTCGGGTCGGCGATTGCGATCCCCATCCTCTTCGTCACCGACACGATGCCGGAGATTCCAACGATGATGGCGTTCGTCGCCGCTCCACCTCCGCCGCCACCACCACCGCCGCCGCCTGCACCGGCGCAGCCGAAGCCAGTCGCCACCAGGCCAGCACCGACATCGGTGAGTCAGGCAGCTGCGCCGATTGAGCCTCCTGCGACGCTGACCCCGGAGCGAGCCAACGACGAAGGGCTGGATGTCGGTGTGCCCGGCGGAGTCGAAGGTGGAATCCCCGGTGGCATCGTCGGTGGCGTGATCGGTGGCCTCCCTGAAGCGCCTCCGCCGCCACCGCCACCAGTTGTTGCGAAGGGGCCCGTCCGTATCGGCGGTCAGATCCAATCGCCCGCGCTCGTCAAGCGCGTAGAGCCGCAGTACCCGGAGGTTGCGGTCTCCGCGCATCTGGAAGGGGTCGTGATTCTCGAAGCGATCGTGGGTCGCGAAGGGACGGTCGAGGACGTCAAGGTGCTGCGTTCAGTGCATCCACTGCTCGATCGCGAAGCTGAGTTCGCCGTGCGGCAATGGCGGTACTCGCCTCTCGTTCTCAACGGCACGCGTGAGCGGTTCGTGCTCACGGTGACCTTGTCGTTTCATCTGGAATCTGTGAGTTAGGAGGGCGTCATGGCCAAGACCTCGGTCGCCACATTGCAGACGATCTGGGAATGCCGCTGGAGCCGTCCCGGGTTCCGCCTCTCGAACGTGAAGGAGTCGCTCCAACCCGAGAACATGTGGGTATGCATCCGCACGGGGAACCGCCGTGGGGTGACCGAAGCGGAGTGCGAGCGCTGTCCGCACTGGGAATTCGAGCGGCACGGGGAGAACTGACGCTAAGGGTCCCTACTGCGCCCGAGCGAAGTAGTCGATCACCGCACCGGCCGCCTTCGGCCCGACCACCGAGGCCAGTTCTTCGCGTGTCGCGCGGCGCACACCAGCGAGGCTGCCGAATCTGACGAGCAGGGCGCGGCGCCGGCGCGGGCCGATGCCAGGCACCGAATCGAGCTCCGATCGCAGATCGCGCATCGATCGGGCCTTGCGGTGAAAGGTGACGGCGAAGCGGTGCGCTTCATCCCGGATTCGCTGCAGGAGCAGCAGCGCCGGATCGTTTTCGCTGAGCACGAGCGGCTCCTGCGAGTCGCGCGTGAAGAGCAATTCTTCTCGTTTCGCGATGCCGACCGCGATGAGATTCGCGAGCCCGATCTGCTCGAGCGCTTCGTACGCCGCTGACAGCTGGCCTTTGCCTCCA
This sequence comes from Vicinamibacterales bacterium, assembly GCA_035263125.1. GTDB lineage: Bacteria > Acidobacteriota > Vicinamibacteria > Vicinamibacterales > UBA2999 > Gp6-AA40. The sequence continues at coordinate 20,457 of DATFRP010000034.1, forward strand.
TCGATCAGGATCAAGTCCGGAAACGGACCGCCGCGTTCGAGCACCGCACGGTATCGCCGCTGGACGACCTCCCGCATGGCCGCGAAGTCGTCGGCGCCGAATTCGCCCCTCAGCCCTCGCACGCGAAACTTCCGGTACTCGTTGCGCTTCATCCGGCCGTCTTCGCAGACCACCATTGAGGCGACCGTCTCGCTGCCCTGAATCGTGGAGATGTCGAAGCAATCGATGCGTCGCGGGAGCGCGTGCAGTTTCAGCTCGCTGCGCAGCGTTTCGAGCGCCTCGAAATGCGCCGTCGTGGCCTCGTTGAAGCGCGTGCGATACGAGAGCTCGGCGTTGCGCGTCGCCAACTCCACGAGCGCGCGCTTGTCGCCGCGCCGGGGAACGATGAGCCGCACGCGCCGGCCCGCGCGGCTCGACAGCCACTGCTCCATCGCGTCGGCGTCTTCGATCTCGATCGGCAAATCGATCTCGGGTGGGACCTGGCGCCCTTCGTAGAACTGCGCGAGCGCGGCCTGCAGGACTTCGGCTTCGCCATCGGCGATCGCGCCGGGATCCGTGCCGAGGTCCACGCGTTCGACGACCCGGCCGCCGCGGACCTGAAAGATCTGAATGGCACTCCCGCTCGGCCCGACTTTGAGCCCGAACACGTCGCGGTCGCCGAGTCCGGTGGTCGCCACTTTCTGCTGTCGGTCGCGCAGCGTCTGAACGGTGCGCATCGCGTCGCGAAGCTGCCCGGCTTCCTCGAACCGCTCCGCGTCGGCGGCCTCGGTCATGCGGCTGCGCAGCGTGTCGATCAGGTCGTCATTGCGTCCTTCGAGCAGCAGCTTCGTGCTCTCGACCGCCACCCCATACTGCTCTGCCGTGCAAATCTCGGCGACGCAGGGAGCGATGCACCGTTTGATGTCGTATTCCAGACACGGGCGGGCCCGCATGCCGGTGATCACCTCATTGCAGGATCGAATCCCGAACAACCGGTGCGCCAGCCCCATCGTCCGTCGTCCAAGTTTGGCGGGAAGGAAGGGCCCGGCGTAGAAGTCTCCGTTCTTTTCGACCGACCGGGCCACGAGCACACGCGGAAACGCTTCGCTCGTCGTCAACCGCAGGTAGGGATAGTTCTTGTCGTCGCGCAGCAGGATGTTGTATTTGGGCGACCGCTGCTTGATCAGGTTGTTCTCGAGCGCGAGCGCCTCCATCACCGAGTCGGTGACTATCACGTCCAGCCGGGTGATATCGTCGAGCAGGGCGTCGTGGCGGGGGCTCATGCCGTAGGCCCCGAGGTAGCTGCGGACGCGGTCGCGCAGCGAGCGCGCCTTCCCCACGTAAATCGCGTCGCCGGCGGCATCGAGCCAGAGATACACGCCCGGCTGCTCGGGGAGGCGGGCAATCTGATCCTTGAGGTCGTGAACGGGCATCGGCTACTATGGCAAGTTCATCTGTGACGCGAAACCATTCATTTTATTCAGTGGAAACAGTCTCCTAGCCACCGATGACCTTTACCGGCTTCATCGGTGCCGTGTTCATGTTCCCGCTGCGCGCCATCATCAGCGCGAGCGTGGCTCTCGGCATCCACCCGAACATCCTGACGCTCATCGGCTACGTGATCAACGTTGCCGCCGCGACGGCCCTCGGCCGCGGGCATTTCATCCTGGCCGGCGTCATCATGATCGTCGCCAACATCTTCGACTTCATCGACGGCAAGGTCGCCCACATCACGAACACGGAGTCGCGGTTCGGCGCCTTCTGGGATTCGACGCTCGATCGTTTCTCGGACATCTCGCTCTTCCTCGGGCTCATTTATCTGTACGCGACCCTGCGGCGAACCGACTACGTGATGGTGGCCGCGCTTGCGCTCACGTTTTCGATCATGACGAGCTACGCGCGCGCCCGCGCCGAATCGCTGATCGACAAGTGCAAGGTCGGTTTCATGGAACGGCCGGAGCGCATCGTGCTGATCTGGCTCGGCTCGTTTCCCTCACCGTTTCCGCCCTTCCATTACCCCATGGCCGCCGTGTTGTGGGTGATTCTGATCCTGTCGATCGTCAGCGTCGCCAACCGCATTCACTACACCTACCTCGTGCTGAACAACAAGGAGATGCCGGCGGGCTCGAACGTGATCTCCCGGATCTTCTGGCGCGCGTTCTTCTGGCGCGACGAACGCACGACGGTGCCCTACGATCTGTGGGTGATCGCGATTCTCGTCTTCATCTGGCTGACGCCGCCCGAGTGGCTGCGCGATCCACTCGTGACGACACGAGGACTCTGGACCTGGATGCTGTGACACCGGACTCGGCCGAGGTTCAGCGCGTCCTCGGAGAGCTCAATTCGTTCGGTCCGATCCTCGCGGTGAAGCTCTATCGTTTGACGCTCGCCCCGTCCGCCGCGGTCCCGGTGCTCCCCTGCCTCGATCACGAGGCAATGCTCCACGAGATCATCGCTCCACACGCGGCGGCCTACGTGCAGGAGGCCTCATCGGGCGAGCTGCATGAGCTCGTCTTCGTTCCGGCATCCCGAAGGATCGAGATCGACTCGGTGTCGACGTGGGGCGAGTGCACACCGGACTCGCGCGACCGGCTGCTCGCGATGGTCGCCAAGACCTATCCCGACTACCGGGTGCGCGTCAGCAGGCCGTCCTGGTGGCGCGGCGAGCGCCGCGTGGCCAGCGCCTGCCGCGCCCAGGTCTCGCTGCGCGAGGTGCTGCTCGGTGCCGACATGGCGGCAGTGAAAACACGCATCGATCGCCTGCAGACGATCGCGACGCTGATGGAGAAGCAATCGCGCGTCGCGTCGTGGGGCATCCGCACGGTCACCAGTCCGCTGCTCGCGTTCGCCGGCGTCCTGCTATTCATGCTCCTCGGATACCTGACGACGCTGCTCGGCGAATCCGGCGTGACGGCGCTGCGCTACGTGCT
>DATFRP010000035.1:0-4530 GCA_035263125.1 Vicinamibacterales bacterium
GCAGATGCCTTGTCGCGCGTCACGCTTGGTTTCGACCCGGCGCATGTGCTGACGTTTCAGGTGAATGGGCGATTCGGCGAATACGGAGGGGACTACACCCGCACCGTCAAGCGCATCAACGGCACACTCGACGAGCTCGTCACGCTGCCGGGCATCGAGGCGACCGCAACCGCGGCGACGCTGCCCGGGGTTCCGGGGCAGCGGCAGGAGGCCTTCGAGTTGGTCGAAGGGCGAGGCGGTAGCGAGCCGCGTCTGATGGCAGAGAGCCGCATCGTTTCCCCGAGCTACTTCGGTGCACTGCGGATTCCCATTCTCGACGGCGAGCTGTGTCAACGGCCCGACGATGCTCGCGGCACGACAGCGGTCATGGTGAACCGCTCGTTTGCCGACCGGTACTTCCAGCACCGGCGTGTCGTCGGGCTTCACCTGGCTTCTGACACACCCAATCGCATCGCTGGCATCGTTGGCGACGCGCGAGAACTGGAGCCCGAGCGCGATCCGGTGCCGACGGTGTATGCGTGCTTCAGCACGCCCACCCCCTCGCCATGGTTTCTCGTCCGCACGAGCGGTGATCCATTGGCATCGATTGGCGCCGTTCGCGTCCGTATGAAGGCCCTGGATCCGCTGCGACCGGTCTACGACTTCGCGCCACTGGAGGATCGGATCGGCGATGCCTACGCGGAGAATCGACTCCGAACGGTGCTGCTGATGATGTTCGCGGTGACCGCGCTTGGTCTGGTCTGTGCGGGCGTCTACGGCACGCTCAGTTACGTGGTCGGACTTCGCCGCCGCGAGGTCGCGTTGCATCTGGCGCTGGGTGCGCCGCGGCGCGACGTGATCGGCAGCCTGATCACGAAAGCCGTTCGCGTGGTTGGAGGCGGATGCGCGTGCGGACTGGTGCTCGCGCTGATCTTCACGCGCAGCCTGTCGACGATGCTCTACGGCGTGACGGCGTCCGACCCGGCGACCTTCTCGGGCGTCATCGCCCTCGTGATCGTGGCCGCAGCCTCTGCCGCATCGGTGCCGGCGGTTCGCGCTGCCTTCGTCCAGCCGATGCGTGTGCTGCGCGAGGAGTGACGCGGATCAAACTCAGGAGAACACCGTGACCATTCATCGACTGTGTTGCCTTCTCATCCTCACGCTGGTTGCCATCCCCGCTATGGCGCAGAGCCCGGCCGGCAGATGGAAGACCAATATCGACACGCCCCGGGGACGCTTCCCGCTGATCTTCGAGTTCGCCATCAACGGCGACAAGCTGACCGGAACCGTGTCGAACGACTTCCTGCCGAAGTTTCCGATTGAAGACGGTGCCATCAAAGGCAGCGAGCTGTCGTTCAAGATGCGGCTGCAGACGGTGACGCTGGCCTATTCGGGTCGACTGAAAGGAAGCGAGCTGCTGTTGACATCGAAGACGGTCGAGGAGCGAGCATCGGCCGCTGCATCCGGTTCGACGCTCGGTGACGTGCTTCGAAGCGCGAACGTTCTTACGGCAACGCGAGACAAGTAGGGCGTCTTCTACACACTCAGGATGTTCAGACAGAACGTAATGATGATCGCGTTCGTGAAATCCACGAAAAAGGCGCCGACCATCGGGACGACGAGAAAGGCCTTCGGGGCCGGGCCGTAACGCTCGACGAGCGCCTCCATGTTGGCCATCGCGTTCGCCGTCGTTCCGAGCATGAAGCCGCAGAAGCCGCCGGCCATGACCGCCGACTCGTAGTCGCGTCCCATTGCGCGATGCACGATGGTTGCGGCGACCATGGCAATCGCGATGATCTGAAGCAGCAGCAGGATCGCGAGTGGAACGGCGACGCCGACCAGGTCCCACAACCTCAGCGTCATGAGCGCCATCACGAGGAACAGTGACAGCGCCGTTCCCCCGAGATCGTTGATCGTGCGCTGCGAGATCCCGATCATCCGAGTGCCGTCGTCCAGGTTGCGGATGATCGCGGCGACGAGCATCGCGCCGATATAAGCCGGCAGTGTGATGTCGCTCTCACCGTTTCCATTGAGATCCAGCGAGTTGATCCAGAGGCTGACGCCCGATCCGATCCACATCGCAGTGAGGATCAATACCAGGCTCTTGAGCAGTGCGTACGATTCGACATCTTCACCCGCGGGTGCTGTCTGCAACTCCTCCCCGAGTGTGTTCTCAACGACCGCGGACGCCAGCCCGCGAGCACCGCGCGGACCAACTGGACCGTCCGTGAGACGAAGACGCGTGATCAACCGTGTGGCGACGGGGCCTCCGATGAGGCCGCCGCCAACAATTCCGGCCATCGCTGCCGCGACCGCAAGCGTCGCGGCTGCGGGTACGCCCGCCTCCTCGAACTGCGGCGCGAATGCAAGTCCGGTTGCCGGTCCGCCAGTCAGCGTCACGGAGCCGGCGAGCACGCCCATGAGCGGATGCTGCCCCAGCGCGTACGACGCGACGATGCCGATCACGTTCTGAGCGACCGCCATCCCGGTGGACAGCACGAAGAAGAGCAGCACGGCCGGACCACCGACGCGGAGGAGCGATACGCTTGCGCCGAAGCCGATGGCCGTGAAGAACGCGATCATCAATGGCGTCTGCAGGGTGGTCGTAAAATTGAGAGACGTCCACTGCAACTGCCGGCGACGGTGACAAATCCCGCCATCAACAGACCGCCAATGACGGGGGCCGGAATGTTGTAGCGGGCAAGGATCGGTACGAGTCGGCGGACAGCGTACCCGACGAACAGCACGAGGCCGGCGAGCGCGACGGTTTCGATCTGATCGAATGTCAGCATCTGCAGTCGTAGTGCCTTGGCGAAGGTGGTCAGGCGGACCCGCAGTAGCAGTGTCCGCCTTTAGGCGGACGCCGCCAGTAACTCCAGCATCGCCGACGACACCGCATCAGGCCGCTCGCGCGGCATGAAGTGGCCGACGCCTGGCACTACACGTCGTGCAACGAGCTTCTCGAACACGGCACGTTCGGCAGGCGGCGACTCGTTCGATGGACGCGCGATCCCATCGTCGGCGCCGTACAGCGTGATCGATGGTGCCTGAATCTTCGGGCGGCTTGCGAGGCGCGCCTCGACGTCCTTGAATCGCGGTTCGCCCGGCGCGTTCATGATGCGATGGCGGTACGAGTGAATCACCACATCGACGAAATCGGGGTTGTCGAACGATGCGGCGGTCCGGTTGTACGTCTCGTCCGTGAAGTGCCAGCTCGGGGACCACACCTGCCACAGGTAGCGGCAGATCGCGCGACGGTTCGCCTCGAGCCCCGCTCGTCCGCGCTCGGTGTTGAAGTAGTACTGATACCAGATGCGATGCTCGGCCTCAGGTACTGCTGGCGGCTGCGGCGTCACGGTGTTCTGAATCGTGTAACCGCCGATGAGCACCGTGGCCCGTACGCGCTCGGGATGCAGCGCTGCTGCGATCGCCGCCGCGCGCCCACCCCAGTCGTATCCGGCAACCGCGAATCGCGGCAGCTTCAACGCGTCGGCGAAATCGATGACGTCTTGCCCGATCGCCGCCTGTTCGGCCATGCGCGGTGCCGCGGCATCGCGGAACCGGGTCGCACCGTATCCGCGGATGAACGGCACCAGCGCCCGATATCCCGCCTTCGCGAGAGGCGGCACCACCTCGTCATACGCGCGCGCATCGTCAGGGAACCCGTGGAGCAGGATGACGGGGAACCCACGCGGATCGCCGTTGTCTTCGTAGGCGATCGACAGGACCGGCGTCTCGACCGACTTGACCGACGCTCGTAACGGCTCCTGTGCCTGCGCCTCTCCGCTCGTCGCCATGTCCGCCAGGATACTCGCACCGCCGATGCCGGCGACCTTCAGAAATATTCGTCGAGGGGTCGTGCCCATGAGGGCGGATGCTATCACCGCGGACGAATCACAACACCCGCGAGCACTCCCGTGCCTGGCCACTCAACAAGCAGGACGGACGAGAGCGGCCCCGGATTCAATCGACAGAACTTTGATTGGGGCGTTCTGTGCGGGTGACGCGGGCCCAGACGCCACGGTGATCGCTCAGACGCGCTTCATCGACGCTCCAGTCGAGCGCTTTGATCCCCTTCAGAAAGAGCCAGTCCAGCTTCAAGGGCAGACCCATTAATTTGAAGGTCGCTCTCGTGCCCACGAACGGCGTGTGAAACCCCTCGGTCGCCATGAGTGTCCGCACTGCCTTGGCCTGGTGCTGCGCGTATGGGAGCGGCCACATCGATTGGAACCAGCCGACGTCCATCGTGTTGAAGTCGCCGCCGATGATTTGCGGACGCTGATCGTGCTCGAGCCGCTCGAGGATCGGAGCGAGCTGCGCGAGGCGGTCGTCGGTGTTGATGCGCGTGTCGAGGTGCACGTTGACGATGCGCACTGGGCCATCTGGTGTGCTCACAGTCGCCCAAAGGGCAATCCGGCAGCGCGATCTGAATCGGAGGTGATGGTGCGAGAGGACAGTGATCTGCGCGTCGTCAATCGGATTGCGGCTGACGATCGCGAGCCCCTGCGTTTGTCCCTTGCCCAGGAGATCGGCGGGTGCGTACACGGAGTG
>DATFRP010000036.1:0-17943 GCA_035263125.1 Vicinamibacterales bacterium
GCAGAGCTGTAGGGCAGGATTGCCTCCGCTCCCGACTCCGCGGCTATCGCGCGCCAGCGACTTGCGATGTCGGTCAGCGCGTCGTGCCAGCTCACTCGAACGAACCGTCCTTCGCCCTTGCGTCCCACCCGCTTCAACGGGTGCAGCACGCGATCGGGATGGTAGACGCGATCGAGATAGTGATTGACCTTGGCGCACAGGGTGCCGCGAGTGAAGGGATGCGCCGGATCGCCGGACAGCCGTTCCGCCGCCCCGTCCCGCACTTCCACGATCCACGCGCACGTATCCGGACAATCGTGGCCGCACGCGCCGCGCACGGTCTGAAGCGGGATGACGGTCGTGGATGGCATCAGGCATCGATGATTTTACGCCGCTACGCGGATGAGCCAGTTGCGGAAATCGTCCAGTTCGGCGAGTCTCAACCGAAGCGGCGTAAAGCCGCGAAGGCGGACTGCTTCTCACCTCGAACCATCCAAGACTCACGACTACGCCAGCCCCCAACCCATCGAGGATTGCGTCGTCGTTTGCCTCCGGTTTGTGAACAAGTCTCAGGAGGACGCCGTGGGTGCCGATCCCGGCGGCGTGAGCTGAACGACTCTGAAGTCGCCGGTCGGTCGGTAGTCGACGTCGAGAGTGAAGCCGGTCCGCTCTGTGTAAAGGCGAGCGCACGATCGATGTCGGTGACAGGCAACGGGACGACCTCGAGCGCGAGCATCATCCCCTCCGCAGGGCCTCTTCGCTGCGCGGAGCCCTCGTGTCTATCCCGCCGAGAAAACCACGGATGGCTACAGCGATTTCATCGCCATGCGTCTCCAGCGCGAAGTGTCCCGTGTCGAAGAATATGACCTTCGCGTCCTTGATGTCACGTGTGAACGCTTCTGCGCCTGCGGGCAGGAAGAACGGGTCCTTGTTGCCCCAGACGGCCAACAGTGGCGGCTGATGCCGGTGGAAGTACTCCTGGAACGTCGGATACAGCGCGACATTGCTTGAGTAGTCGAGGAACAGATCCAACTGCGCTTCGTGCGCGCCGGGTCGCGTCATGTAGTAGTTGTCCAAGTTGTAGCCGTCGGGCGAAACGAGCGACGTGTCCTTGACGCCGGTCGTGTACTGCCAGTGCGTCGTCTCGGGCGTCAGCAGCATACGCAACGCATCGCGGTTGGTTTGGGTCGGCTCCTTCCAGTACGCGCGGATGGGATTCCACCCGTCACTCAGTCCCTCGACGTAGGCGTTGCCGTTCTGCGTGATGATGGCCGACACGCGCTCCGGGTGTTCCACCGCCATCCGCAGGCCTGTGGGTGCGCCATAGTCGAAAACGTACACGGCAAAACGATGGAGGCCGAGCACCTCGGTGAAACGAGTCATCACCTTCGCCAGATTCGAGAACGTGTACTTGAACTGTTCACGCGACGGCAGATCGGACTGTCCGAAGCCGGGCAGGTCTGGCGCGACCACTCAGTATCGGTCGGCCAGCTTCGGAATCAGATTCCGAAACATGTGACTCGACGTCGGGAAGCCATGCAATAACAGGAGCGGTGACCCACTCGCAGGGCCCGCCTCGCGATACGCCACGACGAAGCCATCGACATCAACTCGGTTGTACTTAACGGGGTTGAACTCCATATTCACTCCGAGGAACTCTGTCTTCACGAAGACCTCAATGGGGATGTTGATCGCCAGTGGGTCCGAAACGCTCAGTTCTTATTGTCGCGAACAGGCACGTGAAGAACAGATACAGTCCTACCTCGGCGAATTCCATCACGTACTCCGGCCAATGATGACGCAGGCTCGTGAGGACATGCCCATTCCACGCATGAGTGGCTCTTCGCCGACGCATCCCTGACGATACAGGCCGACCAGCTAACCTGTGCAAGAGTTTGAGCACGGTTACGCAACAGCGTACGCGCATCCTTCGACCCTTTGCGGGCTGCCCCATCCTGAGCCGGACTCGATTGCGAGTAGTCAGGTTGACACGTTGTCGACCAATTGACAGGGGGACGTCGTCGATGTAGACGTTCTCGCGAAGTTTCCGTTCAGGATTCTGGCGCGTCGATTGCGGGGCTTCGCCTTATTGGAGTAAAGCAGTGGGACTGTCCTGGCAACAAGGGCCGCTCTCAGCCGGAGCAATTGGCCGGTTTCTCGTGTCCGAACCGCCGCCGAAACGCATGTTGTACGTCGAGCCGCTGCGCCGGCGCATGCGCGTGCGCTTTGGCGGAACCTGGATTGCCGACAGCGAGCACGCTCTCGTGCTTTTCGAGCCCGGCCGCTATCCCGTGGCCTATTTCCCGGAGAGTGATATCTGCCCTGGGGTCCTGGAACAGACTGAACACACGACGCAACATCGCGATCTCGGGCTCACCTCTTGGTACACCGTTCGCGCCGGCGATCACAGCGCGCCGCGAGGAGCCTGGCAGCACATCGAGCTGCCCGCGTATGCACCGGAACTTCAGACGCGGGTCGCATTCGCGTGGCACGCCATGGAAGCCTTCTATGAAGAAGACGAACGGATCCTCGGCCATGCCGCGGACAGCTACCACCGCATCGACATCCGGCAGACCTCGCGTCATCTCGTGGTCCACCATGGCGACCGCATTGTCGCCGACACCGAGCGACCGGTGGCGCTGTACGAGTCGGGTTTCGCGCCGCGATGGTACGTGCCACGTGCCGACATCGACGAGTCTGCGCTGACCGCCGTGGACCAGCAGACATTCTGCCCATACAAAGGGCTCTGCAGCTACTACGACATTGGTGACGCACATCGGGCGGCCTGGTCGTATCGTCAGGCGTACACCGAGGTCTGCCGCATCTCCGACTTCGTGTCATTCGAGCCGGACCTCGTCTCCGTGCAGATCGATGGCACCCAGATCCACCTCGAGCCAGGTCAGACAGTGATTCCGCACGGGCCGGATCGAAATCTCACCGTCGCCGAAGCGCGACCTCGCAACCAATTGTGAGAGGCGCTCACCCGCGGGGAGCGACATGGCTAGACTGCTCTCAGTAAACGTCGGACGGCCGCGCGACATCGCGTGGAGAGGTCGCACGGTGCACACCGCGATCTGGAAGGATCCGGTGCGTGGCCGCTGCCGCGTCGGCCGATTGAATCTCGATGGAGACGGGCAAGGTGACCTGGCCGGTCACGGAGGGGAGCAGCGCGCGGTCTACGTCTATCAGATCGAATCGTACCGGCACTGGGAGGAGCAACTGAAACGGACCGACTTCGTCTACGGGCAGTTCAGCGAGAACTTCACGATCGAGGGATTCCCCGACGATGCCGTGTCGATCGGCGATCGGTATCAGATCGGCAGCGCGCTGTTCGAAGTCACGCAACCTCGCGTCACCTGCTATCGCGTCGGCATCCGGTTGAACGAGCCGCGCATGCCGGCGTTGCTGACATCGAGTGGACGGCCGGGGTTCTACCTCCGCGTGTTGCGTGAAGGCGAAGTGGGAGCCGGCGACGAGTTCGTAAAGGTTGGCGCAGCGAAAGAACCGATGACGGTCGCTGAGATCAACGCGCTCCTGTATTCACCTAAGCATCCGCGCGATCGACTGGAGCGCGCCTTGCGGATCGACGCGCTCTCACCCGGATGGCGCGGCTCGTTCGAGGCATTACTGCAAAACGACGCCGCTGCCGTTGGACGCGGAAACGCAGGTCTCACCCCGGCAGCGGCGGCGCATCCGGCTGCACCAGGATTTCGTTCGCTCGCGGTGACAGCGATCGACCACGAGTCCGCCGACGTCCTGTCGCTGACGATGCGCAGCCCCGACGGGCAGCCGCTGGGCGCGTCTCTCCCGGGCCAATACGTGGTCCTGCGTCTTCACGCAACAGGCGGCACGCCGTTGTTTCGGAGTTACTCGCTTTCGGGGCCAGTATCGACGGAGCGTTATCGCATCAGCGTGAAGATCGAGCCGAATGGAGTGGCTGGAAATTTTCTCCGGGAGCATGTCCGAGTCGGTGACACGCTCGACGTCAGCGCGCCGCGCGGTACTTTCATTCTGCAGCCGGGCGAGAGGCCGGTGGTGCTGCTCAGCGCCGGGATCGGAGCGACGCCGGTTCTGGCGATGCTGCATGCGCTGGCGGCGAGCCGCTCGACACGATCAATATGGTGGCTGCACGCCGCTCGCGATGGGCAGCATCATCCCTTTGCCGCCGAAGTACTGCGCCTCATGCCCGCGTTCGCGCACGGGCGCAGGTATGTGTCTTACAGCAGGCCCGGCTCGGACGACACGATCGCTGATTTCGACGCGACCGGCCACCTGTCGCAATCGAATTTCGCTGCGGTTGGTGTGCCGCGAGACGCTGACGTCTATATCTGCGGGCCGGCGCGCTTCATGGCAGACATGAAAGACGCGCTCGCCGCATTTGGCGTAGCCCCAGAGCGGATGCACATCGAGCTCTTCAACGGCAGTGAATCGATGACACCCGGTGTCGTCGGCGCCGCCGCGCGAGCGCCACATCTTCCGAAGGACGAGGCCGAGACCGGCCCCCTGGTGTCGTTCGCGCGCAGCGGCATCGCCGCGCATTGGAACGCATCGTCCTACCAGAGCATCCTGGAGCTGGCGGAAGCGTGCGACGTCCCCGTCCGCTGGTCGTGCCGAAGCGGTGTCTGTCACAACTGTGAGAGCGGGTTGATATCCGGAGCGGTCGTCTACGAACCTGAGCCACTCGACAAACCAGCCGACGGCAACCTCCTCGTGTGCTGCTCACAGCCGCTTCGCGACATCGTCATCGACATCTGACGCCATACGGCAATAAGACGCTCTTCTGGCTCTCCGTCTCGCTGCAGATCGATGACCATCTTCACGCGGTGCTCATGACTTGCTCGAGCTCTCATTTGGCAGTCGACCCCAGGATTCTCTCCGGCAGCGGTCATGTAGTAGGAGTACGTCCCGGTTTGCTGTAGTTCTGCGCGATCCTACGTACCAAGGCGACTGCGTCCCGTCGATTCAGGTCCGATCCGGCGGCGAATGTCTTCCTGAACTCCTCCGAGCCGAGCTTCTCCGTCACGCGCGCAACGAGCTCGGCCTCGCTTCGACGCCTTGACGGCCAGGCCCGCAACCCGGCGCGATGTCGTAGCGCGTCGGCAACACCGAGCGCCAGCGCAGCCTGTCGGGAATCTTCTTTCGCCAGGGCGAGTTCGGCAGAGGCGATGAGACAGAAGGTCACCGTCTGGAGGCCGATCTCGCTGTCCTCGCCCGTGACCGACTCCACCAGCAGCCCACAAGCCTCGTCGAGGTGACCCGTCCGAATCGCAAGCGAGGCCAGCAGCGTCCGTGCGACTGACGCGAGCCAGCGGTTGCCGAACCGCCCACCGCGCTCGCTCGCTTCGGCGAGGTGTGCCCGTGCGGCCTCGTGTTGGCCGAGCCGCAGCTCCAGCAGTCCGACCGTCAGCGCCGCCCAGCCCGTGAAAGGTTCGTTCAACCGCTGGAAACCATCGAGCGCCAGCTGTGCAGCCTCGAGCGCGCCGTCGAAGTCATCGACGATGGGCCGGGTCCATGAAACGGCCAGCCGCGCCGCGCTCTCGAGAGACGGATCGGCGATGTGCCCCTCGAGTCGTTTCATGCCTTCAGTCGCGGCGATGGCACCGTCGTCGTCTCCCACTTCGGCCGCGGTGACGGCAGAAAGCAGCAACAGCTCGGCTTGTGCGCGGGCGTTCAGCGCGTCAGCTTTCTGGAGCAGCTCGCGGATCCATGCCCGCCCTTCCGGCATGCGATCGTGGAGCTGCCAGAACAGCCAGAGGATCCTGAACATGTGCGGCAGTGGCGCAATGTCATGGGTGAAGAACCAGCGGATGGCAACTCCCAGGTTGCCTTCTTCGCTTCGTAGACGCTCTGCCCATTCGGCATGTCGGTCGGCTGGCCAGTCGGCGTTCACCAGCGCCCGGAAGTACTCAGCGTGCCGGCGCTCGACGTCAGCCCGATCCGCGCTGGCGGCCAGATGTTCGGCGGCCACTTCACGGACGGACGCGAGCATGCGAAACCTCGGTGCTGCGCCGGTCGCATCGGCGACGACGAGGCTGTGCCCGGCGAGGTCATCGAGCAGATCCAGCGTTCGGTCTTCGGCGAGATTGGAGACATGCACCGCTGCCTCGACCGTCCAGCCCTCGACGAAGATCGACAGCGTGCCCAACATCTGGCGCTCCGCCTCGCCGAGCAGTCCGATGCTCCACTCAACAGTCGCACGCAACGTGCGTTGGCGCATGGGGAGATCGGCCGGGCCGGTCCCCAGAGCCAGGAGGCTACCGCCGAGTCGTGCGAGCAGGGAATCCGGCGTCAGGAGTCGGACTCGGGCGGCGGCGATCTCAATGGCGAGCGGCAGACCGTCGAGCCGCCGGCAGATCTCGGCCACGGCGAGCACGTTGCTTTCGGTCAGGGCGAAGTCGCGACGGACGGCCCGGGCTCGATCGACGAACAGTTTTACTGCGGGCAACGAGGCCAGCTCCTCAATCGGGGGGCGGGTTGCAAATGCCGGCACCGTCAGGGGGTCCACGGGGTACTCGCGCTCGGCGCGCAATCGAAGTACGGTGCGACTCGTGGCGAGCATCTTGAGCTCGACGCAACGGGTTAGGAGCTGGTCGAGCTCCGGCCCCACATCGACGACCTGCTCGAGGTTGTCTAGCACGAGCAGGACGGCCGCGTCGGCAATGCGCTCGGCCACGACGTCTAGCGGTGAGCGCGTGCCCTCGATGGACGCGCCGAGCGCGGTCGCGACATGGGGCAGAACCAGTTCGGGCCGCGAGATCGATTCGAGTGCGACGAAGGCAACGCCTTGCGGGAACCGATCTTCCAGGTGCGCGCCTACGGCGACCGCCAGCCGCGTCTTGCCGATTCCGCCGGGACCCGAGAGGGTGACCAGCCGTACGCCGGGAGTCTCGAGCAGCCCCGAGACCTCCTTGATGTCGCGCTCGCGTCCGATCAGCGACGTGGGTATGCTCGGCAACGAACGCGGTACTCGCCAGGCGGCGCTGCCCGCCGCCGAGGACGCCGCTCGATCCGTGCCGTTGCCCTTGGTAGCGAATCGCTCGCTGAGAAGTACGGCGAGATCGTTGCGAACCAGTCGCCCGAGCTCCCGCGCGGTACGGAAGGATCGGTAGGAGACGGCACCTTCGGCTTGGAGCTCGCCAAGCATGGCGGTGAGCCGCGCTTCTCGATCGGGTGCCGGTGCCTTGACATATAGCAGGCGGGGCATCGACAACGAGAGCCGGAACTCGTCCTCCAGGCCCGAGATGTCCATGTCCGGACCGATCCAGCCGTACCGCTGCCAGTACAGTCCGACGAAGATGTCGGACTGGGCCAGATAGGCTCGATACAGTTCCCGCGGCGGATGCGGTCGAGCGCCGAGCTCGAACATTACCGGTGTGAGCTGGAGCCCGGTGATGGCGCGAGCCACCGCGGCGCGCTCCTCCGCCATCTCGGCCAGCGTCGAACTGACGAACACACGTAATCGCTGATCGGGCGTTCGGATCGCGGCCGTCATGGCGGCATCCTTCTGCCCCCGTCGACAAGGGCTCCGAGGTATTCCATGACCTGTGTCGCACCGATGACGGGTGCCATGACGGCCAGCGAACGATGCGAGATCGCGTCAGGCAAGCGCCGCCTTCAATGCGTCGATCGCCTGTTGGATCGCCGCTCGCGTGGCCGGTGTGCCCGCGAGCGGATTCAACATGACGAAGTCGTGAATCGTCCCGTTGTACCGCACGGAGGTCACGCGTACGCCTGCCTCAATCAGCTTGTCCGCGTACGCCTCGCCTTCGTCGCGGAGAATATCGCCATCGACGATGATCAGCGCGTCCGGGAGACCGCGCAGGTCCTGGACCGACGCGCGCAACGGCCATGCGTCGGTCTCGCTACCTGTGAGGCCCTCCTGATCGAAGAAGAACCTCGCCGAGTCGGCCGTCAGCCACGGCCCGTTCGCAAACCTCCGATACGAGTCGTTGTTCGAGATGGCATCGGTGACGGGATAGAAGAGGACCTGAAAGCAGATCTTCGGTCCTCCGCGTCGCTTCGCCATCAGCGTGACGATCGCGGCCATGTGTCCACCGACGCTGTCGCCCACGATCGCGAGACGCGCAGGGTCGACGCGCAGCTCATCCGCATGCTCGACGGTGTAGAGCAAGGAGGCGTACGCCTGCTCCTGCTGCGTCGGATATTTCGCCTCGGGCGCGTTCACGTAGTCGACGAAAATCACTGTAGCGCCGACGCCGTTGGCGATCTCGCGTACGAGTCGGTCGTGCGTGATCTTGTCGCCGAGGACCCAACCGCCGCCGTGGGTGTAGAGGATCACTGGAAGGATTTCCGTGGCTCCGGCTGTGGCGGGCCGGACAATTCGAATGCGCGTTTGCCCTGTCGGGCCGACTGGCCAGACCACATCCTCGATCTGCGCGTCCGCGAGCGGTATCGGTTGCGACTGCAGGTCCGTCAGGACCTTGTGCGCCGCTGCGGGGCTGAGCTGGCTGAGCGGCGGCCCGCTCAAGCTATTGATGAACGCCTGCGTCGTAGGTTCGAGTGGCATGGAACCGCTCCTTTGTGTTGTCCATCTGATGGAATGAATGCTTGCATGCCGTGGACCGTCGACGCCGGATGGCGCGCGCGATCGGTGCCGACGATGGAGAGGACCACGTGGTGCCGGACGCGAGCGCTGGTTCCGCAGTGAGCAGGTTCTGTTCGTGGCGTGAAGAATTCCATCACGGCCGATGGTTTGAAGAATCGAGTGTTGAAGTTGCGTCCTTCGCGTGCTCGGTCCGAGGCGAACGACCGCCGCTGTAGTATGGGGCCGAGAAACCGCAGCGCGAAGTCGACAGGGAGTCCATGCGCGGATCGTTGTTGCTCAAGACCGACAGCTACAAGGTGACCCACTGGCGACAGTACCCTCCGGGGACGACGGGGGTCTACTCGTACATGGAGTCGCGCGGCGGGCGCTGGCCGACGTCCGTGTTCTTCGGCCTCCAGTACCTTCTTCGAGAGTACCTCGTCGGCCCCGTCGTCACGCGCTCGGGAATTGAAGAGGCCGGCGAATTCTTCGCTCAGCACTTAGGAGACCGCAGCTTGTTCAACCGCGAGGGATGGGAGTATGTCCTCCGCGTGCACGGCGGGCGTCTGCCTGTCCGGATCAAGGCCGTGCCTGAGGGGTCGCCGGTATGGAACCGGAACGTGCTGATGACCATTGAAAACACTGATCCTCAAGTGGCCTGGCTGACCAACTACCTGGAAACGCTCCTCGTCCAGGTGTGGTATCCGACCACAGTCGCCACGCAGTCGCGCGAGATGAAGCGCATCTGGCATGAGTACCTCGTGAAAACGGGCGATCCTTCAGTGATCACGTTCAAGCTGCACGATTTTGGCTACCGGGGGTCCACCAGCGACGAGTCCGCCGCGCTCGGTGGAGCGGCCCATCTCGTGAACTTCACGGGGACCGACAACCTGGCCGGCTGCGAGCTGGCCATGCGGTACTACCGCGCCGAGATGCCCGGGTTCTCCATTCCGGCGGCCGAGCACTCCACGATCACCGCGTGGGGTCGAGAGCGAGAGCTGGAGGCGTACGCCAACATGCTGCGCGCCTACCCCGACTCCCCGCTGGTCGCAGTGGTGTCGGACTCGTACGACATCTTCCACGCCGTCTCCGAGCTATGGGGCAAGAAATTGCGAGACGCGGTGATGGCTCGGCGCGGTGCGGTCGTGATCCGCCCAGACAGTGGGAAGCCCGACGAGGTAGTCTTGAGCGTTCTTCGCCGCCTGGCTACGGCGTTCGGCGTGCGCGTGAACGCCAAGGGGTACAAGGTGCTCGACGACCACGTCCGAGTCATCCAAGGCGATGGGATCGACTACGACACGATCCGGACGATCTTGGAGGCCATGGCCTTGGACGGCTGGTCGGCCGACAACCTGACGATGGGCTCGGGAGGTGGACTCCTCCAGAAAGTGGATCGCGATACGCAGCGCTTCGCCTTCAAGTGCTCCGCTGTGCGGATCGGCGACACCTGGTCCCCTGTCTCGAAGGCCCCCATCACCGATCCGGGAAAAAACTCCAAGGCCGGCCGATTAAAGCTGGTGCGGATCAATGGCGAGCAAGCCACGGTGCCCGAGGACAGCTCCGGGTCCGACGAGATGGTGGAGGTGTTCCGCGACGGCGAGCTGCTCAAAGAGTGGACGTTTGACGAGGTGCGCGAGCGCGCCGCGTTGACCAGCTAAAGGCGGCCCTTGTTATGTCGTGGACGAGCCACGAGCATCGTTTCGACATCGGAGAGAATGACTCCAAAGCGTTTCATGTCCAACCTTCCCCCAACCGAACCTGGTTAGTGATTCCGTTGGTCACCCTCCTATTGATCGTCCTCTTGGGGGGCGCCACCAAGGTCTCAGGATTTCTCTACGTGTTGCCCTTGCTGATTGCGTCAGTGTCCGTCGTGGCCATCGGTAAAAATCCATGGCTGACACTAACCGAAATATAGCGGCATACCTCGGCTGAACAGGTTATTCGATCGCGAGGGTTGCCGGACCTCGAGCAGGAATAATTCGAGGGACTCCGGAGTTGTACTGTCGTGGATCGCTCGGACCCTGTCCGCGTCGTCGGTATATCCGGAAGTTTGAGGCGCAGCTCCTCGAATACCGCGCTGATCGAGGCTGCGGTTCTACTTGCTCCGGCCGGCGTCGAGGTCATCGTCTTCGATGCACTCGGGAGCATCCCGCCATTCGACCCAGATCACGACGAAGACAGCCCGCCTGAACCGGTGGCCAGCTTTCGACGGATGCTGATCGCCTGTGATGCCGTCGCGATCGCAAGTCCCGAATACGCGCACGGCGTTCCCGGAGTGTTGAAGAACGCACTCGATTGGTTGGTCGGAAGCGGCGAGCTCGTGGGCAAGCCGATCGCCTTGATCAACGCGTCACCGCGCGCGACCCATGCCTGGGCGTCGTTGCTCGAGACTCTTACGACGATGTCTGCGTGCGTCATTCGCGAGGCGTCTCTGACCATTCCACTGCACGGCAAAACCTGGCTCCCGAACGACATCGTCGAGGATGTCGAGCGTTCGAGGTTGGTCCGTTCCGCGATGGAAGCGCTGGCAGCCGCCTGCGTGACGCGCGAAGCGGAGGTCGGGGTGGTGTCTGACGATCCGACGCTCGACGATCTTTCTCGAGAAGCCTCTTCCGTGAAGAGCGGATAGCGGCAACGATCGAATCGCGAGACTGAGCGGGCCTGGCCATACGTTTGAACGCCCTGCTACAATAGATGGTTCGTCACTCCTCGAAAGTCCTCAGCCAAGGCCTGTTCTCATGATTTCGGTCAGCGGTGTGTCCATGCGGTTCGGCTCGAAGGTGCTCTTCGAGGACGTGACCACAAACTTTTCCTCGGG
Organism: Vicinamibacterales bacterium; assembly: GCA_035263125.1. Lineage (GTDB taxonomy): Bacteria > Acidobacteriota > Vicinamibacteria > Vicinamibacterales > UBA2999 > Gp6-AA40. The sequence continues at coordinate 11,343 of DATFRP010000036.1, forward strand.
TCGGCGTTACGGGCTCACCGGGCCCAACGGCGCGGGTAAGTCCACGTTCATGAAGCTGCTGACCGGCGATCAGCCGCCGCAGCGCGGATCGGTCACTCGTCCACCGAAGCTGGGTGTCCTGCGCCAGGACCAGTACGCCTTCGACACGTTCCGCGTGATCGACACGGTGATCATGGGCAACCAGCGTCTGTGGAGCGCGCTCCAGGAACGCGACGTGCTCTACGCCCGCACGGACATCTCCGACCAGGACGGCATGCGGCTCGGCGAGCTCGAGGGCATCGTCGGTGAAGAAGACGGATACACCGCTGAGAGCGACGCAGCAATCCTGCTTCAGGGGCTCGACATCCCGAACGCGCTGCACGAGAAGACGATGGCGGAACTGCAGGGCGGACAGAAGGTGCGAGTGCTTCTTGCGCAAGCGCTCTTCGGCTATCCGGCGGCGTTGCTGCTCGACGAGCCGACGAACCACTTGGACCTGGACTCGATCCACTGGCTCGAGGAGTTTCTCAACCGCTACGACGGCACGCTGATCGTCATCTCGCACGACCGCCACTTCCTGAACAACGTTTGTACGCACACCGCCGACATCGACTACGAGACGATCATCACGTATACCGGCGGCTACGACGACATGGTTCTCGCCAAGACACAGGCGCGCGCGACCATCGAGGCTCAGAACGAGCAGCGCGAGAAAAAGATCGCGCAGCTGAACGACTTCATCGCCCGCTTCTCCGCCGGCACGCGGTCCAGCCAGGTGCAGTCGCGCCGCAAGGAAGTCGAACGGCTGGCGACGACGGAGCTGGCGCGGTCCAACATCCAGCGCCCATACATCAAGTTCAAGACCAAGCGGCCGTCCGGCAAGGTGCCGCTCGAGTTCGAGGGGCTCTCGAAGGCCTTCGGCGAGCAGAAGGTGATCTCGAAGTTCAACGCGGTCGTCAACCGCGGCGATCGGATCGTGCTCGTCGGACGCAACGGCGTGGGCAAGACGACGATGCTGAAGGCTCTGCTGGCGGATGCGCCTGGCCTGCCTGCCTCACCGGGCGATGTGGACGCAGGTACGCTGAAGTGGGGACACGAGGTTTCGATCGGTTACTTCCCGCAGGATGCGACCGGCGTCATCGAGAAAGGGCTGACGGCGGTGGAATGGCTGCACCGCTTCGACCCTGACGCGTCACGGCAGGAAATCCACGGCCTGCTCGGGCAGATGCTCTTCAGCGGCGAAGAAGGCCTCAAGCCGACGGACGCGCTCTCGGGCGGCGAGACGGCGCGATTGCTGTTCTGCCGCATCATGCTCGAGAAGCCCAACGTGCTCCTGCTCGACGAGCCGACGAACCACCTGGATCTGGAATCGATCAACGCGTTGAACGTGGCGCTCCAGAAGTACGAGGGGACGGTGCTCCTCGTGACGCACGATCAGGATCTGCTGGAAGAAGTCGGCACCCGCGTGTGGCACTTCGAGGACGGGCGCATCGTGGACTTCAAGGGTTCGTACGAGGAGCTCACATCACAGACCGCGAACGCGTAGAGGCGAGCCGCGAGATCAGGCGGGAACGTAAACCAACCTGATCACATCCTCGCCAATCCGATCGCTGGCCATGAGGCGGAGCGGCGGCCGGGGTCCGGCGAAATATCGCTTGCCGTGACCAAGCACGACGGGGTGCAGGTAGATTCGATACTCATCGATCAGGCCAAGTTCGGTGAGGCTGTGCGCCAGGCTCGGGCCAGCGACTTCGATCTCACCGTCGCGCTCGGCCTTCAGCTTTCGGATCGCGCCCTCGAGATCATCCGCAACAAGCGTGGTTTTGGGGCCGATCGACTTCAACGAGCGCGAGCAACCCATTTCGGCTGCTTCCGCCACGCTGCCGCGAAGGCGTGTTCCGCTGCCTCCCATTCAGGATGGTCCTCGTCCCAGTACCGCATGATCTCGTACATCTGGCGACCGTAGATACTGCCCGCCTGCGCCTAGCCATTCCACTTCCTTTTCTCACCGTACATCTGCACGACGTCGTCTCTGATTGCAGTCAGTGCCACGGACATGAGCATCGAGTAGATCAATGAGTTGTGTTCATCTCAGGCGCGGATTCCAGCAATAGCGGAAGGCCGAACGCCGGGAAATTGTCCGGCATGAACACCACGATCTCCGCGATCAAGCCGTCCTCGATTCGAAGAACTTCCATCGCCAGGGCCCGCCACATGGAATCGCCGGGCAGCTGCGAATAACAGGCGACTGCAGGCTGCAGGTTGGCGTGGGTCACAACGCAGCGGAGGCGGCCAAATTGTTCGGAGCCGAAGCCGCCTTCGACCCATAGCTTGAATATGGCGTCCCGACCGACGGCCGTGTCCGGCTCGGGGGGCATGCGGAAGGTCGCGTCTGCACGGATGACCGATTCGAGAGCGCGAAAATCCGCCGCTTCGCCCGCTTCGACGTATTTCTTCAGCAGATCGCGCTCGGCCGCGCTGGCATCCACGGTGGCAGGCCATGCCGGTTTCCGCGACGGCAGGCGCTCGCGCAGTCTGGTCCGCGCGCGCTGCAATGCGCTGTTGACGGCTGGGACGGTGAGGTCGAGCAGGTCGGCCGCATCCTTGGCGGACCAGTCCAGCACGTCGCACAGAATCAAGGCGGCGCGCTGCTGCGGCGTGAGGAGCTGGATCACAGTCAGAAACGCGATCTCGATCGTTTCGCGCGTCAGCGTCATGGCCTCCGGCGTGCTCTCCGGCGGGGTGGGCGGGTCGAGCACAGAGTCCGGAATGGGCCCCAGCCAGACGACGTCCTCCGGTTCGCCGGTCCAGGCGTCGTCCGCCGCGGCCCTGGCCGCGAGCACTGCGCGCCTTTGGTCGCGGGCAATCGCATCGAGGCAGGCGTTCGTGGCCACGCGGTAGAGCCAGGGGCGTAGCGGAGCCCCCTCCTTCAGGCTGTCGCGATACCGCCAGGCGCGAAGGAGAGTTTCCTGCACCGCGTCCTCGGCGTCGGGCAAGGAGCCGAGCATGCGGTAACAGTGGATCAGCAGTTCGCGGCGATGACGCTCGACGTTGCTAGCGAACTCGTTCACTATGTGCCTCCGTTCCAGCGCTGCCGATGGATCAGCATCGATTCCTACTTGTAATACCGGAGCGGGGTCGAAAACTCATCGCGCAGTTCGACGACACCCTTTCTCCGCCCGGTGCTGTTTTCAGCCGTGCTCGCTGTCGTGCTCGGGCTCGCGTACGTCACGGCGTGGCAGCAGAAGCCGATCGCAGTCAGCAAGACCAACGTGCGGCTCTGAACCAGGCGAAGACGTCAATCGGCAGGTCGCGAGCATTTCTAACCCGCGGTGCCTCCGCCGCCATCCCAACCTTGTATGGCTTGAGCAGATCGTCCGAAGCAATCCCGTCGCTGGTGCCATCCTGTCAAAATAGGCGTCATGGCGCGCATCATCGGGATTAGCGGCGCATTGCGTCGACAGTCGTTCAACGCGTCTCTCCTGCGCGCCGCCGTGACCTTCGTGCCGGCGGGTAGTTCGATCGAGATTGGATCGATTCGCGAAATTCCACTGTACGACTACGACGTCGAGGCGACCCGAGGCATTCCTGCCCCTGTTCAAACGCTCAAGGACGCCATCGCGTCGAGCGATGGCGTTCTGATCGTGACCCCTGAATACAACAACTCGATTCCCGGCGTCATGAAGAACGCCATCGACTGGCTGTCGCGACCGCCTGCCGACATCGCCCGCGTCTTCAAGGGACGGCCGTTCGCAATCATGGGCGCAACTCCAGGCCTCGGAGGCACGTTGCTGTCGCAAGCGGCATGGCTCCCCGTGCTGCGCACGCTCGGCACACTGCCGTACTTCGAAGGCCGTCTCGGCGTGTCGAGCGCAGGGACGGTGTTCGACGCGGAGGGTCACATCACTGACGATGCGATCCGCGCGCGCCTGGAAACGTTCATCAAAGGCTTCATCGCGTTCGCCGATGAGATGAACGCGACGGTGTCTGGCCCGTTCGCCCCCGGAAGGCCTTGACGAAATGGGAGGCGTCCGAGAATCCGGCGCGTCGTCCGATCTCCGCGGTGGTCACCCGATCAAAGAGCGGTGATCGAAGCATGCGTACGGCGAGGTCGACTCGAGCCTGGATCAGCATCTCGCCGAACGTCTCGTTACCCGCCGCCAGCGTGCGATGCAGCGTCCGTTTGGATAACCTAATCGCGATCCGAAGGAGAAATGTCATGGCAGAGCCTGTGCCAGGGATCGACTTCGCCAGTCTCCCTACGCCCGACGACGGCATTCTTGTGACGTTGTTCATCACCGTCCGCAAGGTGGCCAGATCCCGTGACTTCTATTCGCGCGTCCTGGGCGGCACCATCGTCATGGACGAGAACCCGTGCATCGTCAAACTGTCGAATTCGTGGATCATCATGAACCCCGGCGGACCGCCCACTCCGGACAAGCCAGATATCTCGGTCGTCGACTACGAGCCCGGTCACACGACCTCAATGTTCATGAATCTGCGAGTCGCCAACATCCAAGCCTGCTACGAGGAGTGGAAAGGGAAAGGAGCGCAGTTCGTGACGCCGCCGATCGATCGGGGAGCGGAAATCCGCTGCTACATGCGAGACCCAGATGGATATCTCATCGAGGTCGGCCAGTCCACCGGTCTGCTCCATGGCCAGCGCGCCGCAAAGCGGCCGGAGGATCTCCCAGGCTGAGATGCGTGCGATCGTTCCCTTCGGCGTTCAGGCTGGATGAATCATCTCTCGCGCGTACGCGAGTCCCATTCCATAACCGCCGCCGTTTGCAACGACGATTGCGCGCGCTTCGTAGGTTGCGTGTCGTGTCCAATCGCGCTGAAACTCCAGCAGAACCTGTATCCAACTGCACAGGCGAGCGCCAGCCTGCTCCAGCCTGCGAAGCGCCAGTTCGTGGCTGGCCAGCGTCAGTCCTCCGCACGCATCTGCGACGACGAACACGTCGAACCCCTCGTCAAGGGCCGACAACGCTGAAAACGACACGCACGCCTCGGTGAGGAATCCGGCGAGAATCACGCGCTGCCGCCCTGTCGCGACGACCGCATTCCTCGCGCTATCGTCCTCCCACACATTCATGTTTTTCCGCTCGATCGCCTTGACGCCAGGAAGGGCGTCCTGCAGCGCCGGAAGCACCGGACCGCTGTAGACACGGGTTGCCGACGTCGAGACGACAACAGGAACACTGAACGCGGCAGCGGTCCGCGCCAATGCCACCGCATTGTTGAGCAGGACCTGCCGTGACGCGGATTCCACACCGAAGCCGAGCCCCGCCCGATAATCGACCAGCAACATTGCGCATGTCTCGGGTGTCAAGAGAGTGTCGGTTGCAGCCACTTGTATCCTCCTGGAACGTGTGCTTGTGCTATTCCTCGAACGGCGCGTTCATCAACAGGTCCACCGTCGACACGGTCTTGAAGCCAGGGACGAACCGCTCGCCGAAGTCGCGCAGGAAGTTGTCGTAACTCGTCTCCGGCCTGGCGGTCACGAGCCGTCGACACGTCTCAGAAAACTCTTCTTTCATCTTCAGACGCGGGAACGCGCTGAGGATGCGTTCGACATCGCCTGGCGCAAGTGCCTCAACGCCGAAACCGCCGTAGTCGAGTCCGATGCCCATCGTGCCCACCGCCACTTCGGGCTCCTTGTGCAGCGCAAGCGACGGGGTCGAGTTGAGCGCGACCAGGTCCCAAATCAGTTGGGCACGGCGATCGGAAAGGCCCTTGCCCCTGATGAACGACAGTGCGGCATCGGCGCCATTCACTTCGAAGCGATTGGGCCCTGACACACTGGTGGTGAGGCCGATGTCGTGGAGTACCGTGCCGATAGCCACGACCTCGCGGTCGTAGTCGATTCCCTTCATGCGGCCAATCGCTTCAGCGAAGAGCCACGAACGCATCGCGTGATTGAACAAGTACGGCTCCGAGATCCGTTGCGCATACTCGATCACATCTGTAATGAGCGGAGTGTCTGACACGCTGACTCCTGCAATGAGTCGTGTTGATGGCGACTCACGGGTGTCACGGTTGGTCGACGCGTTGGCGGTGGCGGTGTTGACGTGTGTCATGGCTGCCTCGTCGATACTCAATGATCGAGTGAATCAATCTCACGCGACTGCAGCTCCGCGTGCAGTGCGTCTCCGAACGCTGTGTGGACGCGGCGCAGCCGTCCGAGCGTCTCTTCATCGCGGAGCAAGTCCAGGATTCGAGGCTGCTCGTCCAGCTTTGCCGGGATCACGATCAGCAACTGGCGGCATGCACGCAGCCCAGGAAGACTGAGCTCGAGGTCCCGACGGATCGCGTCTAGCTGGAGCGGCGACAGAAGTCCGTGCTCGAGTGCCGCTTCGCTCAAGCCGCACAACAGCGCACACCAGTGATAGTAGGAACCGAACGGATGATCGGACATCGGATCGTCGTCCTCGTCGTCCCACCCGTCCAGTTCTCGATCGAATGCGATCTTCGCTTCGTCAGCCCACGCCCAATGGCGCAACAGGCATGCAAGACGATCCAGCGTCGCATCTTTCAAAGACTCATTGACCGGCGCGCCAATGTCTGGACTCATATCATTCGCCCCCCTCGTTCACCGCGTGTTGACGTCACCACTTGACCA
>DATFRP010000037.1:0-62003 GCA_035263125.1 Vicinamibacterales bacterium
AATGCCCGTGGACGTCGAGGCAAAAGTCCTTCGCAACACCCGCCTCTCAGCCGACTACAACATCATTGCTCTCGAGGCTCCAGAGATCGCATCGCTCGTGGCTCCGGGTCAGTTCGTCATGGTGAAGCCGGGACGCGGCTACGATCCACTGTTGCGACGGCCGTTCTCGGTGTTCGAGATTCTGCGCTCGCATGGACGCGTCGAAGGGCTCACGCTTCTGAGCAAGCGCGTGGGCGTGACGACGCGGATGCTGCTCGACGCGGTCGAAGGCGACATCGTCTCGTGCCTCGGGCCGCTCGGAAAACCGTTCGAGCCGGTCGATCCGCCCGCACAGGCGTGGATGGTCGCAGGCGGTGTCGGACTCGCGCCGTTTGCTACGCTCACCGAAGTGCTGCGCCAACGCAGGACGGAGACGACGCTCTTCTACGGCGCGCGTACCGGACACGAACTGTTCCATCTCGACTGGTTCAAAGCCAGTGGCGTACGCCTCGTGCTCTCCACCGAAGATGGGAGCATCGGGGATCGAGGACGCGTGACGCTTCCGCTCGAGCGAGAGTTGAAGCGGGCGTCCGGCCCGGTCACGGTGTACGGATGCGGCCCGGAACCGATGCTCGAGGCGGTCGCGCATCTGTCGTCGACGTATGGTCACCCCTCTCAGGTCTCGGTGGAACGCGTGATGGGATGTGGAATGGGTGGCTGCTACAGCTGTGTCATTCCGGTTCGCGATCCCGGCGGGGGTCATCATTACGTCCGGTCGTGTATCGGCGGACCGGTCTTCGCCGGCGCCGATCTGGTCTGGGATTGACGATGGATCTGTCTGTTCGAATCGGCTCGCTCCGGCTCGAGAATCCGTTGATTGCCGCGAGCGGCTGTTACGGCTACGGCGTCGAGTATGCGGACGCCGTCGACTTGTCGTCGCTCGGCGCTGTGGTCTCCAAAGGCCTCTTCCTGAAGCCGCGTGAAGGACATCCGCCCGAGCGCATCGTCGAAACACCCGCGGGCATGCTCAACGCGATCGGCTTGCAGGGGATCGGCGTGCATCGCTACATCAGCGAGAAGCTGCCGGAGCTGAGGCGACTCCGCGCGGTCAACATCATCAACATCTGCGGCAGCACGCTCGACGAGTACGTCGAGCTGGCGCGGATCCTGTCCGATGCCGATGGGGTCCACGGCCTCGAGTTGAACATCTCGTGTCCCAACATCAAGGAAGGCGGCATCACATTCGGCTGCAGCCTTCATGGGACGTTCGACGTCGTCAGCGCGGTCAAGAAGGTCACGCATCTGCCCGTGATTCCCAAGCTGACGCCCAACGTGACTGACGTCGCCTCGATCGCGAAAGCGGCCGAAGATGCGGGCGCCGACGCAGTCTCGCTGGTCAACACTTTTCTGGCAATGGCGATCGATGTCGAGACGCGGCGGCCAAAGCTCTCGAATATCGTCGGCGGTCTCAGCGGGCCTGCGATCCGGCCGATTGCGGTGCGCATGGTGTACGAGTGCCGACGGGCGGTGAAGATTCCCGTCATCGGGATGGGCGGAATCGCCAGCGCCACCGATGCGCTGGAGTTCATGATCGCGGGCGCGACCGCCATACAGGTCGGCACCGCGAACTTCGTCGATCCGTTCATCTGGTCGAAGCTGCGCGAGGGCATCGAACAGTACATGGAGCGGCACGGCCTGTCGCGACTGGCAGACATCATCGGCTCGATCGACACTACCGCGCGGGAGAAACAATGGGTCAGCTCCTAGTCGCGCTCGACGTCGAGTCGGGTGAACGCGCGCTCGCACTCGCGCGATCGCTGGGCGATATGGTCGGAGGATTCAAGATCGGCAGTCGCCTGTTCACGCTGGAAGGGCCTGCAGTCGTCCAGCGACTGGTCGACCTGGGCGTGAACGTCTTCCTCGATCTCAAGTTTCACGACATCCCGAACGTCGTTGGCCAAGCGGTTGAATCAGCCGTGCTCAGCGGCGCGTGGATGTTGACCGTGCACGCGTCCGGAGGCACGCCGATGATGCAGGCGGCTGCGCGTGCCGCGGCTGAAACGGCCGCCCGCACGAACCGAAAACGCCCCCTCGTCATCGGGGTCACCGTGCTCACGAGCATGGACGAAGCGACGTTGAAAGACACCGGGGTGCAGCGTCCGCTGCTCGAGCAGGTCATCACGCTGGCACAGATGGCTCGCAGCGCCGGCCTCGATGGCGTCGTCGCGTCTCCGCACGAGACGGCCGCGATCCGCGCCGCGTGTGGTCCCGAGTTCGCAATCGTGACCCCTGGGATCCGTGGCGCCTCGGCGGGCGCCGAGAAGAACGACCAGTCGAGAACGATGGGACCGGCAGAAGCAATACGGGCCGGCGCCACCTACATCGTGGTCGGCCGGCCCATCATTGCGGCAGAACATCCCCGTGCCGCCGCGGAGCGGATCGTCGAGGAGTTGAAGAGGGCCGCGTAAAGGAGGGCCGCCGGCGGACGGCGGCCCCGACGTCAGCGGCCCCGACGTGTTACTTCGCGGTGATGATGAAGTGCCCGCGGCGATTGCGGGCCCAGCATGCTTCGTTCATCTCCGTGCAGACCGGCGCTTCCTCGCCCTTGCTGATCACCGCCATCCGATCGGTGGCGATACCGAGCGTGGAGAGGTACTCCTTCACCGCATTCCCGCGGCGTTCGCCGAGCGCCAGGTTGTACTCGTTCGTGCCGCGCGCGTCGGCATGTCCCTCGATCGTCACCCGCGTCGACGTCCACTTCTTCATCCAGTCGGCGTTCTTCTGCAACACGCCGCGCTGGTCTTCCTTGACGTTCGCCATATCGAAGTCGAACATCACGTCGCCGAGCGGCATCTCTGCGTTCAACTGATCGAGAGTCTTCTTCGCGAACAGTTCCTCCTCGGTCAACGGCTTCGGCGGAGGCGGAGCCGGCGGCGGTGGAGGTGGCGGAGGTGGGGGCGGCGGCGGGGGCGGCGGTGCTGCAGGAGGAGGTGGTGGGGGCGGCGGCGGGGGCACAACTTTCTTGCCACACGCCGAAATAGTCAGCACGACCAGCAGCACTATCGCAGTCAACCACGCGTACCGGCGCAGTGTCATCTGGACCTTCTCCTGCGTTTTTTGCATTTTGTTGGGGAAGATGGCGTCGAGCTTAGCGTCCGGACGATCCCGTGTCAATCAAGGTCTGTCAGTAGGTGCAATGGGGTGCACTGTCGTATCGAAGATCCTCAGACCGAGGCGCCTGGTGTCGGACGTCCCTTCAGACTTGCTCGGCACGTAAATGTGATCTGTTTCGAGCACAATCGCGCCGTCGGCGCGCTGCACCGCATCGGCCGGCACGACGACCCGCCAGGTGAACTCTCGATCAGGATGCAGCTCACCGACGACAGAGCCGGCAGCCGTGATTCGCACCGTCGGCGGAGTTTTGAAGTATTTCAAGGGCGATTCGCCGTGCAGTACGACCTCGATGGCCTGCGGCGGGGCCACACGGAGGATCGATCGGCCGCTCGTCCAGCGCCAGCGAAGACCTGTCGCCGTCTCGTATTCCTCCTCGTGCCAGCCCTCGCCGAAGCCGTAGACGAGCGTGTCGGCCCCCTGAATATCGAACTGGCGGATCGCCACGGGAGGCGTCGGCTCAGAGGGAGGATCGGCGTGAGCCTGTATCGTCAGATGGGCATAGAGCCCATCGCCGGCAGGGAGCCCTGAGGGAAGATCGATAAAGCGCAGAAAGTTCGATCCACCCGGAGCAGGATCGACGTTCCACGACGCAACGACCGACCCGTCGATCGCAAGCGTCATCGCGACCGACGGCGCACCCGCCACGCTGAAGTGACGTCCTCCGACCATCACGCGCATTGGACCAGTCCGGCGTCGGACGAACGCTTCAATCGGACGACGATCGACACCGGTGCCCGAGGCCTGACTGAGCCCGCCGGTCTCAGGGGTCAGTGCCCATCCTTCGCCCGCAAACCATCCGGGACGATCGAAGACATACCAATCGACGCCGGTTGGTCGCGCGCCGCTCAACGTCGCATGATCGGCGACGCTCCACCGAAACTGACGGACGTGGCGGCGGCTCTGAGGATCGATCAACGCAAGATCAGTTCTGCGCGCGTCGGCGAGAAACCAGACCGGCGCCACGCCGCCCTTGCGCCAGTAGTCGACGAGCCCCAACCACTCGTAATTCCGTCGAGGCTCGACGATCGTGACGTGGTCTGGCGCACTCGCCTGCAGCGGGCGGCGCAATGAGAAATGTGAATAGATTGCCGCGGGCGACTCGGTCGCGGCCTTCGCCTGCATGGCGGCAATCGCTCGAAACGCCGGATGCGCTTCCCTGCCATAGGCCAGACCCGCCGGCACAGCCACAACGAGTGCAGCGACAACGACGGGAGCAACGAGAAATCGGGCGGCTCGTCCGGTCACATTCGCTCCCCGGACGACCAGCCAGGCCACAAGCGGCAGCGTCGGCAGGGCGTAGCGCACGAACACCGTTTCCTGAAACAGGAGATGAACCGCGACATACGGCGCGAAGATGATCGTCATCATCAGCGCCGCCCGTCGATCGTTGATGAGCGCAACGACTCCACCGACGACCGACATGACGCCGACAGTCGCCGCGAGCGCCACACTGTCCCACGGCAGCGCAAAGGTTTCCCACAACGCAACCGCGAGGCGCCTCGGCGTCGGCGTGGTCCACAGCATTCCCGTCCACGCGAGGTCCTCGCCTGCCTGTGAACCCAGCGCTCGGAGATAGCCATCCAGTCCGCCCGAGAGCACGAGCAGCGGTATCGCCCAGACGCTCACGCCGATCATGCTCGCAGCGAGCGGCCGGCTGGCGAGCCACCACACACCGGCACGGCGCTGACTCCACGCCGCGGCGATCAGGATCGGCATGGTCAGGCAGACGGTCTGTACGCGAACGCCCGCAGCAACACCGGCGAGGGCCGCGGCGATGACGAGCGCCCTGCGATCCTTCATCCCTTTGAGCGCAAGTGCCTGCGCGACCATCGCGATCGCCAGTCCCGGCATGTCGCTCAACGGCCGCGAGCCGGAGATCCAGAAAAGAGGCGACGCCGCCAGCAGCGCCGTTGCCCAGAGCGAGATTCCCCCGACCTTGAAGAACGACGAGGGCGCGGTCCGAAGGCGTCCGATTTCTGCAAACAACGACCACGCGGCCAGCATCGCGATGCCACCACCAATTGCAGACCAGAGCGAAAGTGCCAGCGCTTCACCGCGAGCGAGGTCGAGCGATGGCGCGACCAGTCGAATCACGGCGAACGATGCGCGGCCGAGCGCAATGTACACCGGATAGCCAGGCGGATGGGGCTGGTGATTCGCGACGTCGAAGTGACGCAGGCCGAGCGCGAAGTTGATCGAGTCGATGTCTTCGAGCGAAGGTGCAAGCGACGCCGCGTGTGCAACCACGTACGCGACGACGAGCGCGAGAATCGGACCAGGGACTCCGAACCAGGATCGCGTGAGCAGAAACCGTGAACCAGCACGGTCGGCCCTCGATTCCTCGATCCCGATTCCTGCTCCCCGTGATTCAGACAGGCCTGAGTCGGACACCTTCATTCAGGCTGCCCATTCGATAGCCCCGCAAATCGATGGTGATGTGTTGATAGCCAATGGTGGACAGTTCCCGCACGATGCGATCGCGAACTTCCGGCTCGAGCGCACGCGCGAGCTCGTTGGGGCCGATTTCCAACCGAGCGAGCGTCGGTGTGACACCGTCGACCGAGGGTCCGAGGTCGTGATGCCTGACGCGGCAGACACGAAACCCCATCGACCGCACGAGATCTTCAGCCTGCTCGATGCGCCGCAGCTTCTCGTCGGTCACCTCACTGTGGTACGGGATTCGGGACGACAGACACGCCGACGCGGGCTCATCCCACGTGGGCAGTCCCGCACGGCGTGACAGCTCGCGAATCTCGGACTTGGCCAGGCCGATCTCATCAAGGGGGCTTCTGACACCGAACTCGCGCGCCGCCTGGCGTCCGGGTCGATAGTCGCCGCGATCGTCGGCATTGCTGCCATCGGCGATCACCGCAAATCCGCGATCGGCGGCCATCTTCGTGAGCACCGTGTACAGCTCGTGCTTGCAGTAGTAGCACCGATTCGTCGGGTTGGCACGGTACTCGGGGCGATCGAGCTCGGAGGTCCGAATGAGCTCGTGGCGGAGGCCGAAATCACGCGCGACGCGAAGCGCCAGCTGTCGGTGATGATCGGGATAACTCGGGCTGTCGGCGGTCACGCAGAGGACCGATGAACCGCGTGCGGCGGTTGCGGCCCACGCCAGATACGCGCTGTCGGCGCCGCCGCTGAAGGCAACCAGCAGGGAGTCGTAACTGGCCAGCAGATTGTGCAAGCGGCCAGCTTTCTCGAGCAGATCCGCCTCCCGGCCGTGCATCGGAGGCGTGCTCTCCATCACTCGTCGAAGTCCTCCTCGTCATCGACCTCTTCGTCGTCCAGTTCGTCGTCGTCCTCGTCCTCTTCGTCCTCTTCTTCTTCGAGGTCGTCGTCATCGAGGTCTTCATCGTCATCGTCGGCGAGCTCGAGCTCATCGGAACCCACCATCACGAGGCTTTTACCGCATTCGGGACAACTGAGAGTGTCACCCTCTTCGAAGTCCTCGGTGTCGATCTCGTCGAAATCGCATTCAGGGCAGGTCGCCATACGGACTCCATGCAGCGGATCGGCCGCGCTCGAAGCATCCGGGAACCGAGCCGCCCCCCAGCGGATCTGAACACATCCCGGCCAAGATTTCGGATTATATCGAGGTCCCGCGGATTTCGGCAACGAAGCCTAACGCTCATGTAACGCTCGGTCGATAGAGAATCGAGATGCGTGCCCGTCCCAGAGCCAAGACGAAAACCGTGCTCGTCGCGGACGACACGGCGTTCGTGCGGGACCGGTTCAAGACCGCTATTGAAGGGGCGGGTCACAAAGCGATCACAGCACGGACGGGACCGGAACTGCTCGGTCACGTACGCGAGGACGCCAAGGATCTCGACTTGATCGTGCTCGATCTCCGGCTACCTCAAGGGAACGGTGTGGCTCTGCTGCGTGCGATTCGCAAAATTGCGCAGCGGGCGCCGGTGATGGTGTTCAGCGGCACCATCGCGAGCGCCGATGAGGTGCGCGAGCTCGACACGCTCGGCGTGACCGGCTACGTCAACGAGTACATCGCGGCCCAGCACATCGTTCCCGCACTCGTGCCCCACATGTTTCCCCACCGCTCCGACCGCCGAACGAGCCCGCGCGTGATGCTGGGGATTCCGGTGTTGTTCCGCTACAACAACACGATCGCGGCGGCACTGACACTCAACATCAGCCGCGGAGGTCTCGCGATTCGGACGACGAGCCCCCTTGCCGTCGGGACGATCGTGAGAGTCCGTTTCCGCGCCCCGGGCGGGAGAAGCGACATCGACGCAGATGCGAAAATCTCGTGGGCCGACCGCCGGGTGGGGATGGGGCTTCGGTTCACCTCGCTCGCGGGGAGCGATCAGGCGCAGATCGACGCATACATCACGGGCAATTTCTTCTCGAACCGCAAGGCGTAACACGAACGTCGTGTCCGGCCGCCTTCACGCATGCGCTTCGGCCGCCTTCGCGCATTCGCTTCCGCGGGCAGGAGCTCCGCGAGGCACAACGGCCGTCGAGCGGTTTTCAGCGTCCTATTGCACGTGTAGTCACTGCCCGACACGTCTGCCGATATCGCCTCCATACCCGCGAGCGGCTTCGACCGGCGCTCGAGAATGACCAGTTCTTCGGGGCAGTCCGTCCCCCTTAGCGCGGAGCTATCGCTTCGGCGAACCCCGTCGCAGCGGGGCAGAGTGCCCGTCGCGGCGTGGCCACGGTGCGTGACCTACCGGCCGCTCTCCTGGACGTGCCGGAGACCCTGCTTGAACAGGGCGAGCACGTGCTTGTCGTCGAGGGCGTAGAAGATCATCCGGCCTTCCCGCCGGGCACGGACGATGCGGACGTTGCGGAGCAGACGCAGTTGATGGGAGACAGCCGATTCGGTGACCCCCAGTTGGTGGGCAATGTCGCCAACGCACAACTCGGACCGGGAGAGCGCATCGAGGATGCGAATACGCGTGGGATCTCCGAGCATCCGGAAGGTCTCGGTCAGTTCATCGACGATCTGCGCGTCGAGCTGTGACATATGAATACTTGTTCATACGTTAACATGAACCCTTGCCCGTCGCGGCGGCCATCGGGTACTATGGGCGGTTGTGCCCACCTAAGACGTGCGCAATCTAGAAGTTACACGCAATGGGGTCGGGAGTCGCTTTCCGTGAACGAATCGAGATGACTCGCGACCCCATAACAAGGAGCACACGGTGATCGAAGTTCAACACCTCACCAAGGAGTACGGGCCCGTCACTGCCGTCAGCGACGTCAGCTTCAAGGCCGAAAAGGGAGAAATCCTCGGATTCCTCGGTCCCAACGGCGCCGGCAAGACGACGACGATGCGGATCCTGACCGGATACATGCCGCCGACCGATGGCAAGGCGATCGTTGCCGGCTATGACGTCATGGAGCAACCGATCGAGGCCAAGCGACGGACGGGATACCTGCCGGAAACCCCACCGCTCTATCCCGACATGACCGTCCGCGACTATCTGACGTTCTGCGCGCGCATCAAAGGTGTCCCCAGCGCAGACCGCAAGACGCGCATCGCGACGACGATGGAGCGGACGCGGATCACCGACGTCGCCAACCGTCACTGCGCGAAGCTGTCAAAGGGGTATCGACAGCGCGTCGGCCTGGCGCAGGCGCTCCTTCACAACCCCGATGTGTTGATCCTCGATGAGCCGACCGCAGGTCTCGACCCGAAGCAGATCATCGAGACGCGCAATCTCATCAAAGGGCTCGCGGGCGATCACACGATCGTCCTCAGCACCCACATCCTTCCCGAGGTCAGTCAGACCTGCAACCGGGTCGTCATCATCAACCGGGGTCGCGTCGTTGCCGTCGACACTCCAGAGAATCTGACGAGCCGCCTGGGAGGCGCCAGCGCGATGTATGTGGAAATCGATGCCGCAGGCACCGATGCGAGCAGCGTGCTGACCGGCGTGCCCGGCGTCACCGGCGTCTCGATCTCGACCACGCGCGGCACCACGACCGGCTACGAGGTCGCCAGCAGCGGTCGCGACGTGAGGCGCGAGCTCGCATCGGCAGTCGTGACTCACGGCTGGGGGCTGCTCGAACTGCGGCCGATGCGCATGAGCCTCGAGGAGATCTTCCTGCAGGTCACGACTGAAGAACAGGCGGCGCCGGAAGCCGCGGCGGAGGCTGCACATGAGTAACATCCTCGCCATCACACAGAAAGAGCTGAAGGGATACTTCGCTTCGCCGATCGCGTACGTCGTCATCGGGTTTTACGCACTGATCTTCGGGTTCTTCTTCTACTCCCTCGTTCTCTACTTCGATCGTCAGAGCATGCAGATGATGGGGCTCGGCGGTGGGGCGCCAGCCGTCAACATCAACGAGAACCTCATTCGGCCGGCATTCCTCAACGCGATGGTGGTCTTCCTCTTCGTGCTCCCGATGATCACGATGCGGACGTACTCGGAAGAGAAACGATCGGGCACCATCGAGCTGCTGCTGACGTCGCCACTCACCGACTTTCAAATCATCGTCGGCAAGTTTCTCGGCGCGATGGCGCTGTATGCGGCGATGCTGGCGGTGACGCTCATTCATATCGGCCTGCTCTTCTGGGCCGGCCGCCCGGAGTGGATTCCGATCCTCACGACCTATCTGGGGCTGCTGCTGATGGGTGGCTGCTTCATCGCGGTGGGACTGCTCATCTCGAGCCTCACCAAGAATCAGATCGTGGCCGTGATGGTGACCTTCAGCGTGTTTCTGATGCTGTGGGTGATCAACTGGATCGCATCGTTCGCCGGGCCGACAGCGCAGCAGGTGCTCAACTACCTGTCGATCACGGATCATCTCGACGATTTCACCAGGGGCATCATCGATACCAAACACCTGGTCTATTACGTCAGCTTCATCTGCTTTGGACTGTTCCTGACCGCGCGCGCGGTTGATACCGAGCGGTGGAAGGGTTAGCTATGAAACAAGTCTTGAGTGCGCTCAGTTGGGTCGGCGTCGCGCTCGTCATGGGCGCCGTAGCCGTCCAGTGGAAGTATCCCGATTACAACACCTACGCGCGTTATGCCGCGTTTGCCGGCCTGATCCTCGTCCTGGTGTACGTCGCTTCTCAGTGGAGAGAAATCGCCGGACAGTTCAAGAAGCGCAACACCCGCCTCGGCACCATCGCGAGCGCCAGCGTCATCATCGTTCTCGGCATTCTCATCGCCGTGAACTACCTGTCGACGCGCCGCAACAAGCGGTGGGATCTCACGGAAAACAAGCAGTACAGCCTGTCGGAGCAGTCGGTGAAGCTCCTGCAGGGCATCAGCTCGCCGGTGAAGTTCATCGTGTTCGATCAGGAGCCGAACTTCGATCGCTACCGGACCCGGCTGACCGAGTATGCGTACAACTCGCGACAGGTGCAGGTCGAGTACGTCGATCCCGACAAGGTCCCGGTCAAGGCCAAGGAATACAAGATCGAGTCCTACGGCACCATCGTCGTCGACTACATGGGGCGGACCGAGCGCGTCACGAACAACACCGAGCAGGACCTGACCAACGCGCTCATCAAGGTGATCAACCCTCAGACGAAGAAGGTCTATTTCCTGAGCGGCCATGGTGAGAAGGACACGGGCAGCTCCGAACGCGCGGGCTACAGCGGGATCGTCGATGCATTGAAGCGGGACAACTATCAGTTCGACAAGCTCGTGCTGGCGCAGACGAACGAGATCCCGAAGGATGCGACAGTGCTTGTGATCGCGGGGCCGCGCACCGACCTCCTCGAACAGGAAGTCCCGATCATCGACGAGTATCTGAACTCGCGCACCGGCAAGCTGTTCGTGATGATCGACCCGCCAGATGACTTCAAGCAGCCGCAGCAGATGCCTCGCCTGACCGCCCTGTTGAAGGAGTGGGGCATCAACGCCACACAGTCGGTGGTCGTCGACGTCAGCGGCCGCACGCAGGTCGCGACCGTGCCGGTAGCGGCACCGCCGTACCCGAGTCACGCGATCACGAACGATTTCAGTCTGATCACCATGTTCCCGTTGACGCGGGCCGTTCTGCCGGAGACAGGGGCGGAAAAGCGGGCCGGTCAATCGTTCGTGCAGACCGCTGCTCGGAGTTGGGCCGAGACCGACTTCAAAGAGCTCGCGGCAGCGACCAGTGGCGGGAACCCCAGCGTACTCAAGCCGGAGACCGACAAGGGAGACATCGCCGGGCCAGTCTCGATCGCCGTGGCGACAGAGGTGGCCTCCAACGCGACACCGCCCGACGCGCCCAAGGATGCGAAGAACGCCAAGCCGGACGAGAAGACTCCGAAACCGGAGACGCGCGTTGCGGCCATCGGCAACTCCGCTTTTGCGACCAACAGCTACCTGGGCGTCGAGGGCAATCGCGATCTGTTCATGAACACGGTGAACTGGCTGGCGCAGCAGGAGAGCCTGATTTCGATCCGGCCGCGCGACGCGTCGGATCGACGGCTCACTCTGACGGCCAACATCCGGGACGCGATGTTCTACCTGTCCATCTTCGTCATCCCCGCCGTGGTGCTCGGAACCGGCGTCATGACCTGGTGGCGGAGACGATAGCGATGCGCGGGTGGTCTACCCTCGTTTTCGGAGTCGTCCTCGTCGCACTCGTCGGCTACATCTACTTCGTCGACTCGAAGAGCGAGCCGAACACGGCCGAGAAGAAAGAGAAACCGTTCGGCACGGTCGCGGCTGGCGACATCGAGGAGATTCGCGTCAAGACCGGTGGCGAGACTGCGCGTCTGGAAAAGGCCGACGGCAAATGGCAGCTGGTCGAGCCTGAGAAAGCCGCTGCCGACGAGAGCGAGATCACGTCGATGACCGGAAGCCTCGCGTCACTCGAAGTGAATCGCGTCGTCGATGCGACCGCTGCCGACTTGAAACAATACGGCCTCGATCCGCCGAGGGTCGAGGTGTCGTTTCGCTCCAAGGGTCAGAAAGAAGCCAAGCAGTTCGCCCTTGGCGAGAAGACGCCGACCGGCGGCGATCTCTACGCGCAGGTGCCGGGTCAGAAGCGCGTCTTCCTCGTCTCGTCGTATCTCGACTCGACGTTCAACAAGACGCCGTTCGCGCTTCGCGACAAGACCATTCTGAAAGTCGAGCGCGACAAGATCGATGGTCTCGAACTCGTCAGCGGAACCACGACCGTGCAGCTCGCCAAGCATGGGTCGGACTGGACGCTGGTGAAGCCGATTGCCGCACGGGCCGATCTCGCGGCCGTCGAAGCGGCGCTCGAGCGCTTGTCGTCGGCACAGATGGTGGCCATCACGACTCCCTCCGCCGATGCGACCGGCCTTGCCAAGTTCGGTCTCGACAAGCCGTCGAGCACCATGACGGCCATCAGCGGGAGCTCTCGGGCCACGCTATCGCTGGGCAAGACCGAAAACGCCGTCGTCTACGCGAAGGACTCGTCTCGCCCGATGGTGTTCACAGTGCCGCCCACGCTCAAAGACGACGTGATCAAGAAGATCACGGATTTCCGCCGGAAAGATCTCTTTGACACGCGATCCTTCACGGTCACACACGCGGAGTTCAAGCGCGGGTCGGAGACGATCGTGCTCGACCAGACCAAGGGCAAAGACG
The DNA here is from genome assembly GCA_035263125.1 of Vicinamibacterales bacterium. Classification (GTDB taxonomy): domain Bacteria; phylum Acidobacteriota; class Vicinamibacteria; order Vicinamibacterales; family UBA2999; genus Gp6-AA40. Next base: position 12,690 of record DATFRP010000037.1, read on the forward strand.
GCAAGGACGTGTGGCACAACGCCGCTGGAAAAGACGTCGATGCGATGAAGGCCGAAGACGTCCTCAACAAGGTGACCAGTCTGCGCGCCAGCTCGTTCGAGGACAAAGCGGATCCGTCGCTGAAGATGCCCGCGCTCGTCGTCACCTTCAAGTTCGGGGACAACAAGATGGAGACGACGACCTTTGGCCGTACCGCAACGGATGTCGTCGCCAGCCGCTCGGACGAACCTGGGACCGCCAAGGTCGAAACGTCCGCGTTCGATGACGCGATGAAAGCGCTCGATGCCGTGAAATAATCCAAAATTCAACATGCAACATGCAAAAGAGCGGCAGCGGCCACCGCGCAACGTGGCGGGGCCCCTTTTTGCATTTTGCGTCTTGCATTTTGCAGTACTGAGTTGCGCGAAGACCGCGCCTGTGGTGGTCCTCGCCGCTCGCCAGCCTTTCGAGTCGACCAGCGCCCTTTCACAACTTCGTGACGGCATCCTCGTGGACACGAGCGGCCCGGGTGTTCGCCGAGGGGTGTGGGGAATCGTCGCCTACTCGCTCGATCGCCAGGTTCCGCTGTTCGAGCTGAACGCCGGAGCGCTGCTCGTGCCCGCGTCCTCGGCGAAGCTCGTCAGCGTCGCCACCGCCGCCGAAGCTGCCGGGTGGAACTACCGGTACCTCACGACACTTCGCGCAGCCGGATCGGTCGTGAACGGCGTCCTGCGCGGCGATCTGCTGGTCGTCGGGTCTGGTGATCCCTCGATCGGAGGCCCGGCCGGCGACGATTTCTCCAGCTGGACAAACGCGCTCAAGGCGGCCGGCATTCGTCGTATAGAGGGGCGTGTGATCGGCGACGATGACGCGCTCGAGGAGCCGCGGCCGCAGCAGGCGTGGGCATGGGACGACCTCGGCTACACCTCGGGCGCCGTGTTCGGTGCATTGAACTTTGCCGAAAATCGCACGAGCGTCTCGATCTCACCAGGATCGGCCGAAGGGGCACCGACGAATCTTGCCGTCGATGCGCGCACGACGTACCGAACGCTGACCAATCTCGCGCTCACCGGACCACGAGGGTCGCAGCTGCTTCTCTGGCCCGAGCAACGCCCGGGCGAGCGCGCACTCACCATTGCGGGCACGATACCGGTCGGGACCTCGCCTGTGACCATCGGCATCGCTGTTGGCAACCCGACCCTCTGGTTCGCGAACGCGCTTCGAACCCGGCTGATCCGTGACGGAATCGAGGTGACCGGGGAGGCGGTCGACATCGACGACGTTCATCCCACGCCCGATCGCGCGGGCTCGATCGTGTTGTTCACGCACGCGTCGCGCACGCTCGCGGAGATCGCACAGCCGCTGCTCAAGGACAGCATCAATCTCTATGCGGAGGCGCTGCTTCGACTCAACGCCTCGCCGGGCGCATTCCCAACCAACGACGCGGCGCTCGATGGCCTGCGGACGCGCCTCGACACGTGGGGCGTGGAGCGCGACAGCCAGCAACTGATCGATGGCTCGGGCTTGTCGAGACGCAGCACGATTTCAGCGGAGGCGCTCATCACAGTGCTTCGCCGCATGTACGACCCGACAGGAGGTTCTCCGTTCATGACGGGTCTGCCGGTGGCCGGCATCGACGGATCGCTCGCGAATCGAATGAAGCGGACGCCGGCCGAGGGTCAACTGCGTGCGAAGACAGGCACGATGTCGAACATCCGATCGCTCGCCGGCTACGTGACCACGCGCGACGGCGAACATCTGGCGCTCGTCATCATGGTGAACAACTTCGAAGGCACCGGCCTTCAAGCCAACGACGCGATCGATCGCATCGCCGTGCGGCTTGCGTCGTTCAGTCGAAAGACCGCCGACAGATAACGGGAATTGCGGACCGCAACCGGTCAGCGCAGCGCAGCGGTCAGCGCGGTCCTTGCGGCATCAACAACGTCGGCGACATTGCCGGTGAGTCCGGCACCTTGAGCGAAGTCAGGCTTGCCGCCGCCACGACCTCCAAACGTCGCCATCATCGCACGCAGCAACGCATTCGCGTCGAGGCTGACGTCCGATGAACGGGCGATTGTAGCGGCGATCGGAGCCGTGGACGTGAAGAGCGCTGTGGCCACTCGCTCGTGCGCCGTGAGACCACTCGCGATGGCGCGCAGCCCCACCGCATCCCAGCCATCGAGCGCTTCCACGACCACCCGCACGCCGTTCACATCTCGCGCATGCGTCAAGAGCCGTGACGCTTCGTGCACCGCCAGCTGCTGCTGAAGCCGCGCGAGATCCTTGCGCGCCTGCTTGTGCTCGTGCTGCATCCGCTCGATCGCCGCCGGCAGCTCATGGGGAAGAACGGATAGATGCCGGACGCTTCCCGCCAGCGCGTCGCGTTGGAGGCGGAATGCGCGCAGCACTCGGCCACCACACAGGAAAGTCAGACGCGATCCGCCACGAAAACGCTCGACCGCGCTGACCGCTATGATGCCGATCTCGCCCGTGCGGGCGACGTGGGTGCCGCCGCACGCCGACAAATCGAAGTCGGCTATCTCGATCAGGCGAAGTGGTCCGCTTCGCGCCGGCTCCTTTCTGAGCGGAAGCGTCGCAGCCTCCTCGGCAGACACCATGCGGATCGACACCGGCCGGTCTTCCCAGACCACGCGATTGGCCTCGTCGGCGGCGCGCTCGACTTCGACCGCGGTCATCTCGCGAGCCAGGTCGATCGTCGCGCTGTCGGCGCCCATGTGGAAGCTGGTCGTGCGATTGTCGAACAACCGATCGAACGCGGCCGACAGCACGTGCTGCCCCGTGTGCTGCTGCATGTGATCGAAGCGCCGCGGCCAGTCGATGTCACCGTGCACAGCTGCTCCTTCGGCGATCGGCGCACTGAGCACGTGCACGACTCCTTCGTCCTCGTCGACGGCCTCGACGACATTGACGTCACCGAGCCGCCCGGTGTCGAACGGCTGCCCTCCTGACGTCGGGTAGAACGCGGTGCGATCGAGATGAACAGCGGGACGCCCGCCATATTCGAGCGCCCGTGTCACAACGGCGTCGAATGTCCGTCGGGCGGGCTCACCGTAGTAGATGCGTTCAGTCATGAGTGCAAGAGCGGATCGGGCACACCGACGTCAGCGAACCCGGCGGCTCTCAGAACGCAGCTGTCGCAGCGTCCACAGGGGCGACCATTCGGCCCGGGATCGTAGCAGCTGTGGGTGAGACTGTAGTCGAGACCCAGCTCCAGTCCCCGGCGAATGATTTGTGCCTTCGTCATCATCTGCAGCGGCGCGTGAATGCGGAACCGTTCGCCCTGCACACCGCGCGCGGTGGCCAGCATCGCGAGCCGCTCGAATGCGGCGATGAACTCGGGCCGGCAATCGGGGTACCCGGAGTAGTCCAGCACGTTCACGCCGATGATGATGTCGTGCGCGCCAATCACTTCCGCCCACCCGAGCGCAAGCGCGAGGAAGACGGTGTTGCGAGCGGGAACGTAGGTGGACGGGATCTCTGTCGCATCGATCTGACGACCTTTCGGAACGGGCGCGTCTGTCGTCAATGACGAGGAACCGCCGAAGGTCGAGAGGCCGACATCGAGCTCGACGTGCCGCGCCACATCGAGCGCCGCGGCCACTCTCCGTGCGGCATCGATCTCGGCGGCGTGACGTTGTCCGTAGCGCACCGTCAAGGCAAAGAGGCGGAAGCCGTCGGCGCGGGCTATCGCCGCTGCCGTGTATGAATCGAGGCCTCCGCTGAGCAGAACGACCGCGTCAGACACCGCGCGTCGTCGGGCTCCAGATGTACTTGTGCAGCTGCAATTGGACGCGGACCGGCAGACGGTCGGCCAGCACCCACTCCGAGAGCGTCTTCGGATCGAGGACCCCGTGCACGGGCGAAAAGTGCACCACGGATGCTCGAGCGGCGACGTCGCGCAGTGCGAGCACATCGCGCGCCCATTCGTAGTCCGCGCGATCGTTCACGACGAACTTGACCTCGTCGTGCGGCTGCAGGCGATCCAGGTTGCTCCAGTCGTTCCGATGGGATTCGCCGCTGGCGGGACACTTGATGTCGAGAATAGTGACGACCGCGGGCGGCACGCGCGCGGTGCTGCGATGCCCGCCGGTCTCGAGCAGAACCGTCTTGCCTCGATCGAGCAGGCCCTGCATCAGCGGATAGACGTCTTCCTGAAGCAGCGGCTCGCCGCCTGTGACCTCGACCAAGGGGCATCCGAAAGAATCCACTTCTCCCCACACGTCCTCGAGGGGACGCTTGCGTCCTTCGTAAAACGCATACGGTGTATCACACCAGCTGCATCGCAGGTCGCATGCGGTCAGGCGCACGAAGACGCACGGCTGCCCTGCATAGCTGGACTCTCCCTGAACGGAGTAGAAGATCTCGTTGATCGTGAGCATGCGAAATGGGGTCGGGAGTCATTTTTCATTAATCAAGAAAATGACTCCCGACCCCATTACGTTATTGTACCGGCATGGCTCTTCGCATCGGAACGGCGGGCTGGAGCTATCCCTCCGGGAAGGGTACGTGGAACGGGTTGTTCTACCCGGCTACGCGGTCCAAACGAGCGGGCACCGCCGGATTCGACGAGCTCCGCTTTTACGCCGAACACTTCGATACGGTGGAGGTCAACACGACCTTCTACGGTCAGCCGCGGCCCGAGGTCGCCCGAAGCTGGGTCGAGCGCACGCCGTCGGGTTTCGAGTTCTCGCTCAAGCTGTACCAGAAGTTCACACACCCGAAGATGTTTCGAGAGTCGGCGTTGAAGCGCGCGCCCGGATCCGAGGGACCGCTGCTCGATCTGCTCGCTCATGTCACGCAATCCGACATCGACGAATTTCGCGAGGGGATCGAACCGCTCGCCTCAGCGGGGCGTCTGGGAGCACTGCTTGCGCAGTTTCCACCCAGCTTCAAGGACACTCAGGCCTCACGAGACTACCTCGCTCAGTTGCTGCGCGCGTTCAGCGACTACCCGGTCGCAGTCGAATTACGGCACAAGAGCTGGAGCGATGCGATCGGAGACACGGTCGCGATGCTCAACGCGTTCGGGGCCGCGTGGGTACAGATTGACGAACCGAAGTTCCGCTTCTCGATCCGGCAGAACTACCTGCCGAACGTCTCGAGTTTCTATTACATGCGGCTGCATGGGAGAAACGCGAAAGCGTGGTGGCACCACGAGAAAGCCGAAGACCGATACAACTACCTGTATTCGGGCAAGGAGCTGAGTGAGTTCTCAGACATCGCGGGAGCTGCGCAGGCCCTCGTGAAGAAGTCTTATCTTTACACGAACAATCACTTCGCGTCGAAGTCGGTCGTGAATGCGATCATGCTCAAGGCGCAACTGGGCCAGCCGCTCGAAGGTGAGTACCCGCCGGAACTGATCGAACGATATCCCGAGATCGCCGATGTCGCGTCGGTGTCTACTTCGTCGGCGCCTCGTCTCGCACGGTTACCCGTCGAATGACATCGGTGACGCGGAGCTTCTGCACGACATCCATTCCCGAGATCACCTGACCGATGACCGCGTACTTGTCATTCAGCTCCGGTCGTGCCGTCAGCGTGATGTAGATCTGGCTATCGCCGCCTTTGGGATCGCCGTTGAGGTGTGCGAGTGCCACGGCGCCGGCCACGTGCGTCCGTTTCTTGCTGACTTCCAACACGCCGATCGGATTGCCACTGGCGCGCGTGCCCCAGTCGTCACGCTTGGTCATGTCGCGGGTCTGCGGATCGCCGAACTGCACGACGAACCCTGGATCCACGCGGTGGATGCGCTGACCGTTGTAGAAATTCTTTTTCACGAGCCCGAGGACGTGCTCGACGGATTTGGGGGCCTCGTTCGGGTAGGTCTCGAACTCGAATACTCCCTTGACGGTATCGACCACCACGACAGCGCCCGCGCCGGGCGACTTGCGTCCGGGCGTCGCCGGTGTTGCTGGTGCGGTCGCCGGCTGCGCGGGCGTCGTGCCCCGTGTCGTGGAACCCGTCCCGCGCGATGCGGTTCCTGTCTGTGCGCTCCCACTGGTAGTCAGCAACGCGACCGCGACGAGTACTCCTGCAACCCGATTCATCGTGTCCTCCCAGATGATCAAGTGACGCCAATTCTTGGGCAGAGCTTGGCAACGACGCAATCCCCACAGCGCGGATATACGGGGCGGCAGACATTCTGGCCCCAGGTCACAAGATACAGATTGATCAGCGGCCACCAGCGTCGGTCGGTGGCGCGATACAGCGCCTGCTCGGTTTCCTGAGGCTCCCGCGTTCGCACCCATCCCATGCGGTTCGAGATGCGGTGCACGTGCGTATCGACGCAGATGTTGTCCTGACCCTTGAACGCCAGAATCATGACGAGGTTGGCGGTCTTGCGGCCGACCCCCGGCAGCCTCACCAGTTCCTCCATCGTGTTCGGCACGCGTCCGTCGAATCGAGACATCAGCTGCTCGCAGCACGCTTTCACGTGACGTGCTTTGTTCCGGTAGAAACTGACCGGGTAGATGAGGCGCTCGATCTCGGACACGGGGAGACGCGCCATCGTCCGCGGCGTCCTTGCCCGGCGGAAGAGCCGAGTCGACGCCGCGTGCGTCGTTGCGTCCTGGGTGCGAGCCGAGAGCAGCGTAGCGATGAGGATCTGAAACGGGTCCTCGGCCTGTGATTCGGAAATCTTCTCGATCGCGGGCAGCTCCATGCCGGTGATGGCGAGCGCCAGCGAGCGCATGGTCCGCTCGACACGTCGCGGATCGAGTCTTTTCGTCGGGGCCACGCCTGATGCTAGCATTCCCGCCATGAAGAGGCTGTCCGTCGCTGCCGTCGTCTTCGTGGCCCTGTCGATACCTGCGCGTGCCCAGACCGTCACGCCCGATGCCGATCCACGAATCGTCGCGCTCGTCGCCGCCGTGTCGGAAACCCGAATCAAGTCACTGGTCGAAACGCTGGCCGGCTTTCACACTCGGAACACGCTCTCGGACACGTCGTCGGCGACGCGAGGGATCGGTGCGGCGCGCCAATGGATCCTCGACGAGCTGAAACGATCGAGCCCGAAGCTGCAGGTCAGCTTCGATTCGTACAAGCTGGCGCCGCAAGGCCGAATCACTCGAGAGGTCGAACTGCGAAACGTCGTCGCCGTGCTTCCCGGGCGATCCGAACGACGCATCTACGTGTCGGCGCACTATGACACCGTCAACATCGGTGGGACCGGGCAGATCGGGGCGAACACGAGACCGCCGACACCGCCGGGACAGACCGCGCCTCCCGATCCGCAGCTGCGAAAGGGACAGGACTACAACGTCGAGGCACCCGGTGCCAACGACAACGCCAGCGGAACGGCGCTGACGATGGAATTGGCTCGAGTCATCGCATCGAGCACGCTGGACTTCGACGCGACCATCGTCTTCGCGCTGTGGGCGGGTGAGGAGCAGGGGCTGCTCGGCGCACAAGCCCACGCCGACCGGCTGGTCAAGAACAAGGTCGTCGTCGATGCCGACTTCAACAACGACATCGTCGGCAACTCGCGCGGCGGCAACGGCGTGATCGATGCCGAATCAGTGCGCGTCTATTCAGACGGGCCCGAGGACTCGATGTCTCGATCGCTTGCGCGCCACATCGAGCGAATGGCGGCGCTGTATGTGCCGGGCCATCGGGTGCGGCTCCTGTCGAGGCAGGATCGTTTCAGCCGCGGGAGTGACAACGCGGCGTTCAATCAGCGTGGATTCCCTGCGGTCGTGTTCCGCGAATCGAACGAGAACTTCGCGATGCAGCACGCGGCAACCGACACCGTCGATGGCGTCGACATGGCGTATCTGACGCGGAATGCGCGTGTGAACCTTGCGGGCGTCGTGTCGCTGGCATTGGCACCGCCGGCGCCGAAGGTCACGACGACGGAACGCCCGGCAGCCGGGGAAGCCACTCAGACCAGCGGCGAGACGACAACAAGCGACGCGACACAAACAAGCGGTCAGAAGGGCACCCCAACGCGGACAGCAACAGACACTCCGGCGACGACAGGCACACAGACGAGAACAACAACGCCGACGAAAACGCCCGCGCAGACACAAACGGGCAGGCAGGCGACAACCGGCATTCAACCACCAGCGGCTGGCCAGGCTCCGCGGGAACGAACCGTTGTGATGATCGGACGGCAGCCTTCAGGGTACGACGCGAACCTTCGATGGAATGCGGCGCCCGGAGCTGTCGCGTATCGGATCTATTGGCGCGAGGCGTGGACTCCTGATTGGCAGCACTCGCAACGGATCGGGAACGTCACCGAATTCGTGCTCCCGAACGTCTCGATCGATGACTACGTGTTCGGTGTCGCAGCGATTGGCGCCGGGGGCCACGAAAGCCTCACGACCGCATACGTCGCGCTGCCGCGGCGCGAGACCGAGATCAAACTGGTGCCCTGATCATGCCAAGACTCATCGCACAACCGTCAATCGTCCAGGCTGCGGGGACCCCACCCAAGCGCATCGAAGAATATGCAGGCCGCGTGAATTCAGGGCATTCGGCAATCAGCGTCGCGCGAATGGTTTCGCCTGCGGGGTGGATCGAGCCAGGCCAGCGACCGGAATTCGAAGAGATCACCGTCGTCCTCAAGGGAACCGTTCGTGTGGAGCATGAGGGAGGCACGCTCGATGTCGCCGCGGGCCAGGCGATCGTCACGTCGCCGGGTGAGTGGGTGCGTTACAGCACGCCGCACGGAGCTGCGGAATACATCGCGGTCTGTGTGCCCGCGTTCTCGATGGACACGGTGCATCGTGATGATGGCTGAGCGTTTTTTCGTATGTCTGTAGTGTCGCTCACCGGCGACCGCACGTGGGCCACGCGACGACGGTGTGGCTGCGGCCTCGCTCCGATTCCCACCCCAACGCGCAAGCGTGCGCGTTGGGGGCCCCGGGGTTCGACGCCACGGAAAAACGGCTCGTCCGCGCGTGTGCTGACGCTGCCGGCGACGGCTGATCCTGATCCGCGCGACCGAGAACAATCGTGTCGATAACGAGCTGGCCGGTGCGTCCGTGGCGAATCACTGCCGTCGCCGATGGGGCCGCTCCCGAACCGTTTTACTTTCTTCGCTGATCGCGGCGCGAACAGTCGCTCCGCCGCAGCCACACCGCCGTCGCGTGGCGGAGTGCGCGGCGGCTCACCGGGCGGGCCTGGGGTCGGCGACCTGTTCGCGGCGTGAGGAGCGAAGCGAGTAAATCGGGTCTGGAGGCGCAGCGAGCGCTGTCGCCGGTGATTCGCCACCGGCGCACCGGTCAGCTGGTTATCGAAACGATTCTTGGCTGTCGTGCGAATCATCCAAGGCTAAAAGCGTCATCGTCAGCTCCATCGCCGGAAGGCCCGATTTTCCACGCCGACGAACCCCGGGGCCCCCAACGCGCACGCTTGCGCGTTGGGGTGGGAATCGGGAGCTGACCCTAGGCCCGCCCGGTGAGCCGACGCTACGGAGATGTCGAAGGCGCGAGCGTTTTCACAACGACGTAGCAAGGCGATAGCGGCCAGGGCTGAGGGTGGATGGGGCTGATGGGGTGAACGGATGAAATGAATAGCGTGGATACTGTTTCGTGACCAGCTATCTGCGCTGCCAGCGAATTTCCACACCGCCACCCGGCTCGACGCTCGATCCAATTGCTTTGCGAAGAAGCCCGATCAAATGCTCGGTGGCGCGACCGTCGGCGAGCATGTCGATCGTCGACGCGTCGATGTAGTAGTCCTGATCGGTCGAGGACTCCTCTTCGAGTCGGTCAATCAGAACCTGCAGATCGCCCTCGGTGATACTGCCGAGAAGTTGATCGGTGTCGGCGTTGTAGAGGTCAATCATCGAACCCGCCTTCCCCTCTCTCGCGGATGGTAGCACGCCGCTTCGACGGGCAGTGTAGGGCGGGTCTTGCTCTGCAGACCCGCCGATTAGATCGGCGTGATAGCTGGTTGTCCGGTCAGCACGGCGATAACGTTGCGCGCAGCCAGATCGATCATCGCGGTGCGTGTTTCGATCGCCGAACTTCCGAGGTGCGGCGAGAGCACGACGTTTTCGAAGGTCGCGAGCTTCGGGTGAATCTCAGGTTCGCGCTCGTACACATCGAGCGCCGCTCCAGCGATCAGTCTGTTCTCGAGCGCCCACACGAGCGCGGCTTCGTCGACGATCGGACCACGTGCGGCGCTGATGAGATATGCGCCGCGCTTCATCCGCATGAGGGTCGCCTGATTGATCAGATGCGTCGTCTCGGCCGTCAAGGGACAGTGCAGCGACACGATGTCGGACGTCGACAGCAGGCGATCGAGCGGCATCGGCTCCGCAGAAATCGAGGACTGCGTCTCGGCAGATGGACGGCCGCCTCGCGAGGCATAGGCGACACGCACTCCGAACGCGAGCGCGCGCGCGGCCACCGCACGACCGATGCGGCCGAAGCCGATGATGCCCAACTGCTTGCCGCGCAGATCGCTGCCGAGCATGAAATCGAGCGCAAAGCCTTTCCACTGACCGCGCCGCACAAGACGGTCGCCTTCGACGACGCGTCGCATGACGCCCAGGATCAGCGTCCACGTGAGATCGGCCGTCGACTCCGTGAGGATATCGGGTGTGTTCGTGACGACGATTCCGCGCTCGCGGGCGGCAGCGATGTCGATGTTGTTATAGCCCACAGCGATCGTCGAGACGACTTTGAGATCCCGGCCGGATTCGAGCACGCTGCGATTGATGGCATCGGTGACAACGGACAGAAGACCGTCCTTGCCAACCACGCGCGTCAACAGCTGATCGTGCGGAAGATCACCCCGATCGTGAAGGTCGACTTCGACGACCTCTTCGAGCTGCCGCAGAACAGAAGAGGGTATTCGTCGCGTAACGAGAACGAGCGGCCTGGACACCAGTTATCCTACCCGCCCCATCAACCCCACCTGCCCCACTCGCCTTTAATGCCCGAGAGACTTGCAGTAGCCGCAGTGGTTGCAGGACACAGCCGGCTCGATGATGCAGACGCCGTCGCCATCGGCTCCCGCAGCGACCGGAAAGATCGCGTGGCTCGAGTGCAGACGCGCGGTGGCGAACGAAGAGCCGCCGAGCCGGGACACATCCGTCGAACCGCCGCTCGTCGACCCGGCATGACGCGCGATCGCCTCTCGCACCAGCGCGCGCAGCTCCTGTTCGGTCATTCCTCAATGTCCACGCGATCGACGATGCCCACGATTGCGGCGTCGACCGGGGCAACCTTCCGTCCCAGCGCTTCGCCGGCGGCTCGGCCTTCGATCACGACGAGCACCTTCTCGTGGACACCGGCACCGACCGAGTCCACCGCGAGCAGAGCGGTCCCACGGGGAGTGTCATCGAGCCCGATCGGCTGCACGAGCAGAAGCTTCGCGCCTTCGAATTTCAGGTGCTTCTGCGTTGCGACGACGGTGCCCACTACACGTGCGAGTTGCATAGGTATCAGGTCCGGCTCGCCGAAGCCTTCGGCGACGGCGGCCGGACTCTACATCTCTGGAACGTCGACGTGATCCACGATGCCGACGATGCCGGCGTCGGTCGGAACTTCCTGGGGATGGAACGGAAAGCTCGCTTCCTTCCCGCGCACGAAAAATACTGTCTCACCTACACCGGCACCGATCGCGTCGATCGCGACCAGCGTTCGTCCGCTCGCCTTCAGATCCGGACCGAGCGGCTGCAGCAGCATCAGCCTGATGCCGCTCAGATTGCCGTCTTTGACCGTCGCGACGACATCGCCGATGACCTTCGCCAGTTGCATGAAGTTCTGGTCCGGCTGAAGCCGGACACTACGTACTACTACTCAATCGCCAGCGGCGACTTCGACATGATCGACGATGCCAACAACCGCGGCATCAACCGGGCAGTCTTTCATCCCCGACGCCATGCGCGCCGAGCTGCCGCTGACGATGAGCACGGTCTCGCCAACGCCGGCGTCGACCGTATCGACCGCGACCAGATAGTTGCCTTCGGCCTTGCCGTGGGGGTCCATGGGGCGGGCGACGAGCAGCTTGTTGCTGACGAGTCGCGGATCCTTCCGCGTCGCGACGACCGTCCCGACGATGCGCGCCAGGATCATGGATTTGCGAACCGGGCGGGCTTACGCCTTCGCGCCGGTGGTGGACTTTCCGATCGGGAGCGCGTCTTCGAGGTTGGCGTGGGGGCGCGGGATCACGTGCACCGACACGAGCTCACCGACACGACGCGCAGCGGCCGCGCCTGCGTCAGTCGCCGCCTTCACCGCAGCTACGTCACCGCGAACGATCGCCGTGACATAGCCGGCGCCGATCTTCTCCCACCCGACCAGGGTGACTTTCGCGGCTTTGACCATGGCGTCGGCCGCCTCGATCATCGCGACCAGCCCCTTGGTCTCCACCATTCCGAGCGCCTCTCCCATGCTCCCCTACTCTCTCAGATTCTTCACAGCATCAGCGATCAGCGCCGTGAGTTCGCCGTATGTTAGCCGAATTTCCCCGTCTCTGCTCGCTTGCTGCAACGCGGCGTCGACGTCGGGCACGAGACGATCCGGCGATTCGGGTGCCTCGAGAACCTGACAGAGAACTTGATCGTTGATGCCGGTCTCACCGGGATCGGCGCACAGCGGCGCCGGTGCGGCAATGCCGTACATCCCGCGAAGCCCCTGCAACCGCTCGACTTCGTCTCGTGAAAACAGATGCTCGCGACCGAGCAGACGCGCGACCAGGCTGATCTTCGCGAAGTGCTCGATCGTTTCCATCTTGTAGTACGCGGTCATGACGGTACGGCAGCAGGTCACAGCCCCGTGATTGGCGAGCAGCAAGCCGTCGTGAGCTTTGATGTACTTGCGAACGGCCTCGGGGAGCTCCGCGGTGGACGGCGTCCCGTACTCGGCGATCGGAATGCTACCCAACGTCGTGACCACTTCAGCGAGGACCGCGCGCGTCAGCGGGATCCCTGCCACGGCGAAGCCGGTCGCCGTCGGCGGATGGGCGTGCACGACGGCATTCACGTCAGGCCTGTTCCGGTAGATCTCGAGGTGCATCGGGAGCTCGGATGACGCCTCGCGATCGCCGGCGAGTTTCTTGCCGTCGTAGTCGACGATCACCATCATGTCTGGCGTCATGAAGCCCTTCGAGACGCTCTTGGGCGTGGTGATCAACCGCTTGTCGTCGAGCCGCGCAGAGATGTTGCCGTCGTTCGACGCGACATATGCGCGCGCGTAGAGTCGTCGCCCGGCTTCGACGATGTCGGCGCGGATCTGTTCTTCGATGCGTGTGCTCATGTTGGGCAGTCCGGCTAAAGCCGGACACTACGTACGGTCACGACCTGCTCCTGAAGCTGTCACGACAGCGATCGGAGCAGAAATAGTGCGTGACGTCGCCGGCCCTCAGGCCCAATGAGTTGTGCGGAGCCACCCACGTGCCGCACACCGGGTCGCGTACGAGCTTCAGAGGTTTGTTCCGCCGCGATCGATCCGGAAGCCCGCCGAAGGCTTCGATGATGCCGTCCACCAGACGCCAGAACGCCCAGGCGACGACAAACAGGAAAATCGCGAAAAGAACAAAGCGAGTCACTGATTGCTCGGCGGCGTGGTGCCGTTGGCGTGAGCCGCGGCAATGCCTTCGAGCGCACGCCGCGCCGCCTGCCCTTCCGGGCTGTTGGGAGCGAGGGTCACCACTTTCTCCCACTCCGCAGCCGCACCACGCAGATCCTGCTTCCCGAACGCCAGCACGATGCCCTTGTTCAGCAGCGTCTTCGTATGCTTCGGGCTGATCTTGAGCGAATGCTCGAACTGCGCGAGCGCTTCGTCAGCCCGGTTGGAATAGTACAGACTCACGCCGAGATCAGTGCTGGCGTCGGCATTCTTCGGATCGAGCTCGATGGCTTTCCGATACCACGTGATCGCGTCGTCCCAGCGCTCGGCATCGAAGTACGTATTGCCCAGCTGAATCACGGCGCTCACATCCTTGGGGTTGCTGGTCACCTGCTTCTGCAGGTCCTGCACACGAGCCTGATCGAGCGTAGGTGCCTGTCTCCCGGTACCGCCTGCCGCGGCGGTCTGGTTCGCAGGAGCTGGGGTCTCGGCGGCTGGCGTCGCGGCGCGATGAACCTGCTGAGTTCCAACGACCCAGCCGAGGATCGTGCCAAAGGCCATGCCGGCAACGACGTACGCGATGGAATCTGTACGCATTCCACTTGATTTTATTTCATCGGCGCGAGCACCGTCAGATACTCGCGGACGCTGCGATCCAGGCCGACGAACAGCGCGTGGCTGACGAGGGCATGGCCGATCGACACCTCATCCAGGTGCGAAAGCCGTCGGAACAACACCAGATTGTCGAGGTCCAGATCGTGCCCCGCATTGATGCCCAGCTCAACCGAATGGGCGAGCAGGGCGGCGCGTTCGTAGCGCGCGAACGATGCCTGCGCCGATGCCTGCCCAGCCTCGAACGCACGCGCGAACGGCTCCGTGTACAGCTCGACCCTGTCCGCTCCGACGTCGGCCGCCCACCGAATGGGGGCATCCTCTGGATCGACGAAGAGGCTCACCCGGATGCCCGCCGCCTTGAGCGCACGAACGGCCGACTCGATGGTCGCGCGCGGAGTGTCCGGCTGCCACCCGGCCTGGCTGGTGATCTCGCCTGGAACCACCGGCACCAGGGTGCACTGGGTCGGCTTCACTTCGAGCACCAGATCGATCAGGCCCGGGCGCGGATCGCCTTCGATGTTGTATTCGATCCCATCGAACGACCGCAGCAGCGCTGCGACCTCACGGACGTCGGCAGCGGTAATGTGCCGTTCGTCCGCCCGCGGATGCACAGTGATGCCAGGCGCCCCGGCATTCACACACGCCCGCACCGCATCGAGCACCGACGGCACGCGACCGCCGCGGGAGTTTCTGACTGTAGCGATTTTGTTGACGTTTACTGAGAGGTTGATCACTGTAATTCAAAATGCAAAATGCAAAATGCAAAAGCGACGGGCTTACTCATGCCTACATTTTGCATTTCGAATTTCGCATTTTGCATTACATGCATTAGCTCAATGCCGCTTTAGCGGCGTTGACGATCTCCTCGCCCCACTGCTTCAACTCGCCTTCATCACGTCCTTCGAGCATCACGCGCAGCAGCGGCTCGGTACCCGAGTAGCGCACCAGCAGGCGGCCGTGTCCGGCGAGCCTTGCCTCGACATCGTCCATCACGGTTGCGACCGCGGGAATCGTTCGGAGATCGACTTTCCGTCCGACGCGCAGGTTCATCAACACCTGCGGATAGCTCGTGAGCTCAGATGCGAGGTCTGAGAGCGTTCGGCCCGTCCGGGACATGGTACGCAGCACGTTGAGTGCAGTCGCGAGCCCGTCGCCGGTGAAAAGGTACTCGGAGAAGATGATGTGCCCCGACTGCTCGCCGCCAAGTGCGATGCCTCGCCGGATCATTTCCTCCATCACGTACTTGTCCCCGACGGGGCAGCGGTACATGGCAATGCCGGCGTCTGTGAGCGCGAGCTCGAGACCGATGTTGCTCATCACGGTCGCAACGATCGCGTTGCCGGTCAGCCGCCTTTCCCCCTTCATCCGTTTGGCGCACATCAGCATCACGGCATCGCCGGTCACGACCCTGCCGCCGGCGTCGACGAAGATCGCTCGATCTCCGTCTCCGTCGAAGGCGATGCCCATGTCATGGCCTCCCTCGACCACAACCGCCGCCAGCGCTTCCGGCGCTGTCGACCCGCATTTGAGATTGATGTTGCGGCCATCGGGCTGATTGCCGCTCAGGTGGACCTGGAAACCCAGGGCGTCAAACAGAGCCGGTGCCACGGTGGTGGTCGCCCCGTTCGCGCAATCGACAGCGAGACGCAGACTCGACGCGCGCGACTCGCGGGGCAGAATCTCGAGCAGATGGCTGATGTACTCGGCTCTCAGATCAACCTGTTCGACAGGATCGGGTTCACCGCCGGGCACGGTCCAGGACGTATCGGCGACGATCGTCTCGACGAGGTGCTCCATCGTCTCGGTGAACTTCTCGCCGGCCCCGGAGAACACCTTGATACCGTTGTCTTCGAACGGATTATGCGAAGCGGAGATGACGACGCCGGCCGTATATCCCATTCGAGGCGTCAGGTAGGCGATCGCAGGCGTCGGGATGACGCCAGCGCTCGTGAGCGCGCCGCCCTGGCTTCGAGCACCGAAGGCGAGCTCACGCTCGATCCACTCGCCAGACTCGCGTGTGTCACGACCAGACAGCAACCTGATCGACGGCCCGCCAGACGCGTCACCCTGGCGCATCGCACGGACGAGCGCGGCCCCGAGTCGGCGAATCGTCGCAACGTCGAGCGGATGCTCTCCGGCCTTCCCACGCACACCATCGGTTCCGAACAGCTTCATGCACTCTCCGGGATCATCTCAGTGCTCAGGTCTAGCGAGGCTCCGCTTCAGACCGGCGAGCATGCCAATGCATCGATTACTGCCCCCGCCTGATCGTGACCGTCACGCGCGCGGTTTGCGGGTCACGTAAGCGAACCGATGGATCGGTGACGCCGACAGTGACCGTCTCAGTGACGGTGCTGCTGGACCCGTTCACCGGCACCGCCTCTGTGGTCGCCTGCGTGAGATTCTTCAACGCGCTCCCCGGTCCCACGACGACGACCGCAGGCGGCTCGGATCTGTAGCTGCTGACGACGAATCCCGGCGCGGGCTGGCCTTCGATTTCGGGCACCACCGGGACCGTCTTGCTCTCCGACGGCTCGAAGAGCATCGACACGTTCGAGGGGGTGACCTGAACGACCTCCACCCCAAACGGCGCACGCACTTCGGCGCTAGTCAGATGAAACAGGCGCTGCCCCGCGCGCGCCGAGCGCACATCGAGCACCGCGACGAGCTCACCCTGCGCGATGCGGCTCAGGGTGCCTGACGATCCACGCACGCGCACGTCCACGACTGTGGGCGGGTCGCCCACGAGCTCGAGCTGCCGTGGCAGGTTGGTGTACTCGAGCGGTATGCGCAGGGCCCGCTCTACCGTCTGCTCACCCGATACGACGAGCCACAGGAGCGCGGCCAGAATTACCGAGACGAGCTTCAGGCCCAGTCGTCGAAAGATCGGCAAGGCCATCAGGCAACCGATCTCCTCGCCTCGTCACCTCGCGGACGGCTTCTCCCACGAACACCGAGCAGCGCCTGCAAACGCGCCTGCAGTGCATCAGCCGAGAGGGCCCGCTCGAGTGTCCCGCCTGTAGCGAGCGATATGGCACCGGTTTCCTCGGAGATGACGATCGCGACACAATCATTCTCCTCGGTGATACCGAGTGCCGCGCGGTGGCGGGTGCCGAGCTCGCGGCTCACCCGCGGGTTGACGGACAGGGGAAGAAAGCAGGCAGCCGCCGCGATGCGGTCGCCCTGCACGATGACAGCCCCATCATGCAGCGGCGACCCGGTGTTGAAGATCGCGGCCAGCAGATCGTAGGTGACCGTGGCATCGAGTGGAATGCCACCCTCGATGTAGTTGCGAAGCCCGATCTGTCGCTCGACGACGATGATCGCCCCGATGCGGCGGGCGGCGAGCGTGCGCGCGGCCACGATCAACTCTTCGAGCGTCTCGTCATCGCTCGAGGCTCGATCGAAGTATTTGAAGAACTGACCGCGGCCGAAGTGTGCCAGCGCCCGGCGGATGTCGGCCTGGAAGAGCACGATGATCGCAAACACCACGTAGGTGGCCAGGTTTCGAATGAGCCAGTTGACGGTCTCGAGATCGAGCCACTCCGACACGAAGAACAATGCGATCAGGAATGCACCGCTGAGCGCCATCTGCATCGCACGAGTGCCGCGAATGAGCAGCAGCAGCTCGTAGATCAGCACCGCCACGAGGGCGATGTCGAGGAGGTCCCACCAGGAGACCGACGGACGATGCAGGAGATCGAGGAGCTGTTGAATCACGCGGGTCTGCTCAGTGCTCGCGATGATACTTCCGAATCTCATCGGCCACGCGGACGACCTCGACCATCTCGCGCGCCGAATGGACGCGAACGATGTGTGCGCCGGCGAGGACCGCGGCCGTCACCGCAGCGGCCGTCGGCCAGTCGCGCCCTGCCGCAGGCACCTCACGGCCGAGCGGTCTGGTGAGGAACGTCTTTCGCGACGGCCCGATCACGAGCGGTCGACCGAGCTCGATGAACTGCGGAAGACGCGCGAGCACCTCGAAGCTGTGAACGGCTTCCTTGGCGAACCCGAGGCCCGGGTCGACCAGCATCTGATCCTTCGACACTCCGGAACCGGCCGCAAACGCCATGCTCTCACGGATCTCGTCGAGCACCTCATCGACCACTTGGTGGTAGACCGCCTGTTGATACATGTCGCGCGATCGCCCGCGCGTGTGCATCAGGATGATCGGCACCTTTCGCTCGGCGACGACTGCAGCGAGGTCGGGTTCGTACCTCAGTCCGCTCACGTCGTTGACGAGCGACGCTCCCGCGTCGAGCGCGGCCGCGGCGGTCGAAGCCTTGTAGGTGTCGACCGACACGGGAATCGGCACGCGCGAGACGAGCGCCTCGATCACCGGCAGGATCCTGCGCCGCTCCTCTCCTGCCGGCGTCGGATTCGCACCGGGGCGCGTCGACTCGCCCCCGACATCGAGCAGGTCCGCGCCCGCTTCGGCCATGCGCACGCCCGCTTCCACGGCCTGATTGACATCGAACAACTGCCCCCCGTCGGAGAAGGAATCCGGGGTGACATTGATGATGCCCATGACCAGGGTGCGATCACCTAATGCGAGTGTCTTGCCTCCAGGAAGGGACAGCATATATCGGCGGCGGGGGAACACGGGCGGAACACTGGCAGGTCAAAGGTCAAAAGTCAAAGGGGCGTACATAGAAACGCCCGCCGTGAGGCGGGCGCTCTTGATACCTGACCTTTGACGTTTGCCCTTTGACCTTCGACCTACGCGACCGAGCGCGCCTACTCCTGTGTGACAGGGCGCGGTGGAAGCGGAGGGACGATGGCAGCGGCCGCGGGGCGCTCCTTGGCAGGCTTCGCTTCACGCGGGGCCGCCGGCGTCTGCGTACCGGGCGTCGAGGCCGGCTCGTCGATCGGGAGACCCGCGGAAATCCGCTTCACCTGCTCGGCGTCGAGGGTCTCGCGAGCGAGCAACGCATCGGCCATATCGAGCACGCGCTGCCTGTGCTCGGAGATGATCGTCTGCGCGCGCCCGTAGTTGTCGGTGACGAAGCGCTTGACCTCCTGGTCGATGCGCAGCGCCGTGTCCTCGCTGTAGTCCTGATGCTGCGCGATCTCGCGGCCCAGGAAGATCTGCTCTTCCTTCTTACCGAACGTCAACGGCCCCATCGTCGTGCTCATGCCCCACTCGCAGACCATGCGGCGCGCGAGGTCGGTGGCCCGTTCGAGATCGTTGCCGGCACCGGTGGTGATGCTGCCGATCGTGATCTCCTCGGCGATGCGGCCGCCGAGCAGAATCGCGATTTGATCTTCCAGATACTCCCGCGAGTAGTTGTGCTTCTCGTCCATCGGCAGCTGCTGCGTCAGGCCGAGCGCCATGCCGCGCGGAATGATCGTGACCTTGTGGATCGGATCCGCATGCGGAAGCATCACTGTGAGCAGGGCGTGGCCGGCCTCGTGAATGGCGGTCACACGCTTTTCTTCTTCGCTGATGATCATCGAACGCCGCTCGGCGCCCATGAGGACCTTGTCCTTCGCGAACTCGAAGTCCTGCATGCGGACGACCTTCTGGTTGTAGCGCGCCGCGTTGAGCGCCGCTTCGTTCACCAGGTTGGCCAGATCCGCGCCGGAGAAGCCCGACGTGCCGCGCGCCACGATGGCCACATCCACGTCATCGGAGAGCGGAATCTTCTTCGTGTGGACGAGCAGGATGCCTTCGCGCCCCTTGACGTCGGGACGATTCACGACAATGCGGCGATCGAAGCGGCCCGGACGCAACAGCGCCGGGTCGAGCACATCGGGACGGTTGGTCGCGGCCACGAGGATGACGCCTTCGTTCGATTCGAAGCCGTCCATCTCGACGAGCAGCTGGTTCAAGGTCTGCTCGCGCTCGTCGTGACCACCACCGAGACCCGCGCCTCGATGACGCCCCACCGCATCGATTTCGTCGATGAAGACGATGCAGGGCGCGTTCTTCTTGCCCTGCTCGAAGAGATCGCGGACGCGAGAAGCTCCGACGCCGACGAACATCTCGACGAAGTCGGACCCGCTGATTGAAAAGAACGGCACGTTGGCTTCGCCCGCAACCGCACGAGCCAGCAACGTCTTACCGGTTCCAGGAGGGCCCATCAGCAGAACGCCCTTCGGAATCCGCCCGCCCAGCTTCTGGAACTTCTGCGGCTCACGCAGGAAATCGATGATCTCCTGCAGCTCCTCTTTGGCCTCATCCACGCCGGCGACGTCCTTGAACGTCACCTTCTTCTGCGCGCTCGAGGAGAGCTTTGCCTTGCTCTTGCCGAACGACAGCGCTTTGTTGCCGCCGCTCTGCATCTGCCGCATGATGAAGACCCAGAAACCGATCATCAGGAGGATCGGTGCCCAGTTGTAGAGCAGCGCGGCCCATGGACTGGCTGCCGGCTCGCGCCCGATGACCACAACCTTCTTGTCGAGAAGGCGATTGGCCAGACCCTCATACTGAGGTGGGGCGTAGCTGCGGAAACTCTCGCCGTCCTTGCGGGTTCCTGTAATCTCGTTGCCCGTGATCGTCACGGTGGCCACTTGTTCCTGCTCTACGGCCATCATGAACTCGGTAAAGCTCAGGACCTTGGCGTTGGTCTGGAACTTGTTGGAAAAATTCCAGACCAGGACGGCAATCACGGCCATCACGATCCAGAACACCAAGCTCCGTAATGTTGAATTCAAAACCACTCCCCCTTGCTCCAGGCTAATTCCATGCCCTGAGCCGCCTTACACAGAGTATCACTCCGCCGCCCAGTCAGGTGTTGTCTATCAGTAAGACCAGTTTTTCACGCCGAAGTTCCACGCGGGCACCGGGCATATCGAGACCGCCCGATTGGCCGGATGCCACAAGCAAGGCGCCCTCAATGTGATCGAGACCGATCTCACGGCCCGGAACTGCACATCGTAGCGCCATCAGCAGGATTCGCCGCTGGATCGGACCCGGCTCAGCCAATAGCCCCGCTGCATCGATCTGCACACGCCCGTCGCCTCGCGACACCAATACCTCGTACCGCCGCTGACTCGTTTCATCGAGCCACTGCGCGTCCTCGCGCACCAGTCCGGCTGCTCGCGCAATCGCGGATGTGGCGGAGCCGTACACGCGGTTCAGCTCGGGCAGAACGTGATGACGAATTCGATTCCTCGGGTTGTCGATGTCGTCATTGGTCTCGTCGTCGACCCACTCGTAACCTCGGCCGCTGAGGAAGTCCCGCAGTTCCTGTCGCGAGACATCGAGCAACGGTCGGATCACTTCATCCCGCTGCGGGTAGATTCCCGCGAGTCCTGTCAGCCCCGCCCCCCTGATCAACTTGAGCAGGAAGGTTTCCGCCTGGTCGTCACGCGTATGACCGACGGCCACGCGATCCGCGGTGATCTCGGTCGCAACCCTTCGAAGGAACTCGTACCGAAGTCGGCGCGCCGCATCCTCGCGCGAGAGACGTTGTGAGACCGCATAGGCTTCTACGTCAATCGACTCGACATGGATTGGCAGGTGGAGAACGTCGGCGAAGCGTCGACAGAACGCCTCATCGCGGTCTGCGGTCGCGCGCATCCGATGATTCAGGTGGGCCAGGCCGACCACACTGAAACCGCCGTGCTCCGAGAGCTCGCGCAGAACGACCGCAAGCGCGACCGAATCCGACCCGCCCGACAGACCTACCAGTACGCGGCTGCCAGATGGACACAGACGATGACGCTGAATGGTGCGGCGAATCTGTTGGTGAAGAGCTGTCATTCAGAAGGCCCCAGGGCCCGGGCCTCAGGGCCCAGGGCTGGTCTAGGATTGAGGCCTGACTGAGGCCTGAGGCCTGACTGAGGCCTGAGCCCTGAGGCCTCTAAAATGCCGGAGGGCGGACTCGAACCGCCGACCCCGCGCTTATGAGACGCGTGCTCTAACCGACTGAGCTACTCCGGCACAAACGACCATGATACCAGTAGGAATCAGGATTCAGTGATTCAGGAATCAGGATGCAGGCCTGGGCCAGGGCGCAGGCAGTCATGTTCGAGTATCAGGCGTGGGCATCGATAACAGCGGCCGCGATCAAGGGAATCAGGACCTCGTGATGTCCCACAAGCGAGATGCCGGCGCCATCCGTGCCCGCGACCGGCCTTATCACGACATTGGTTTGCGGCCGGTACATCCGCAGGAAATCGATGTTCACCGTGGTCAAGCCTGCGAGTGAAATCCCCTGATTCCGCGCGAGCGCGACGGCCTTGAGAAACACCTCCGGCAGCACCACGGCGGATCCGCAATTGAGATACACGCCGCCAGTCAGACGCGCCACCGACGACACGAAATAGCGGAAGTCGCGCAGGCTCGAGTCGCCGATCGCCGCGCCGGACGCCTTCGGATGCATGTGGATGATGTCGGTGCCCACGGCTACGTGGACGGTCACGGGAACGCCGAGGCGATGCGCGGCGACCGCGAGGCTTCGGTCGGCATATGGAGGTTTCATCTCGGATAGGTACGCACCGACGGCCTGGCCGAATCCCTGGTTCTTGTCCGACGCGCTCCTGAGAATCGCATTCAGCTGTGTGCCGGTCTCTTCGGCCATGCCGAAGCGGCCGGGACCGAGCGCTTCGTCAACGTCTTCCGACGTGGCTCCCGAGAGCGCGATCTCGAAGTCGTGAATGATGCCGGCGCCGTTCATGGCGAGCGCCGAGACGTACCCTCGCGCCATGAGATCGATCAACACAGGCGAGACGCCGGTCTTGATCACGTGCGCGCCGACGCCCCAGATGATCCCGGCGCCGCGCGCGTGCGCCTGGCCAATGGCCTCCACGACGCGGTGCAGATCTCTCGCGCCCAGGATCGCGGGCAGCGACTCGAACCACGATTTGAACGACCCGCCACGCGCGAACGGCGTCGCGAAATCCTCCGCTCGCGCCTTGGACTTCCGCGAGGCAAGCGGATAGGTCTTCACACCGGAGAGATCGAACTCTTCGTAGGGGAACGGCATGGGGATAACGTAATGCAGAAATGGGGTCGGGAGTCATTTCTCCTGCGTCTGAGAAATGACTCCCGACCCCATTTCTGCATCACGGGATCACGTTTGATCCGACGAATAACTGAAACGGTCCCCAGTAGTACGGCTTCGATGCAGGACCGCCCGCGTTGATCATGGCCAGCTTCGCTGCGCGGAGCGACGCAGCCGGCGATTTGCCGGCAGCCAACTCTTTGTAGGCGCGGCCCATCAACTCGGCGGTCGATCGATCGTCGACGTCCCACAACCCCGCAATCACACGCTTGGCGCCGGCCCGCATGAAGGCCCAGGCAAATCCCACCAGGCCCTCGCCCGCATACGTGCGCTCGCCGGCGCTTCGGCACGCCGAGATCGTCACGAGTTCCGCATTCAGTCGATGGTCCGCGACATCGCGCGCATAGAGCTTGTAGCCGGTCCGCCCTCGCGACAGGATTACCGCTGAATCGAGCGGACTCGTCATATTCGGGTCGGCGTGCGCGGTGAAGTGGACGATGTCGAAGCGGTCTGGTTGTGACTCGAGGTACTGCGCTGGCGTTGCGGCATCGGCTCGGTATACGGACGCCCGATTGGAGAATGCGCCCGAGATGGCAGCCATCTCGGCGGACGCGTATCGCAGCGCGGGATACTTGGCGTCTGCAGGCACTGGATCGCCGATCAGCAGCACCGATCGATCGCGTGGAGGAGTCGCCACCACGGCCGCGCCGGTGTCCAGGTTGCCCAGCGACGGTGCAACCGCGATTTCGACGTCCTCGATCCAGTAGTGACGCCGGGCACCAGGAACCGGAAGCGTTTCGAAATTGAGCCTGGCAAGCGCCTCGTCGGGAACAATGACGACTTTCGTGTCGTGCGGGATCAGCTTCGCGATTGGCGTGACGATCTTCTCGTAGAGTTCGTCGCCGGGGCCGCGGGAAGTCGCCCCGGGATTGGCCACGGATGTCACGACGAGCTCACGATACGCTCGAACCAGCGGTTCGATCTCACGGCGGCTCGTCTGCAACGGAACGAATTGGATGCGCTCCTTTGTGATCGCCCAGACGTACGACCGTTCCGCACCGATCCAATAGAACAGCAGCACGCCTCGCAAATCGGCCGCGACCTTGCGAAACGTCGCGGGTGAGGGCCTCGCAGGAGCTATCACACCATGCCGTTCGGCGAGCACACGCGCCCGGCTCGAGTCCGCAACCGCCAACGCGAGATCGCTGTGCCCTCTCGCGGCGAGCGCATCCACGTACTCCGCGTAGGACTGAACCAGTCGCGACTGAATCGAGAGCCGATAATCGGTCCGCGTGACATCGAGACGCGCGCGCTCGACTGAGGTGACCGCTGCCTCGTAGTTCCGGAATCCGCTCTGCCAATTCCCCGCCGCGATGTCGAGACGGCCGAGGCCGGCGCGCACGAGGCGATCGACGATCGGGTCCTCGCGTCCCAGTTTCGACGCCTCGCGGTACGAGTTGCGCGCGGTGACCGCATCGCCGCGACCTTCGGCGATCTGCGCTTCGTTGATGACCTGATATGGACGGTTCCTCGGATCTGCACGAAGACGCGCGGCCTCTGCGTTGAATTCATGGGCATGGTCCCAGTCTTTCAGGAAGATATACGCGGAGGCCAGACTCGCCGCCCATATAGCGCCGTCCGCATTGCGTTTGGCGTTGGTGGCAATTTGAAGAGCCCGCTGGAGAACCGGAATCGCCTCGCCCGTCCGACCACTGAGCAGATACGCGTTGCCCATCTCGCCCAACGCCTGCTGCAGGTACTCGGGCGATTTGCGCTGCTCGTGCATGCGCACCGCTTGCTGCAGCGTCGCCAGCGCACGATCGAATTCACCGAGGCGCGCCTGACAGAGTGCGGCGTTGGTCAAAGCCGTCGCATGAATCGTGTACGAATCGAAATCCTTGAACTTCAGCACCTCCTCGAAATACGGCAGGGCCGACCCATAGCGAACATGTGACATCTGGGCGAATCCGAGATTGTGGAGGGCCACAGCCTGTCGATAGGAATCGTTCGCAGCCCTCGCGCCTGCAAGCGCATCTTCGAGTTGGCGCTGTGCGTCGTCCCAACGCCGCAGCCTCGCAAGCACCTGCCCGTTCAGCATCTTGGCGTCGAGTTCCACATCTCGCGAGCCCGCGGCGGCGCTGGCCCGCACGGCATCGGCGAGAATCCTCTCCGCCTCCTCTACGTGACCTTGAATCAGTTGCAGCTGGCCACGCAGGTATGCCTGTCGCGCACGAAGCGCGTCGAAGGTCGGCGTCGTGGGAAGTGAACCAGCAAGCAGCGTGCTGGCAGTCGAACCGTCGCGGCGAAAGAGTGCTATTTCCGCCTGCAGGAGCACGAACTTGCCACGCGTGCCCGGCTGGTCCTGCGCCCGGGCGGCACCGCGTTCGGCCAATGCAAGTGCGTCGGCGAACTGACCTTGCCGGAGTGCAGTCGTCGACGACGCATACAACGAATCGAGCGACGGTTCAGCCGAACCGTGAGAGTGACACCCCCATGCAAGGACGCACGCAACGGCTGCGGTGATGATCCGCCTATGGATAAGCCGAACCGTTGCTGCCAACATCGATGCTGTCGACGTAACCACCGTCTGGCGACCCGAGCTCGCAGCGCACCATCGTGAGTCGTCTCTCCGAACCCCCGATCAAGAGCTCGCCAAAGAAGATGGTTCCAAAATCGGGCACTGTCACCGTGTGCCCATCGATCCGGGCGCCGGGATACGGCTTTCCTTTCCAGGTGATCTTTTCAACGATGGTCGTGTAGAGGACGCCACCCGAGCAAATCAATCCAGGCTTGCGTCGCTGATCATCGATGGTCGCGTCGATCACGAAGTGCTGGCCGTACGAGCGCATGAACTTCGCGTCGTGCACCGCCGCCAGGACTTTCGAGCGCGTATCGTACTTCTGGAAGAGGCTCGTGTTGAGGCTGATCTCGAGCACGCGACCACCGATGTCGACGCCTTGAATGGTCGTGTCTTTGGCTGGAGCAATGGACGGCTCTTTGGTGTGATTGGGCTCCGGCGTGCGGCTCACGAGCGTTCCGCGAATGCGCTTGGCCATGAACACGAGCGGGGCGAGTCCAATCCCGAGCTCGCGCATCTCCGCTGTCACGGTGGTCGTTGTGGCCAGATCTTCCTGACGTCCCTTGTGCTCGGTCACCGCGCTCGCGGCCTTCTCATCGTCGAAGAGTCCCTGAGCAAAGGTCATCGCCGAACCGAACCGTATGAAATCGCCGAACGATCGTCCTTTGATCTGCGCTTGCGACCGTCCGCCTGAGACACCGAGCGAGCTGGCACCGTCCAGGTCGACGATGATCGTTTTGGGGCGAAGTATCTGACCCGAGAGCGCAGACGCGTTGCCGCGAAACACAAATCGACGCGTGAGGTTCATGCGAGGTTCTCTTTTGGGGGCGGGAGGCTCAGCTAGGATACGTCGAAGACGTACTCGCCGATCACGGCATTTGACGAGCCGGCGCCCCGAATGATCAGGGAGTACCGGCCACCGCCCTCAAGCTCAGCTGCTGGAACGAGGAGCATGAGCGGCGATCCTGCCGAAGGAAGAGGAGCGTCGCCGGACAACAGGGGAGGACCTCCCGCCCGTGCGAGCTCATAGCGCAGTGCACCTGTTTGTGGGGGCGACAGCACGTCGACGGCCAGCGTCACGTAATGCTGCCCTGACGCGACCGTGACGACAGGAACGGTGCCGCGCGTCGCACCGCGCAGCATGACGGGCGCGAGGGGCTCGGATGCAATCGAACCCTTCAACGCAGGGACGGTGACAAACGACTGATAGCTCACCATCAGCGCGAGGCCTGCGGCGGCCGCCCACGGCACGGCGACCATCGGGCGGCGCCAGAATGGGAGGACCTTCGTCGTGGGCCGCCTGAAGGCGGCCCCTACGTGTGCCCCTTTGGCGCCTCCGCGCTGCACTTCGTCACGAATCAGGTCAGAGAGGCGAACGTCTTCGGCACACTCCGCGCAGTCGAAGTAGTGCGCTTCGAACTCGAATCGCTCGACCTCGCTCATCTCGTCGAGGAAGTAACGCTCCGACGCCATTCCGTCCACGGCCTGCTGGTGCGTCATCGCTCTCTGCACACCGAGTAGTGCGGGAATACCCCTAGGCGTTTCATGACCCCACGAACTCTGCCTTGAATCGGAGCTTGGCGCGATGCAGCAGGACGCGCAGATAGTTGCGGTCGATCTCGAGGCGGCGACAGACTTCGTCCTTGTCGCACTCCTCGAAGAAGAGCCAGTGCAGGAGCTGCTTCTCCTTCGCAGGAAGCGTCGCCATCACGCCGCGAACCCTGGCACGCTCCTCGTCGATCGTCATCGCGCTCTCGACATCCACGGCCGCGTCTGGAATGCGCGCCCCTTCGTCTTCGTCGAGCAGGTTCGCGCGTGACTCGCTTCGATAGAGCTCGAACAACACGTTGTTGCAGACGCTGTTGACGAAAGCGCCAAAGCCGCCGGGCGATTGAATCCCGCCCTTCTGCCTCAGCGTGATCAGGACGCGGAGGAACGTCTCCTGCTTCGCATCTTCGATGAGCGCCGGAGAACGCAGGCGCGACCTGAGCTTGATCGTCAGGAGCTGCCCGAAGTACTGGGTGAAATGCCGTTCGGTCTCTGGGTCGCCTGCGACAAGCCGATCGAGATACCCGCGGTCGAATTCATGTCGCGGTTCACGTGGCAAGCGTGCCGATCGTACGCTCGCTGTCCAGCTGCGCGCAACGCCTAATCCTGCAGGGGGTCGGGAGTCGTTTCTCCTGCAAGTCCCGGGAAAAATGACTCCCGACCCCCTTCACCCAGTCAGGCGCAGGCCACTTCCGAGGTGTCTACGTGTTCGACGTGATCGGTCAGCATCCGAAACTGACGAAAGGACACGTGGCACTGATACGCGCGCAGAAAGCTCAAGAAGCGCTTGTAATCCCGCTGCGGCATGTTGAACGCGCTGACGAGCATCTTGTAATTGCCGCGCGTGTGCGCGAGACCGACGCGCACGAGCTCGCGCACGTCATCACGTGTCAGGTCGCGATCCATGAACGGCTTGTGCACTTCGGACCAGAACGACACGCGATCCTTCATCAGCCGTTCGAGCCGGTGCTGGAGAACGGCCGTGGCGTCCGATGCGAATCTGGTGGCTGACGTGCCGACCCTCGCTCGGGAGGGCCCATCGCCGGCAAAGTCGCGAGGCAGCGACGACGCGTCGATCCGGCCGCCTCGCGAGCCCACGACCAGACGCTCTGCGACGTTCTTGAGCTCACGGACATTGCCTGGCCAGTCGTAGCTCGTCAGCTGCTGAAGCGCATCGGATCGAATCTCCGGCTCTGGCATTCGATGTGCGCGCGAAAACAGCGCAAGAAAATGAGCGAGCAGATCTGGAATGTCTTCACGCCGCTCCCGCAGCGGGGGAACCTCGATGTGGATGACGTTGAGCCGATAGTAAAGGTCCTCACGGAAGGACTTGTTGGTCACGTGCTGTACGAGATTGCGGTGCGTGGCGGCCACGACGCGCACGTCGAGCGGAGGCATCGGGCGATCAGATCCGACGCGCTGAATTTCGCCGGTCTCGAGAAATCGCAGCAGCATCGCTTGCATGCGCAGGCTCATCTCGCCGATCTCATCCATGAAGATCGTTCCGCCGTGCGCGGTCTCGAGCCATCCTCGCTTGTCGCGATACGCACCCGTGAAACTTCCTCGCACGTGGCCGAACAGCTCCGATTCGAGCAACGACTCGGGGAGCCCGGCACAATTGATGGCGACAAACCGGCCCGTCCGACGACTGCTGCGTTCGTGGATCGACCGGGATACGAGCTCCTTCCCCACCCCGCTCTCGCCAGTGACGAGCACTTTGGCACTGCATCGGGCCGCAACGGCAATTTCACGTTCGACCGCGCGCATCGCGGCGCTCGTACCCAGCATGACCGTGGACTTCTCCATTGCCTTAATCCTCCCGCTCAAAACCTCTCTCGTGGAAACGTTGTCCACCGGGTTAGTGAACAAGGTTCCGGATTCGTTTCACGTGGAGGTGAGCCGGTAGAATGACCCGTCAGTGTAACGATTTATTCGCGTTTGACGCGCGTGAGGGTTAACGGAACTGCCAAATAAATTTAGGGTCGGGGAAATGGAGGAACGAGGTTCCCTTTCTCCCGATGGGGCTGCTCGCTTTCCCCGAGCGCACCGGCTGCTTCCGAATTCTCTAGACGACCAGCATCGCGTCGCCGTAGCTGTAGAAGCGGTACCGCCTCTGTACTGCCTCCCTGTAGGCGGCAAGAATTCGGTCACGCCCGCCGAATGCGGCGACCAGCATCAGCAATGAAGAACGGGGCAGATGAAAGTTCGTCACCAGTCCCGATACGACCTGGAACTCGTGACCGGGGTAAATGAAGAGGCGCGTGTCACCGGACGAAGGAGATATCTGTCCGTCCGGTGATATCACAAGCGTCTCGAGCGTGCGTGTTGTCGTGGTGCCGACCGCGATGATGCGGCGACCTTCTCGACGCGCGCGCGTCAACGCGTCCGCAGTCTCAGGCGGCACGAAGTAGACCTCGGGGTCGACCTCGTGCTCTTCGACGCGATCGACCCGCACGGGTTTGAACGTACCGTATCCAACGTGCAACGTCAGTGAAACCCGTTCGATCCCCTTGGCTGCCAGCGCCTCGAGGAGCGATGGCGTGACGTGCAGCCCAGCGGTCGGCGCAGCAACCGATCCCTCCTCTCGCGCATACACCGTCTGATAACGCTCGCGATCGGAGGGTTGATCAGCTCGAGCGATGTACGGGGGAAGCGGCACGTGCCCCAGTCGCTCGATTGCGGCCCTCACGCCGTGCGGATCATCGGTCCAGAGTCGAATGGTGCGTCGACCATAGAAATGACGCTCGAGAATCTCGCCGTGGAGCGACTGTCCTGTCCCTTCGAAAATCATCTGCGAGCGGGGACGCAGTTTTTGACCCGGATGCACGAGCGCATCCCACAGACTCGAGCCCTCAGGGCCCAGCCCCCTGGCATCAGAGAGGCTGCCAAGTAGCAAACACTCAACTGCGCCTCCGCTGGGAACGCGTCTCCCCAGCAGCCTCGCTGGAAACACGCGCGTGTCGTTGACGACCAGGAGATCGCCGGCGTGCAGGTAGTCGACCAGTTGCGAGAACGCGACGTGATCGATGCGATCGGTCTTGCGATCGAGGACGAGCAGACGCGACTGCCCGCGTTCGGCGGGCGGGCTTTGCGCAATCAGATCGGCAGGAAGATCGAAATCGAACTCGCTGACATTCACGACGGCCGCTTGCCTCGCGTACGCGCGGTCGGCGTTCCGAAGAAGCGTCCGAGGTCGGTGCGCCCGGTCGACGCAAGCAGCCCCTTCCACAAGTCGCCGCGTTTCTTCAGACGCGCGCGCACGTTGTCGATCCGGAAGTCTTCGATTGCGGCACCTTTGTCGACTTCGGCCCACGTCAGTGGTGTCGAGACGGTTGCGAGCGGACGCGGTCGCACGGAGTAGATGCTCGCGAGCGTCTGACCCCATGCGTTCTGCTTGTAGTCGACGAGCACGCGTTCCCTCGGACGTCTCGCGACGCGGTAGTCGAGCGTCATCAGCGTGGGGTTCCGCGCCGCGAGCTCACCGGCGAGCGTTTTGGCAAACGTCAGCACGACGTCCTGCTCGGGCCCCCGCACGATCGGCACGTAGACATGCAGTCCACGCGATCCGGTCGTTTTCACGTACGAGGTCATGCCCAGCGTCTCGAGCGCATCACGGACGATCAGCCCGCACTCGCGGACCTGATCGAACGACGCGCCTTCGCTGGGATCGAGATCGAAGTGCACGTAGTCGGGTCTGTTGTAGTCGTCGCATCGCGAATACCACTGGTTCAGATCGATGCATCCCAGATTGACGAGCCACAACAGCGAGGGCAGATCGTCGACGACGGGAAAGTTGACGACCTTGTCGTCGCCGTGATGAATCGCGCAGGTTCGGATCCACGAGGGTCGTGGAGTCGGCGCTTCCTTCATGAAGAACTGCTGGCCGGCGGCACCGTTCGGGTAGCGCCGCATGACCATCGCGCGATCGCGGATGTGAGGAAGCAGATACGGCGCAACGTCGGCGTAGTACTGGATGAGCCCGCCCTTGGTGATCGTCAGCTCGGGCCAGAACAGCTTGCGCAGGTTCGTGAGCCGGACGTCCCGACCCTCGACCTTCATGTTGACGTTATCGACGGTAGCCGGAACCGTAATGGGGTCGGGAGTCATTTTCCCGCAGTCCTCACCAGGAAAATGACTCCCGACCCCATTACGATTCCGTTACTCTTTCAGACCCCAGCGTAACAGCAGGGCGCCAACGGTGAACCCGGCACCGACCGACACCATGAGCAGGAGATCACCCTTCTTCAATCGTCGATCGCACACGGCATCACTCAGCGCCAACGGGATGGTCGCGGCCGTCGTGTTGCCGAACTTCTCGATATTGATGACGACCTTCTCCTCGGGCACACCAAGCTTCTCCGCCGCCGACAGGATGATGCGACGGTTGGCCTGATGCGAAACGAGCAGATCGATGCGGCTCGGATCGACATCGTTGCGCTGGAGAATCCGGCGGCATACCTCTTCGGTGTTGCGGACCGCGAACTTGAAGACGGCTCCGCCATCCTGCTTCACGTAATGCAGTCGTTGTTGCACCGTCTCGGCGGATGCCGGCCGCAGACTGCCGCCGGCGGGCATGCAGAGCGCCTCTCCCCCGCTACCGTCGATGTAGTTCGCGAAGTCGATGATGCCGATCTCGGGATCGCCGCTCGCCTCGACAACCGCGGCTCCCGCACCGTCGCCAAAGATCACACACGTCGTACGGTCGGTGTAGTCGATGATGCTCGACATCACGTCTGCGCCGATGACGAGCGCGTGCCTGCTCGCACCCGTGGCCACCATCTGCGCAGCCGTGGTCAGGCTGTAGGTGAAGCCAGAACAGGCGGCGAACAGGTCGAACCCCCACGCGTTGGTGGCGCCGATCTTGTTCTGCACGATGCAGGCGGTGCTGGGGAACAGCATGTCCGGCGTCGTGGTGCCGACGACGATGAAGTCGATGTCAGCGGGAGTGAGCCCGGCGCGCTGAATCGCCAGCCGCCCGGCCTCGACGGCCAGATCGGATGTGGCAACACCCGGATCGACGATATGACGCTCGCGGATGCCGGTGCGCTGACGGATCCACTCGTCGCTCGTCTCGACCATCTTCTCGAGATCGGCGTTGGTCAGGACGCGTGGCGGCACATAGGTCGCCAGGCTGGAGATGCGCGCACGGCACAGGGTGCGCGGCTTGTCCACCGTAGTTACCACAGGCGAGAGTCCCTCCCAGGGGCAGTGAGCCCGAAGTATTCGTACGCACGCGGCGTGGCAACACGGCCACGCGGCGTCCGATCGAGAAAGCCGGCCTGAATCAGGAACGGTTCGTAGATGTCCTCGATGGCGTCTTTCTCTTCATTGATCGCGGCAGCGATGCTGTTGACGCCAACCGGGCCGCCGCTGAACTTGTCGATGATCGTTCGCAGCAGCTTTCGATCGACTTCGTCGAACCCGTGCACGTCCACTTCCAGCAGTGCCAGCGCGTCGCGCGCAACGTCGCTCGTGATGCGGCCGTCGGCGCGCACCTGCGCGTAGTCGCGAACGCGTCGCAGCAGACGATTGGCGATGCGCGGCGTGCCGCGCGCGCGGCGCGAGATCTCGGCGGCGGCCTCCGGCTCGATCGCGGTG
This sequence comes from Vicinamibacterales bacterium, assembly GCA_035263125.1. Taxonomy (GTDB): domain Bacteria; phylum Acidobacteriota; class Vicinamibacteria; order Vicinamibacterales; family UBA2999; genus Gp6-AA40. The sequence continues at coordinate 45,503 of DATFRP010000037.1, forward strand.
TCCAGCACACGCGCGGAGCGGCGCACGATCTCGTTGGTATCCTGCTCGGTGTAGAAGTCGAGACGATGCACGATCCCGAAGCGTGCGCGCAGTGGCGAAGTCAACAGTCCCGCGCGCGTGGTCGCGCCGATCAGGGTGAACTTCTTCAACGACAGTTTCACCGAGTGCGCGCCCGGCCCCTGGCCGACCATGATATCGAGCTCATAGTCCTCCATGGCAGGATAGAGGATCTCCTCGATCGCCGGCGCCATGCGATGAATCTCGTCGATGAAGAGGACCTCGTCGTCCTGAAGGGCAGTCAGCATGCCGGCGAGATCGCCCGGGCGTTCGATCACCGGCCCCGAGGTCGCGTGCACGGCAACACCCATCTCGTTCGCGATGACATAGGCGAGGGTCGTCTTACCCAGCCCGGGCGGACCGTACAGAAGCACGTGATCGAGCGCTTCGCGGCGCCCGCGCGCGGCGGCAATCGATACGCGGAGGTTGTCGCGCAGCCGGTCCTGCCCGATGTACTCGTCGAGGGATCGCGGCCGAAGCCCCGCCTCGTACTGGGCGTCCTCGTCTGCGCGGCCGGCGGAGATGAAGCGATCGCTCATTGCGTCTCCGCCTCGCGCTCGAGCAGCGCGCACAAGGTGTGCCCGAGAAACACGTGCATCTCCTGAATGCGAGCCGCCGTCTTCGAGGGAACGAAGATGCCGTGATCGATCTGACCTGCGAGTCGACCTCCACCTTCGCCTGCGAACGCGACCGTTACAGCGCCGATCGCCCGGGCCGCCTGAAGGCCACGAATCACATTCTCGCTGTTTCCCGAGGTCGACATGCCGATCGCCACGTCGCCCGGGCGACACAGCGCTTCCACCTGACGCGCGAACAGCGAATCGAAGCCGAAATCGTTGCCAATCGCGGTCAGAGCAGACGTGTCCGTGGTCAACGCGATCGCGGCGAGCGCCGGGCGACTTCGTTTGTAGCGTACAACGAGCTCGGCGGCCAGGTGTTGAGCGTCGGCTGCACTGCCTCCGTTCCCAAAAAACAACAGCTTATTCCCGGAAGCGAGCGCGAGGGAACAGGCGCTCACGAGTCGTGCAAACTCGTCGCCGACGACTTCGGATGTGATCTCAACGACCGTGGTGTGCTCGGCGACCTCTGATTGAAGGTATTCCTTCACCGCCGATCTAGCGTCATCGAGCGTTTTCACCGCATCAACTCGCGCAGCGCGCCTCGGAGCGCGTCTTCGAATGTCGCCTCGGGAGTGGACGTGACAACGGCATCGATGGCTTTCTCGGCTTGCTGCCGATGATATCCGAGGTTCTGCAGTGCCGAGAGCAGGTCGGCTCGAAACCGATCGGCCGACGACACGGGCGGCGGGACGCCTGCAGCCACGGGCGCAACCAGCTGCATCAGGCGGTCCCTGAGCTCGAGCACGATCCGCTCCGCCGTCTTCTTCCCGATTCCGGGAATGCCCGTGAGGCGGGCCACGTCGCCCCGCTGCACCGCCGCGACGAGATCGCGCGTCTCCATTCCCGAGAGCACGGCGATCGCCAGCTTCGGCCCGATCCCGCTGATCGCGATCAGGCGCTCGAACACCTGGCGCTCCAGCTCCGTGAGGAATCCATACAGCTGGAGGGCGTCCTCACGCACATGCAGATAGGTGCGCAGCGACACCTCGTCCCCTTCGTCGCCCAGATCGTAGAACGTCGAGAGCGGCACGTGTACGTCATATCCGACGCCACCCACGTCGACGATCACCCGGTTCGGTTGCTTGCTGTGCACTCGTCCGCGAAGAAACGCGATCATCCTATTGCGGCGGGCGGTAGTGTCTCCACGATTTCGGGAGGCGGGTCTGCCCGCCGAAGGGGCGGGTCTTTCCTGGCCTGAGCGAAGTCGAAGGCGCCCGCGCCAGACTCCCTCTCGGCGATGAATGCAGATGGCAGATCGCCACCGCGAGCGCATCCGCGGCATCGTGCGGCGATGGAGCTTTGTCGAGACCGAGCAGCACTTTGATCATGTGCTGCATCTGACGCTTGTCGGCGCGGCCGTATCCGACCACGGCGCGTTTCACTTCCGCAGGTGTGTATTCGACAACGTCGCACCCGGCTTCGACGGCAGCGAGCATCGCCACACCACGGGCATGTCCCAATTTCAGCGCGCTGCGAGCGTTCACACCGTGAAAGAGGTTCTCCACCGCGACGCACTCCGGCCGGCACGTCGAGAGGAGCTGACTCAGTTCGCGGTGGATTCGTGCGAGACGCTGTGGAAAGCCGTCGCCTGCAGTCAACGTGATCGTGCCGCAGGTGACGAGACGATAGCGGCGCCCATCGGTCTCGACGCATCCATAGCCCGTACGTCCCGAGCCGGGGTCGATCCCGAAGATCCTCACGCCAGGGAGGCCTCGATCTCCTTTTCCTCGATGTCGAAGTTCGCCCAGACGTGCTGCACATCGTCGTGGTCGTCGAGCGCTTCCATCAGCTTCAGCATGACCTGCGCGTCCTTGCCCTGCAGCTTGACGTAGTTCTGCGGGATCATGGCCACTTCAGCGCTGGCCGGCTCGAGGCCCAGGCCCTTCACCGCTTCACGAACGGCTTCGAAGCTTTCCGGCGCGCTCACGATCTCCCACGCACTGCCGTCGTCATTCATGTCGTCGGCGCCGGCATCCAGCGCGGCGTTGAGCAGCTGGTCCTCGTCGGCTTTGCCCCCCTTTTCAACGATGACCTGCCCCTTGCGGGTGAACATCCAGGCGACACTGTTCTCGGCGGCCAGGTTGCCGTTGTATTTGGCCAGCAGATGGCGAATCTCGCCCACGGTGCGGTTCTTGTTGTCGGTGAGAGAACTGATCAGCATCGCGACGCCGCCAGGGCCATACCCTTCGTAGGTGATCTCCTCGTACGACACGCCTGGCTCTTCACCCGTGCCTCTCCGGATCGCGCGCTCGATGTTCTCGCGAGGCATGTTGTTCGCCTTCGCGTCGGCGATGATCGTTCGGAGACGCGGATTACTGTTCGGGTCGCCGCCGCCGTTACGGGCGGCCACCGTCAATTCCTTGATGATGCGCGTGAAGGCCTTGCCGCGCTTGGCGTCAGCAGCACCCTTCTTGTGCTTGATTGTGTGCCACTTGGAATGGCCAGACATGCGAAAACTCCAGCAAAAACGGGGATATTGGGACCTCGCATTCTAGCATGCGGCGTCTGGTTCGGTGCCAGATGAAAGAGCGGGCGGGCGAATGGCCCTGGGCGAACCGCTATGCGGCCCAAAGGCTGAGATCGTGTTCGCGGCGGGGCGAGGAAGCGTAGACCGGATTAGGCCCTAATCGATCGACTGGCGACTGCGCTTCCTCGACCCGACGAGACCAAGTGCGCCTGCTCCGAGCAAAAGCGCGGTTGCCGGTTCCGGAACCGGCGTCGCTTGAATGTAGCCGGTGATCTTGCCAAAGCCGGTCGACGGAATCGCCGTGTCGAACACGGTGATGTTCAACAGTCCCGATCCGCTCGGCGAGGTGTAGGGCAGCTCGATTTCGTTGGGATCGAAATTGATCATGATGCCGTTGGACATCGTCGTCGACACCTTTCCAGTGAGCTGCGCCGAGAACTGGACGTTGGCCACCGACGGTGCGAGGAACGTCAACGACAGCGTGAACGGCGTGTTGATCAGGGTGGAGGGACTCGACGAGCCAACGAATATCGAACCGTAGTCGCCGGTGCCGAAGTTGATCGCCAAGCCACCATCATCAGGGTCGGCGTAACCGGCAAAGTCGGTGAACAACGAGGACGTATATGTGATCAAGCCGCCGTATGCCGAGGCCATATCGCCCGGTGTACACGCGGTACCGAAACATGCTTCGGCGTCGCCAGCGATGAAGATTGGACTGGCCAGCGAGGTTGCTGGAACGGCCATCACAGTCAGCGTCAGAACTGCACCAAGAATCGATCTGCGGAGCATGATTACCTCGACGACTTCACGATCGGAGAAAGGTCGTCTTAGCTCTTGGCAAGAAAACTGCCGAGATCGCTCGTCGCGCTTTGCCTCGACAATCGCAGAGTTTTTCCCGCGAGCGATTTTGAAAATGCAACAGACCGCAGACAATCCTCTGCCACACGACCAATGCTTCAGATCTTTGTCTTCTCAATCACACGATCACCTACAGGGTTTCGTGGAGAGGATGATCCAGGTTTCACATCGCGGATCCCATGGCTTGCCGCGGTAGTCGCCCAGCAGTGCCGAGATCTCGAAGCCGGCCTTCTCGAGACGACGAGCCATCTGCGGGATCGAAAGTGTCCGGAAGGTCAGGGCGAATCGATGGCTACGTCTGGTGCGACCGCGCTGCTCGGTAAATTCCTGATCGAAGATCGTGCGTCCTCGAGCGCGATCCTGACGGACGGTTTCGGTCAGCGTGACACGGGCGCCACCACGCCGATGCCGCCAGCCCTTGAGGCTCACGCGCTTCCGATACTCCTGCCACGATGGCAGATCGGCAACGAGCTCGAGGCCGAACGTGCCCCCCGGCTGCAATACGCGGCGAACCTCTCGAAGCGTCGCGGCGAGGTCGCGTTCGCGGAGAAGCGACTGCAGTACGCCGTACGGTGCCATCACCATCGAGAATCCGCCTTCGTTCGTCGGTCGACGGGACAGGGGCTGGTCGACGAAAGGCAGATACCTGATGTCGCCGCGAACCAGTTGAACTCGATCGGTCAGCCTGGCGCGACGCAACCGTTTGCGAGCGCGATCGAGCATCGGCGCCGATCGATCGATGCCGACGACATCGACGCCGGCTTTCGCGAGAGGCAGGCTGATGCGTCCGGTCCCGCAGCCAAGCTCCAAGACCGCACCGCCCGCGTGCGCCGCGAGGTTGCGCCAGAACGGAACATCACGACGACCCAGCGTGCGCGCGTTCTCCCAGTCGTAAAACGGCGCGTACTCGTCCCAACCTTCGTATCCCTGAGGCATCTGGTGGAAAATGCGAAATTCAAAATGCGAAATTCAAAATGGAAAATGCAGACTTCATCCGATCAATCCTTTTTTGCATTTCGCATTTTGCATTTTGCATTACAGCTTTTTACGCACTCTTCTGGCCGACCGTCGCGAAGAGCAGCGTGTTCTGAATCTCGACAAAGCTCGCGCCCGCCTGCGTGGCTTCCTTTTGATACGTGGACAGCACGTCGAGGTACTCCCGGCCGAGCCATCGGGCCGCATCGGATCCCGCCCGGCTCAACGCGTCCTCCACGCTGCGTTTTCGAGCGGCCCAGACGGTCGCATCGGGCGGGCCCAGCCAGGTCTGCGACACCGGGAAGAGCCTTACAGCCAGAGGCTCTACGCCGTATCGCGAGAACAGCGTCGGCAGATTCGGACCGACGGCAGCCGCTTCGGCGCGAGCACCATCGAGAGCGGTGAAGAACTGCGCAGAGATCTCGAATGCCCGACGGCCGGCTGGCGTCGAGCTGAATCCATAGCGCGCGCCGTTGTCAGGCTCCACGGCAACCACTCGACCGCGGGGCGCGGTCACACGCGCGAACTCCTTGACCGCCGTTTCCGCGTCGGCGAGGTGCTGCAACACCGCGACCGAATAGATCGAATCGAAGGCGCCGTCGCGAAATGGGAGCCGACACGCATCGCCCGCGGCGAACTCGACGCGTTGGTTGTGCGACGCGGTTTCGCGGCTCGCGGCGATGACCTTCGAAGGAATGAGGTCGACGCCGACGAGCCGAATCTGCGAGATCTGAAGCCGGCCGATTGCGACCTCAGCCTGTCCCTCGCCGCAGCCGACATCGAGGATTCTGTTGCCCGGCCGAGGCCTCAGCGTTTCGGCCAGGAACGCAGTGAAGGCATCATCCCACCACGCTTCACGAAGGTGCTTGAGCGTGGGTGAGGTGAGGGCATCGATCGCCGCCGTCATAGCGGCGATTATAGGTCGCTGCGGACCGGAAGCTGCCGGAAGCGCAGCGCGTCAATCGGAAACGGCCAATTCACCAGGCACGATCGGTCTGGTTCGCGGGAGCACGCCTCGCCGCGAGAGATGACCGACGAACGCGAGAATCCCGACGAACGCCGCGAGCTTGATCGCATCGCCGGCCCGCGTCGCGGGCATCACTTTCCAGAGCAGCCACAGGATCGGTTGTGCGATCGTGACAGCCCACACCGATCCGTAGAAGTACCGACGTTCGTGACCCTCACCTTTGGTCGATGCCTTCACGCGCGGCAGCAGTCCCAGCGCTCCAAGCAACCACATCGTCCCGGCGATCGGAAAATACGCCGCGATGTACATCTGCTTGAGTCGCCACTCTCCCGAGACGAGTGCCCATGTGAGGCCGGCCGTGTTGAGCACGGCGAATGCCACCACCTCGCCCCAGGCGGTCGTGTAACAGACGCGACGATACAGTGGGTTCGGCCGGTCTTCCGTGAAACGGATGATGTACGGCTGTCGCTCGCACCCGGGCAGGCGGCCGCGCAGCCCAGCGATGCCGGTGCCGATCATCACGACAGCAAGCCACGTCAGCAGGCGCGCGTCGAAGCCGTGCTCGAACAGATCGAATGTCCACGGACCTGGAGCGATGAAGAACACGAAAATCCAGATCGGCCAATGATTGAAACGGTAATAGAGCTTGTTGCGATGCCGGATCTTGCGATCCGTGTCGAGCTCGACGTAGAGGGAATCGGTCTTGACGGTCGGTTCGGTGGACATGTGAAGTAACGAATCTTATCAGCCGACACGCGGTGATCGCCGGGCCTGAAGAACAGGCCCGGCCTACACTACTTTGCCTGCTTCCATCCTGACGACGCGACCTGCGCAGGTCGCGACGAAATCAGCGTCGTGTGTGGCGATCACGAGCGTCGTTCCCTCGATCGCCAATTGACGCAGGGTCGCAGCGAGATCGTCACGTCGCTCAGGATCGAGCGAGGCGGTCGGCTCATCCATCAGCAGCACCGGTGCACCGACGGCCAGCGCGCGAGCGATGGCGACACGCTGCGCCTCGCCCCCAGAAAGCTCGTGGGGAAACGCATCAGCGCGATGACCGACTCCCAGTTGATCCAGCAGCACCCGGGCGCGCGCTTCTGCCTCGGTGCGGGGCTTGCCCAGCACGTGAACGGGGGCCAGCCACACGTTGTGAAGGGCCGTGAGATGGGCAAAGAGATGATGGAACTGGAAGACCATACCGACGCGCTGATGAAGCGCGCGTCGCATCTCCCCGCGAAGTGCGCGCGAGGGCTCGATGCGCAGGTCGCCGATGGCAATCGTGCCGGCTGCGATCGGATCGAGACCGGCGATTGCGCGCAACACGCTCGTCTTGCCCGAGCCCGAGGCCCCCATCATCGCCACGATCTCGCCGCGGTTCGCGTTGAAGGACACATCGTGCACCACGGGCTGTGAGCCGCGTCGGACGTTCAGCCCCAGGACGACGAGCGTGCTCACGCGTGTTTCCTCCCCCAGCCTCGCTCGAGTCGTCTCGCTAAATGCGCGATCGGCAGCGACAGGACGAGATACAGCGCGGCGCACACGGCACCGGGCACGACCCAGCTGCCGATGTTCGCAGCGAAGATCGAGGTCTGCTTCGTCAGCTCGACGACCGTGATGACCGAGACCAGGGAGCTGTCTTTGAGCAACGCCACGAAGTCGTTGGTCATGGGGGGCAGGGCCAGACGGAACGCCTGCGGGCCCCGGATCAACAGCAATGTCTGACGCTCGCTGAATCCTAGCGTGCGCGCCGCATCGAGTTGCCCGACGGGCACCGCTTCAAGGGCGCCCCTGTAGATCTCGCTTTCGTACGCGGCGTAGTTGAGCCCGAGACCGAGCAGCGCCGCGACCAGGGCGGGCAACTGCACGACGGTCGCCAGTCCGAAATACAGCACGAACAACTGCAGCAACAGCGGAGTTCCGCGAACGATCTCAACCCACGCAGTCAGCAGCATCCGCACGGGTGGTGGTCCGTACACGCGACCGCTCGCGATGAGGACACCGATCGCGACAGCGAGCGTCATCGACAGACACGAGAGTCCAAGGGTGATCGCCGCGGCGTTGATCAGCGATGGAAGATAGCGGCGTACGGCGTCCCATTGTCCGGACGGTGGAGTCGAGGATGTTTCGGTACGATCTGAATCGATCGGTTGCCCTCCGGCCAACCGCGAATACAGGCGCTGTTGATCCTCGTTCCACAGCTTCCAGCGACGAAAGATGGCTTCCAGACGACCGTCCCGCATCGCTTCACGGAAGATCTCGTTGATCTGATCGCGCAGCGCGGTGTTCGCCGGCGACAGAATGGCGACGTAATAGCCGACGCCGACGTCGGTCGACTGATTCAGGAGCCCTGGATTCTGATGCACCCTGCGCTCGGCGATGATGTCATCGAGCAGCACAGCGTCGACGCGGCCCAGCGCGAGATCGCTGTACGGGTGCACGTCGTCTTCGTAGGTGAGCACCGTCAGGCCGTGAGCGCTCTGAGCCTTCAGCAACAGGTCGTAGGCGAGTGTGGCCCCGAGCGTAGCGACCTGGCGTCCTCGCAAATCCGCAAGAGTACGGAACCGGGCGGCATCGGCCTCGCGCACGGTGAGCACTTCGCGAAACTGGTGATAAGGAATCGTGACCGCGAGCCGCGATCGTCGGGCGGGACTGTCTTCGATCCCGCTGAGCGCGATGTCGAAATCGCCACGGGCGACCGCCGCGTCGAGCGTCGTGAAACCCGCCTGGATGAACGACGGCGTGCGTCCCAGGCCGCTGGCGATCAACTGCGCGACGTCGACCTCGAATCCTACGACATGCGTGGGGTCGTTCTCAACGGCGCCGACAAAGGGCGCGCCGCCCTCGGCGTCGCCGCCCCATCGGAGTTGGCGAGTATCCTGCGCGGACGACACGGCGACGGACATCGCCAGGAAGGCGATGACACCGGACACGTGACGAAGGACTCGGGCCTGGGCCACGAGTCCGGATTTTACCTAGTCGCCCGCTTCGATCGAGACACGGAGATTACGGAGACACGGATTCACAAGAGAAACGGAGACGCGGAGGAAAACGGCGAAACGCATCAACACGGAGGCAACGGGGGAAACGGAGAAAGGCATCAACACGGGGACAACGGAGAGAACGGAGGAAACAGGAGTCTCAGGTCTTCGTGATCAAGAATTCCGTTGCCCCCGTTTCCCCCGTTATCCCCGTGTGATCCCGTTTCCCCCGTCGCCCCCCGTTTTCATGGCACGGGGTGAGCTCTGCTCATGGGCGACTCCGTGTCTCCTGTTCAGACCCCTTCTCCGAAAACCCTCCGCTACTTCCAGTCGGTCCTCTCGTTCATTTCGTCCACACACGTGGTAAGCGTCAGCGGGTGGAGACCTCAGACCGGCAAGCATGTCGAAGCGGGGGTGCGGAAAAGCATTCACGCAAACCAGGCGGTCAAGACGGCTAGTGGCCCAGCGACTGTCTTTTCCGCTTCGTCGCAAACGGTGCGGCAAGGCCGACTGCGAGAAGCGTCAATGTGGCGGGCTCTGGAACAGGCGTGCCCCCACCTCCACCGTCGCCGCCTGGCGTTGGATTGATCACTCCTGTCGATGGGAACTGGCCCGAGGCCAGACGGGCATCGAAACTCAGGTTGTCGAATTCAGCAAAAGGGACCGGCCCAGAACTGCCAGTGCCATCGAACTGGGATGACAACCTGACCCTAGTGATGTTGTCGGTCGCCGAAGTGAACGACAGCGTCTCGTACGCGCCTACCTCCCCCGATGAGAGACCGCCTGGTGCCGGCTGGTAATACAGTGTTGTGAGCAGCGTGTTTCCAGAGTAGACCTCCATGAACGGGTGGAGTGGCGAATTCCCGAGAAGGTCTCCAGAGTTGAGAAGACCGCTGACATCCACACTGACGCGGCCCTGTGCAGTCGCAAAGGTTGCGTCCACCGCGCCGAACTGCGCGTTGAAATCGCCGACGCTCGTGCCGAAGAACGGGTTCTCTCCCGTCCCGAACACTGATACACCGTTGGTCGTATTCGCGGGATTGGCAACCGCCATCGCGAAGATGTCCGAACCATCCAGCCCATTCGTGAAAGTGACACCCGCATAGTGGCTCGTGATCGCGGTGCCGGCAGCCACGTCATCGAAGTTGATCAAGTCGGCGTTCGCGGCTGGAGCCCATACCAACGACATGAATCCAGCACAGAACAGAACCTTCTTCATAGATACATTCCCTCCTTACTCACTACGCAGCTCAGCAAAGCCGCTGCCGCTCGATCGAGCGCGCGTCGCGCGGAAAATAGCTTGGCCACGAGTCACGCCCCATGACGACGACGACACGGCAAGGAATCCAGGACTCGCAAATCGAGAGCGTGGCCAAGTCAATTCGATCTGCTCTTTCTCGGTGGCTTTCGTTTCGACTCGACTAATCCCGCGTTGCGCGGACAAAAGGACATTCGCGCGGAGAGTGACGCTCGCGCGCAGCCGCTCAACACACACTCGCGCTGACCACCCGCTTGCGACCGCGACCGGGGCGATCCTGTGTCAACGCGTCACAGCCACCGCGCTGGTAGCGAGCGCGCCAGAGATCGACAGTGTGTCTGCTCACGCCGAGCCGTCGGCTGACCTCACGCGCTGACAGCCCTTCAGCCAACATCAGCACGATGCAGCTTCGCAGGACCACGCGCTGCGTCGCGGTCGGCATGCGCATCCAGCGCCCGAGCGTGTCGCGATCCTGCGGAGACACCACGAACGTGTCCGATGGCGAGCTTGGCATTGATGGGTCTAGAGGGAATACGCTTGACGGGCGGGAGGCGGAAGAAAAGAGGAAAAAGAAGACGCGCCTCAGCAGAGGCGCGTCTTCAGGGGTCGAGTTGGGGGGGAACTAGACCCTGCCACGGCGTCGCCGGAGCGCAGCCGTTCCGACGAGTCCGAGTCCTGTGAGCAGCAACGTCGCTGGTTCAGGGACACGGGTGCTGTTGGTAGGCTTCGGGTGCGTGTCTCGAGGGCGATCCCCATCGTAGTCGGATCTAGGCCGGAACCAATCGATGGAATCCAGTCGAGGCACGATCGGGATGGCAACCAGAATGAACCCGCGCGACTTGTCTACTATGTAGGGACGCCGCCAGGAATCACCGTCGTTGTCACCCATACAGGAACGGAACCGGCACAACGGGTTCCTATCCCCGCCGTCATTGAACGTCCACCACCCTTCTCGACCCTGACTGAATGCTCTCAGGCCGAATCCCTCATGAAACCATGAAAGGTCGTAGACGGACATGTTGGCCGCGCGGGACCACGCGGCAGCGTGGTTGAAGTCAATTACACTTGCCTGCGACGGCTGGAAGGCCCCGCACACGGCCACAACAGCAACCGCAATTGCTGAACGAACGTACAGGTACCGCATGCGGTGGGCATCGAGCAATCACAGCGCCAGCGTGCGCCAGCCCGAGCAATCCTTTCGAAGCGGTTATACAGATGTGACTTCCGCGTAACAGACGCGTTGGAGACTCATCCGCAGAATTCTCACGTTAGTCGCTCGTGCGGGAGACGAAAGCAGCGGCGCTTTGCTGAGCCCACGATTTATCGTGGCGTTGGTGTCGTGCTGATCGAATCCTCGACGATGGAAACAGCGACGGTCAGCGCGCCAGCGAATGTCAGCAACGGAACCAACGGTCGGAAATACGCTGGCACGAGTGGAGCCACAAACGGGAGCAGCAGAAACCCGGCGATCAGGCTGAACGCGAGCGACGCTGGCCGAAAGCCAGCCCGCGGCCAGACTCCGGCACACCCAACAGCGACGAGCATGCCGAGCGCGACCACGAGCCCGACAACGCGCGCGTCGCTGGAGTCATTCGATTTTTTCGGAGGACAAATGCCGCTGGTGTGATCGCCACTCCGCACGCCGTGATCACTCAACGATCCACGGATCGATGATGACGAGATCGTGTCCTCGACCTGCCGAGCGATCTCGTCGGCCGTCAACGCGCGCGAATAGATCCGAACGTCGTCGATCGTGCCGGCAAACTCGAAGCCACGTTGACTGGCGCGCCGGCCGACGAATGCCTTCTCGCCTGACACGTATTGTCGCGACGTAATCTTGCCCATCACACAACCGTTGTCCAATCGACCGTTCAGATAGACGTCGAGCGTCTTCGCTTCTGCGTCGTAAACGCCCGCGACGTGATACCAGCGATTCTTCGCGAGTGGCGTGCGTCCGTATCGAGCCATCAAGCGGCCAGCGCTGTTGGCCAGCTTGAAGCCGATCGTGCGAGGCCCTTCATCGATGGTCGTGTCGAGTTGATATCCGAGTCCGCTGTGATCTGACACAATCGCCGCGTCGTCGACCGGAAAGGCGTTCGCGTTGATCCATGCGCTCAGCGTCATGCTGCCGGTGAGCCGAAGGGCGATCGGATCGCCGATATCGACCCACTGCCTGGCCCCGTTGAACGACAGCGCGCGCCCGTTGACGCCAGGAACGAGAGCCGGGTGGTTGACGAGCATTCCGTCGAGTGCGTTTCCCGAATCGTCCCGCACCGAATCGCCGCCGGTTCCATCGAAACTCCAATGCGCTTCAAGCCTGCCGGACCTCGTCGCCCCGCGATCGTTGACGACGCGCCACGGCGGCGCTGCGATGAACCTCGCCCATACAGCGTCGAAATGGTCCGGCGTGATCTGCAGGCCCAAAAGCACGCAGACACAAGCGGCGATGGCAAGGGCGCCGGCGCTCGCTCGTGTGGAGAGTCGAAGCGACGTCGGAGTGTCTTTCCATCGTGCGTACACTGCGATCCCGATAGCAGCGCCCAGTACGTTCGTCGCGACATCGATCAGCGATGGCGAACGCCCATTCGTGAACAGTTGCGTCACCTCGGCCAGAATCGAAATCGCAGCAGCAAGTCCGATGGCACGTCGACGCCCGAGGCTGGCGAGCACCAATCCGACCGGGATGTAGCCCACGACGTTCGCGATGATGTCAGGAATGTCCAGACCGAAGTCGAAGACATCAGCGATCGCTTTAGCATCCACCTGCCGCAATTCGGTTGGAATAGCTGTGAACGCGAGGACGAGGGCGATGACCGGAACTCGCAACGCGAGGTGTCTCGCCTGGCGAGCGCTGCCTGCAGACATTCGAGGGGATGACGACAAGACATTCTACGTGGGATTCGACTGATGACACTCGTTACATTTCAGCGACAGAATGGATCATGCGGGAGTGGAATGCCGACGCCTATCACCGTGTTTCGAACCCGCAGTTCGACTGGGGCGCCCTCGTCCTCGAACGGCTGCCTCTTCGCGGGACCGAACTCGTGTTGGACGTCGGGTGCGGCACCGGTCGGCTTACCGAGAAGTTGCTGGAACGGCTGCCGCGAGGCCGGGTTCTGGCTACGGACCTCTCGTCGAACATGACGCAGGCGGCCCGCGACTATCTTCGACCGTCACATGGCGGGCACATTCAGCTCGCCGTCGCAGACGCCGCCGCGCTGCCTTGCCACGAACAGGCAGATGCAATTTTCAGTACCGCCGCATTTCATTGGGTGCTCGATCACCCGCGGCTGTTTCGAAGTCTGTTTCAGGCGTTGAAACCAGGAGGTCGACTCGTCGCGCAGTGCGGCGGAGGAGCCAACCTCGCACGCATTCACCACCGGCTCGATGTCCTGAAGGCGGAGCCCGAGTACGCGCGCCACTTCGACGCCTGGCGAGAACCGTGGGAGTTCGCCGATGCTCAGACAACTGCGACGCGGCTTTCAGACGCAGGCTTCGAGCAGATCAGCACCAGCCTCGTCCGGGCTCCCGTCGTCTTTTCGGATGCCGAGTCGTTTCGGCCTTTCATCACGAGCGTCATTTGCCGGCCCTACCTGGCCCACCTGCTCGATCAGACGACCCGATGCCGCTTCATCGCGCGCATCACCGAACAGGCGGCACAGGACGATCCGCCGTTCGAGCTGGACTACTGGCGATTGAATATCGATGCGCGCAGACCAGCACGTTCATAATGCGCGCCGTCGTTCGAGCTCCTCGAGCGTGCGCGGCCAGTCCTCGCGCAGGAGGCGCGAGAGCGAGCGATCAGCAAGTAGACGACCACCTGTCTGGCAGGTCGCACAGTAGTTCGCTTCGTTCGCCGCGTACACGATCCGCTGCACCGGTGATCCGCAGTCGGGACACGGCTGGCGATACCGGCCGTGCACTGCCATGTCAGGTCGGAATGCCGTGACCTTCTCCGGAAAATCATCGCCGGTATCGGCTTGAAGCTTCGCGATCCAGCGCGCGAGCGTCACGCGCGTCGCGTCGTACAGACGTCTCGTTTCGTCTTCCGTCAGCGTGTCAGTTTGCTTGAACGGCGAGAGCCGCGCGGCGTGGAGGATTTCGTCCGAGTACGCGTTGCCGATTCCGCTGAACAGATGCGGGTCGGTGAGGGCGCGCTTGAGCGTGTGGTTTTCTCGTCGCAACGCTTCGCTGAATTCCGCGACGCCCGCCTCCATCACCTCGAGCCCACCCGGATTGTGTCTCGCGAGGGCGTCGCGACCATCGACAACGTGCAGTGATGCCTGGTGTTTGGTGCCGGCCTCGGTGAGCAGCAACGAGCCGTGTTCGAAATCCAGCGCGAGTTGACCGAGCTTGCCAGGGATCTTTGCGCCAGCGGCCTTCCAGCGGAAGCGGCCAGCGATCATGAGATGGAACACCAGAAACAGCTCCCGCTCTGCCTCGAAGACGATGCGCTTTCCGAGGCGATGCAAATCGACGATCGCTCGCCCCTCGACCGCAGCGAGCGGTGGGTCGATGGAGCGCAGGAGGAACGGCGACGCCAGCCGCGCGCGGAGCACCCGATGTCCCACGACACGAGGCCGAAGCGCATGAAGGTAAAGCAGGATGTCGGGAAGCTCTGGCATGGTTCAACAATTGATGTAGTCTGACCTCGTGATCCGCAAGCTTATCCTTGTCGTGCTGGCGGTCGTGGTGATCATCATCGCGGCCGCCGCTGGCGCCGCGTACTGGTTCTTCTCGCGAGACGGGGTTCGGCTCGCCATCGAGCAGCAGGCATCGGCATGGCTGGGACAGCCGGTCAAAGTCGGGCGGGCGTCGGCCCGCATTCTTCCCCGTGCCGCGATTTTTCTCGCCGACATCAGCATCGGAGAGCCGGCCCGCGTGAAGCTCGCGGCCGTCCAGCTGTCGACGGACGCGAAGGCGCTGCTCAGTCGGCGAGTCGAAGACGCCACTGTCACCATCTCGGATAGTCGAATCGAGCTGCCGCTTCCTTTCACCCTACCTGATGCGGACAGCGCGCCATCCAAGGCAGAATCGTCCGAAGCTGCGATCAAGATCGTTTCGATCCGGGCGATCTCGCTTCGCAATATCTTGATCGTCAGTCGAGGGCGCGAAATTCGCGTCTCCGCGGACTCATCGCTGGCCGGCGACACGCTGACGCTGCGTAGCTTCACCGCCCAGTCGGGAAGCACCGCCCTCGACGCGGAGGGCGAGGTGGCGCTCGCACCCACGCTCGACGCGCGGCTCCGGGTCAAAGCCAACAAGCTCGATGTCGACGAACTGCTCGCGCTGGCGGACGCGTTCACACCGCCTCCTTCGACAACGTCGTCAAAAAAATCGGCGACGCCATCGAGAATCGCCGCGCGCGTCAGCGCTGAGAAAGGATCGGAGGGCGGGGTCGAGGTGCAGCAGTTCGCTACCGACCTCGAGATGGTCGGCGATCGCGTCACATTGTCGCCCCTCTCCTTTCAGCTGTTCGGCGGACGATACCAAGGTTCACTCAACGCAAACCTCTCAGAGTCGATGTCGCTCGCGCTGCGGTCGCGGATTGAGAACCTGGACGTCGCAAAGCTCGCCGCATTTGGCGGCTCTCCCGATACGATCACGGGCACACTCACCGGCGCAGGGAACTTCAGCGGCGATGGCCCTGACGTCGCGGCGGTGCTGAAGAACGCCCGGGGCATGGGCACCGCGTCGGTCGTAACCGGTGAAATCAAGCGACTCAATCTGGTGCGAACAGTCGTGCTGTTCTTCGGCAAGCCGGCACCAGACACCTCGAAAGGCACGGACAAGTTCGATCGCATGGACGCGAGCTTCTCGCTCGCGCATCAAGTGTTCAGCGCCGACGCGTTCTCCCTTCACTCGCCCGATGTCGACATCGTCGGCAAGGGGACGTTCACGGCGGGCAGCCAGGCGCTCGCTGGCGGACTTGATTTGTCACTGTCAGAGGCGCTCAGCGCGCAGGCCGGCACCGATCTTCGCCGCTATACGCGAGAGGGCAACCGCATCGTCCTGCCCGCGCGGATCGGCGGGACGCTCTCCGGACCACATCTGTCAATCGATGCGGCTGCGGCGCTCCAGCGCGGCCTTCGCAATGAGGTTCAACGCCGCCTTCAGGATCTGCTGGGGGGAATCAAGCAGAAGTGATCCGAATCTCAGGCACCCCTCGTATGTTTTGATAGAGACAGCTTCCCGAAGGGGGTGCGCCATGACCTGTTCACGCTGCAGTCGAGATGTCGAGGTCGACTCTACCTATTGCCGTTTCTGCGGCGCCCCTGTCCGAGAAGGGCAATCACCTCGACCCTTGAAGCGTCTTCCTGA
>DATFRP010000038.1:0-11114 GCA_035263125.1 Vicinamibacterales bacterium
CTGCGTCGGTGTACTGCTCGCGAAAACGCGCGTCAGCGATCGCGTCCCGAAACGCGCGCGCGCCGATGTTCTCCGTGTACCAGCTGGGTCGCGGCAGCGACCCCGTAATCGTCGTCGGAAGGATCAGACCCTTGGTGGCGGCAAACATGTCACGGCATTCTAGCTGACGACTGTCGGCAGGATCGCACCGACACGCGCGCTCTCGTCGCACCGACCCCATTCATTTCACCGCCCCCGCTGCCTCCCCGCCCACTGCCACCCGTCGCTCGGGCGCTCAATGCGTTTCAGATGCAAGCGATACTCGGACGGGGTGCGGCCCGGGCTTCCCCACACGTGAACGAGATCGTCGACACGCAACGTGTCCTTCGTGATGCCATCGCGTTCGAGCCGCGTCGGGTTCCCCCATTCGGCGGAGTACGTTCGTCGTGTCCCCGATGCGTCACGCGCGTCGACGTGCACCCAGACGTGCGGAGCCTTGAATTCCACCCGGGAGATCGCGCCCTCGACTTCGATCATCTGCTCTTCGAAGTAGTAGGCCGCGAAGGAGTGATGTGCACTGAGCGTTGCCCCGAGACCGAGCGCAACGACCGCAATCGCAAGCGTCAGCAATCGAGTGTTGGCCATGGTGTCCATTATCAGCCGGTGTGACGTCGAATCCACTCCGCGAATGGCTTCAGATCCTTCATCGCTCGCACCACACGGTCGAGCGCTTTGCGGGTCGAGAGGATCGAGCCCGGCGGCATGAGCTCGCCGGCGTGAATGTCCTTCATTTGCAGGAGATCGAGGCGTGGATGTTCTTTCGGGTACCCGCGCGGCGCCGATCCCAGCCGTTCGTGGGTATCGACTCGGTAGCCCTTCCGCCGAAGCGTGGTCACCAGTGCTGCCAGCTCGCGGCCGGATTCGTCGCGGTCGATCGCGGCACGCAGCCGTTCGAGCGTTGCTGAGTCAGGCCGATAGATTCCGGTGCCGATGTACAACCCCGATGACGACAGCGAGAGGTAGTAATCGCCGATGCCCGCCGCGATGTGCGTTTTGTACGGCGCGCGATCCTTGAAGAAGCGGTTGTCGCGGTTGATCCGTGAAATCTTCGCGCGCCCGAGCCGGGGCTCGAATTCACCGACGAGCGCCTTCATCGGCTCACGCACGGCCTGCTCGTACGTCTCCTTGTGCGCCTGAAACCACTCGCGGTTGTTGTGCGCGACGAGGCCGGCAAAGAAACGGGTGGCCTCGGGAGGGAATCCGGTGAACGCCGGCGCCAGATCTGCCTTCTTGGCCAAGACCCAAATGGTATGCGAGATCTCTGACGGTGTCCGTGCGAGCCCTCTCACGTCAGTCGATGCGATCCCGCTGACGCGAATCGGTGCGATCGTTCTAACGTGTGTCGGTGCGATCCTGCTGACGCTTGTTGGTGCGCAGGATCGTCGATACGGCTGCGACCACATCGCCCACGGTTGCCGGGCGGTGGACGACTCTGAAGCCCTGACGTCTCACTTCGTCCTCGGACATCGAGCCGAGCGCCATGAGCACGAGTACGCGATCGGGCGGCAGCACAACGCGCACCTCGTCCAGCACCGCACGAGGCTCTGGGAGGCCGCGAAGGTCGATGACCATCGCGCACGGCCTCATGCCGGGTCGCCGGTAGAGCCTCGGCATCGGCCACGCATCGATCGCCACCACATCCCAACCCTCTTCGATCAACTGCGCGCGCAGGAGCGCTCGATCCGGCCACTCAGAGCCGAGCAGCACCACATCAGGCGGCTTCGCAACCATGGGATCTCCAGATCAGCTTCGAGCAACGCGGCGCCGACGTACGATGAAGAAGGGGGAGGAGCAGCCATGGCCATTCCACGCTCCATCGAACGCTTCTTGAGCGATCAGCACATCAAGTACGCAGTGGTGACGCATCAACGCGCGTATACCGCGCAGGAAGAAGCGGCTCTCGCACATGTGCCCGGCAGTCAGTGGGCGAAGACCGTCGCGTGCCTCGCCGACGGCCGTCCCATCCTCGCGGTCGTGCCGGCCTCGTCGCTCGTCGATCTGAACCGCCTGCGCGAGATCATCGGAGCCCGGGAGCTTCGACTCGCGCAGGAACGCGAATTCGAACCGCTCTATCCCGAATGCGAGCTCGGTGCCATGCCGCCGCTCGGCCCTCTATACGGGCAGCCGGTCTTCGTCGACCAGAATCTGACAGGCGGTCACGACATCGTCTTCGACGGTGGATCGCACAGCGAAGCCGTGAAGGTCAGCTACCTCGATTTCGCCAGAGTCGTGCAGCCGGCGGTCGGCGACTTTGGACGGAAGGGACCGATAGAACACTGACGCGTGTCGGTGCGAGCGCCTCTGACGAGAGTCGGTGCGATCCCGATGAGGCGTGTCAGTGTCTACTGCGCCGGCTCTATCCGCAGTACCGCGCCTTCCTTCTGATCGGTGATCACATAGAGCAAGCCGTCGGGTCCCTGTCTCACGTCGCGGATGCGTTGACGCAGGTCTACGAGCAGCGACTCGCGGCGGAGCTCCTCCCATTTCTCGTTGAAGAGAATGCGTTCGAGATGTCCCGTGCCTGGAATCTCACCGGTGCGCAGCGATCCGACGAAGACATCGCCCTTCCACTTCGGCAGCTTGTCGCCGGTGTAGAACGCCATACCCGATACGGCAATTGACGGCGTCCAGTACACGATCGGGTACTCGAAGCCTTCCTTCCAGAACTGCGCGTTCTGCCACGGCCCCGGATACTGCCGTCCGTAGCTCACGATCGGCCAGCCGTAGTTGCCGCCAGGCTTGAGGATGTTGATCTCGTCGCCGCCGTTTGGTCCGTTCTCGTTGAGCCACATCTCGCCGGTAATCGGATTGAGCGCGAGGCCGAGGGCGCTGCGATGGCCGAGTGTGTAGACCTCCGGCCGTGCCCCTTGCTTCCCCACGAACGGGTTGTCTTTCGGGATGCTCCCATCGTCGTTGAACCGCAGCACCTTGCCACCGAGCGTGTTGGGGTTCTGCGGATCGTTGGGGTCGCCCGGGCCGGCGGTCGTCGTGACGAGCAGCGTGCCGTCCTTGGCAAAGGCGATCTTGGTGGTGCCGGCGTTGGGCGCGACCCAGATGTCCTTCACCTCAGTCAGTGCCTGACCGTCGAACTTCCCGCGCGCGATTGCGACCGTTCGCCGCTTCTCGTCGAGCGGCTTGGTGTAACTCAGATACACCAGTTTGTTCTCGGCGAATTTCGGGTGGAGCGCGATGTCCATGTAGCCGTGCACGGCACCCGGAAGGCCAGACTCACCGGTCCAGTACGACGCAGGTCCACCAGCCACCGGCTTCGGATCGAGCTTGCCGTTGCGAATTACACGCAGACGGCCCGCTCGCTCGGTGACGAGCATCGTGCCGTCGGGCAGGAACGCAAAGCTCCAGGGAAATTCGAGCTCGCGCGTCACCACGACGACGCGGATCTTCTGTCCCTCTGCCGTGTCGTAGGCAACCGGCATGTGCGGAAGCGGTTTGTTGGCGAGTCCCAGCGGAGCAACCGGAATGCCTCCGGCAAACGGCACCTTCTGCTGCCCGAAGCCGACTTGCGATGCGGCAGCCGTACACAACGCGAGCGCGCCGACGAAGATCGTGAAACGAAAAGATGGAGTGTTCACTCGATGCCTCGATGATTCCCGGGCATCACGAGCCCAGGGCGGCGTTGATTATCGCTCATCTACGCTGGCGAGGAGGAAGCAGAGGGCGCAGAGACGAAGAGCGTTATCGCTCCTCGGCGATCTCTGCGATAACGTCCTTCGTCTCTGCGATCTCCGCCCCCTCTGCCCTTTGAGAACTCGAGGAAACGGAGCCATAATTCGCATCGTGAAAAAGGGCCTCCTGTTCGTGGCGGCTATGCTGGCGAGCACCGCTACGTTCGCGCAACCCGCCCGCCCCGCGACGCCGCCCGACATCGCCGGCGAATGGCGCCTCGAGAACGACGAGGAAGCCGGGGCGCTCGGCGCGCTCGGGCAGCCGCCGCTCGGCGACTACCTCGGCATCCCGTTCAACGACGCGGGCCGCATGCGGGCCGACACCAGCGCCGAGTCGATCTGGGGCACACCGGAGTATCAGTGCCGTCCACACTCCGCGCCGCATCAGTGGCGCGGCCTCGGTGGCGCGCGCATCCTCAAGGAACAGGATCCGCTGACGCGCGAGGTCGCGGTCTATCACATTCAGTTCATGCGCTCGCTCGATCGTCCGGTCTTCATGGACGGGCGGCCTCATCCGCCGGCATGGGCGCCGCACAGTTGGACCGGCTTCTCCACCGGCGAGTGGATTGGCAACACCCTCAAGATCACGACGACGCATCTCAAGGACGGATACCTGAAGCGAGGCGGGCCGCAGACGAGTGACATCTACTCGATGACCGAGTACCTCACCCGCCACGACGACATCCTCACGATCGTCACCGTCGTCGACGATCCGGTCTATCAGGACGAGCCGTTCGTGCAGTCGACGACCTACGTCTATGACCCGACGGCGACAACGGCGACGGAAACCTGCAATGCGTCGTCGTTTGCCGAGAACGGTGGGTCCGATCGCCACTGGGTTCCGCATTTCCTGCCAGGTCAGAACACGGCGCTCACCGAGTGGCTCAAGGCGGAGAACTGGATCCCGGTTGAACCGACGCGCGGCGGCGTGAAGACGCTCTATCCCGAGTACGTGAGCGTCCTCAAAGCGCCGGCGGGCGCCTCGTCACTGCGCGTACCGTCATCGAAGTCGACCGTTGTCGTCGACAACGCGATCGCCGAGCAGAGCCCGCGCGATGGCGAGGTCCACGTCCTCCCCGTTCAAGGCAACCTCTACATGCTCGTCGCCGACGGTATCAACCTCGCCGTGTCGATCGGCAACGAAGGCATCCTGCTCGTCAACACCGGCGCGGCGCAGATGACCGACAAGATCATCGCGAGCATCAGGCAGCTCGGGAGCACCGTCGCGTCGCCCGCGATGGCCAACAGCTGTTCAGGCGCGAACTGTCCCGGCGCGTGGGGTTGGGCAAGTCCGTACTTCAACGCGGTAATCAGCTCGCCCGCGCCGCCACGGCCGCTGCGCTACATCATCAACACGAGCGCGGCGCCCGAGCACGTCGGCGGCAACGAGAAGCTGGCGTCATCAGGATTCTTTCCACGTGGCGGAGGCTTCGGGGGCGCGACGGCGAGCGTGGGTGCCCACGCGTCGATCATCGCGCACGAAAACGTGCTCAACCGTGTGAGCGCTCCCGCCGGAAAGATCCCGGCCCTGCCCGCCGGCGCATGGCCCACCGATACGTACTTCGATGAATTCCATAAGCTTCCGGAGTATTTCAACGGCGAGGCGGTGATCGTCTACGGCGCCCCGGCTGCAAACACCGACGGTGACAGCTTCGTGTACTTCCGCCATTCCGAGGTCATCAGCGCCGGGAACATCTTCTCGACCGTGAGTTACCCGGTCATCGATCTCGACAAGGGCGGCTCGATCCAGGGCGTCATCAACGGGCTCAATCACGTCCTGGATCTGGCCGTTGCGGAGAATCGCGGCCAGGGCGGCACGTGGGTCATTCCCGGCCGCGGGCGGCTCGCGGATACGGCGGATGTCGCCTCGTACCGCAACCTGCTCACCATGATTCGCGATCGTGTGCGAGACTCGATCAAGAAGGGAATGACGCTCGAACAGGTCAAAGCATCCCGCCCCACGCTGGATTTCGATGGCCGTTACGGATCGACGACCGGACCATGGACGACCGACATGTTCGTCGAAGCGGTGTACAAAAGCCTCCAGGAGAAGAAGTGATGCGCGTACTGTTCTCCATCATGGCGATCGCGGTGTGTGCAGCGGGCACGGCGACATACGCTCACCATTCCTACGGCGCCACCTACGACACGAGCAAGGAGATCAAGCTCGAAGGCAAGATTCTCCAGTTCTCCTACCGCAATCCCCATTCGTTCGTCACCGTGCAGGCACCGGATCAGGAGGGTGTGCAGCAGCGATGGTCGATCGAATGGAGCGGCACCGCGCAGCTGGCCACAGCGGGCGTGAACCGCGAGTCGCTCAAAGTCGGCGACCAGGTCATCGTCCTCGGACGGCCTTCACGCGTGCCGGGCGAGTTCAGAGCATTGATGGTGACGCTGAAGCGCCCGCTCGATGGCTTTACGTGGGGCTCGAGGTCTGGTGAGGCGGTTGATTAGGAGCCTGGCACTCGCCGCGATCGTGCTGGCTTCGACGATCGCGGTCGATGCACAGCGCGGCGGTCGCGGTGGGCCGCCGGCGGCGCCGCGTGAGGCCGCCGCGATCGATCTCACCGGCTACTGGGTCTCGGTGATCACCGAGGACTGGAAGTTTCGGATGGTGACGCCGATCAAAGGCGTCTACGAAACGCTGCCGCTCAACGCCGAAGGCCGGAAGATCGGAGACAGCTGGGATGCGGCGCGCGACGAAGCGGCCGGCGAGCAGTGTCGGGCGTACGGCGCCGGCAACATCATGCGGATGCCGACGCGGCTGCATGTGACGTGGGAGGATGCCACCACGCTCCGCATCGACACCGACGCAGGCACGCAGACCCGCCTGCTGCATTTCGGGGGGTCGGCGCCTGCGGGAGAACCGAGCTGGCAAGGCTATTCGGTTGCGTCGTGGCAGTACGCACCAGGCCGCGGCACGCCGCGTCGCGGCAGCCTGAAAGTCGTGACCACCAACCTCCGGCCTGGATACGTGCGCCGGAACGGGGCTCCTTACAGCAAGGCCGCTACCGTCACGGAGTTCTTCGACGTCAACTCGCTGCCCAATGGCGACGGATGGTTGACGGTAACGACCAGGGTCGAGGACCCGGTCTACTTCACGCGGCCCTACCTGACCAGTTCCGACTTCAAGAAGCTGCCAGGCGCCGCGGGCTGGAATCCCACGCCCTGCTCGGCGCGTTAGCCCACGCAATATCGTGACCAGACGGGCAGGTCGGCAGCCGCCTCGATGCTCCGATCACGGATACGCGTTCGTCCGACTGACGAATGGCGTTTTGCAAGTACAGGTTGTATTCGCGCTGACCTGTACAGGGGCGTTTTGTCTTGTCCCTGCGTCATGAAGCGCGGATAATTTGTATTTGCACACAATTTTCGCGCTGCCGGTTTCGGCGTGTACGCTGGCGGCCCGGACCCACTGGTGAACTGCCCTCATTGCGGCGCGACTCTATCGGCATCTGCCGATCGGTGCTTCGCCTGCAGCCGTGCAGTCAACCTGCAACGGCAGGTCGCAGCCGGCGTGCTGACGCCTCCGCCACTCTCAACGGATTCGGACTCGGACGCGACGGTCTTCCACGGCGGGGATGCGCTCGACGTCGATGTCACGCGCCTGGAAACGGCTCCGGTGACACCGCGGGATGATTCCGATCCACACGTGACACGTTTCGTCGATCCGGACGTTACGCACTTCGTCGATCCGGACGTCACGCACTTCGTCGATCCGGATGTCACCAGGCTGTCGGAAGGATCTGCCCCACCGCCCTCGAACGATTCGGAAGAGACGCGGTTCGTCGAGGCCGCGCCGCCCAAGGCTCCCACGTCGCGCCCTCAACCCGGGGCGCGAAGCAGTGCGCGGAACAGCGACGATACCGGGCCGCTCGAGGTCGGTCAGGCATTCGGTCATCGCTACCACATCATCCGGGTGCTCGGCATCGGCGGAATGGGCGCGGTCTACCACGCGTGGGATGCCGAGCTCGGAATGGCGGTCGCCCTGAAAGTGATCCGTCCGGAATCGACGGCGGACCCTGCAGCCGCACGGGAGATGGAGCGGCGCTTCAAGCAGGAGCTCGTGCTCGCCCGTCAGGTCACGCACAAGAACGTCGTCCGCATTCACGACCTCGGCGAAATCGACGGCATCAAGTACATCACGATGCCGTATCTGGAAGGCTCGGACCTGGCCACCGTGTTGAGAGAGCACGGCAAGATGTCGGTGCCGGCCGCGCTCGGCATCATCCGCGACGTCGCTGACGGCCTCACCGCTGCGCACGAACAGGGCATCGTACATCGCGATCTGAAACCCGCGAACATCATGGTGCTCAAGGATCGCGCGGTCATCATGGACTTCGGGATCGCGCGCTCGAATCAGCTGCCGACCGACAAGGCGGCCCACCTCGCCCCGGGCGAGGCGATTGATTCGCTGAAGTCGGCCCAGGCAAAGACGCTCGTCGGCACGATCCTCGGCACGGTCCAGTACATGGCGCCTGAGCAGGCCAAGGGACTCCACGTCGATCAGCGCGCCGACATCTACGCGCTCGGACTGATCTTCCTGGACATGCTGCTCGGAAAGCGCCACAGCCATGCGGCGAGCGCCATCGAGGAGCTGAAAGCTCGAATCGACCAGCCGTTTCCGCTGGCGCAGACTCTCGATCCAACGATTCCAAAGCCGATCGAGCAGGTGATTGCGAAATGTCTCGAGCCCGATCGCGAGAAGCGCTTCCAGACCTCCGCCGAGCTCGTTGGAGCGCTGAAGCAGCTGGACGAAAACGGGCAGCTCATTCCGATCAAGCGGGTCGTGCGGCTGCCGATCGTCGCGGCCGTGATTGCAGGACTGCTCGCCATCACCCTGGGCGTGTTGTGGTATCAGCGGCAGTTCATTCCACCGCCGGTTCACGAGCCGATCTCGCTCATCATCTCCGACCTGCAGAACAAGACGAAGGATCCGGCACTCGATCACACGCTCGAACCGATGCTCCGGCGTGCGCTCATGGTTGCGCCATTCATCACGGCGTACGATCGCAACACGCTGGGCGGCATCGGCGAGCGGCCCCCGGAGCGGCTCGATGAGGGCACCGCGCGACAGATCGCGATGAAGCAGGGTGTTCGCGTCGTGCTCGCGGGCGCGATCGAACCCGACGGCAATGGCTACAAAATCTCCGTCAAGGCGCTGCCTGCCAGAGCGACCGATGTCATCGCGAGCGCAGAGGGCCGAGCGGCCGGAAAGAACCAGGTGATTGAAGTCGCGACCGGTCTGATGACTCGGATCAGGGAGGCGCTCGGCGACGACACCTCGCAGTCCGATCAGCGGCTGGGAATGGAGACGCTCTCCGCGACATCGCTCGACGTCGCCCGCTATTACGCGGCCGCGCTCGAAGCCGCCGCGAACAGCAACTTCGCCGAAGCGGAGAAGAATGCCGCCGCTGCGGTGAAGCTCGACCCGAATTTCGGCATCGGTTATCTCGTGCTGGCGAGCTCGTCACGAAGCCAAGGCAAGCTGGACGAAGACCGGAAGTACCGCGACGAAGCGCTCACGCACCTCGGTGGATTGACGGAGCGCGAACGCCGCAGCGTTCGGGGCTATTCGTACTGGGCGACCGGCGACTATCAGCAGTGCGTCAAGGAGTACGGCGAGCTGGTCGCAAAGTTTCCCAGCGATATTGGCGGTCACAATCAGCTCGCCCTGTGCTATTCGCATCTGCGCAAGATGACAGAGGCGGTGAAGATGATGCAGGAGGTGGTCGCGATCCTGCCGAAGCGCGCGCTCTTCCGCCACAACCTCGCGCTCTACGCCGCCTACTCCAGCCAATTTCAGCGGGCCGAGAAGGAAGCCCGCACGATCGAGGAGCCCGACATCTTCGCGACAGTCGCCCTCGCGTTTGCCCAACTGGGTCAAGGTCAGCTCGCGCAAGCGAAGCAGAGCTACGCCACGCTCGAAGGGAGTACTGAACGTCGCGGTCGGTCCATTGCCGCATCAGGCCTGGGCGATATCGCGACCCTCGAAGGGCGGTTCTCCGAAGCGGTCCAGATCCTGAAACGCGGCGCTGATGCCGACCTCTTAGACAAGAATGCCGAATTCGCCGCCTCCAAACTTGTCGCGGCAGCATACGCCGAGCTCGCGCGCGGGCAGAAGCGTGCGGCGATCGAGGCCAGCCAGCAGGCGCTGATGCACAGCACGTCGGTCAAGATTCGATTCCTGGCGGCGCGCACGCTCATCGAAGCTGGTGCGCCCGAGCGCGCACAACGGCAGATCGCCAGTCTTTCGGGGGAGCTCTATCCCGAGCCGCGGGCGCTGGCCAAGGTGCTCGAAGGATTGATCGCACTCAACAAGAGCGATCCACGGCGAGCGATGACGGTGCTGCGCGAAGCCAACGAGCTCTTCGACACCTGGATCGGACAGTTCGAGCTGGGGCGCGCGTCGCTGGCTGCCGGCGCGACGACGCAGGCTGACTCGGCGTTCGATGTGTGTCTCAACCCACGCCAGGGCGAAGCGCTCTCGCTGTTCGTCGACGAAGAACCGACCTACGCGTATATCGCACCGGCCTACTACTATCTGGGGATGGTTCGCGAGCAGGGGCAGGACAAGCGGTTCGCCGAATCGTATGCTGCTTATCTGAAGCTTCGCGGCAACTCCACTGAAGATGCGCTGTTGAAGGACGTGAAGAAGCGCATGGCCAGGTAATCGAGAAGACAACCGGGCACGTCCTGTCGGACGTGCCCGGATCCTGAGGCTAGTTCACAACAATCGTCACGGTTGCGGGCGCGGAGAACGGGCTGAGTGCGACGCTGGTGTCCCGGCTCCAGACCCCGTCGTCCGCTTTGTACGTGAACGTGTCGGTACCCGCGAACCCGTTCGCGGGGTTGTAAGTGAACGACCCATCCGCATTGAAGACGAGCGTTCCATGCGACGGCCCGGTGAGCAGCACCGCACGCAGCGGGTTTCCCGGACTGTCGGCATCCGTATCGTTGGCGAGGACACCGCGCGCCGCAACCGTGAGCGTCCTGTTCTTGCGTACGGTATAGCTGTCGGCGTTCGCCGTCGGCGCTACGTTGACCGCCGTCACGGTTGCGAAGTTAGAGGGGCCGCTGCGCTTCGTGTCCCTGAACGCTGCACGGACGAAGTACGTGAACTTCACACCGTTGGGCAGTTCCTCGGTGTCAAGCAGCGTCAGGTTCGGCGTGATTCCCACCTGCACTGGAACACTCGTCGCCCCAATAGTCGCCCCTGTGGCGCGAAGCCATGTGTAGTCCTGAACGTCCCCGACATTCGGGAGCTTCCACGCGCCCTGATGGCGGTGCAGCGGGGTCTGCTGCTGGCAGTTCACGCCGAGCACACACACGGTGTGCTGATTCGGCGGTGCATAGCCGAGCGCGGCGATCAGATTCAGATCGAGCTCGACG
>DATFRP010000039.1:0-9028 GCA_035263125.1 Vicinamibacterales bacterium
GAGCGGTTCATCGGAAGAATTTCCTGGAGATGTTGAAGCCGAGGTACCAGTCGTCGCTGGCGGTGCCCCCGCGCGCCAGTTGACCCATCGTCGTGGCGAAGCCGGTGGAGAAATTGAGCTGGAAGACGTGCCCGCCGGCGCGCTTCTCGATGCCAAACGATGCGTGGTTCACACCCGGCTTGTATCCCGATCGAGGGAGGAACTCGCCGACGACGTAGACGGTCGGGAGGAGGCGCAACCGCGCGCCCAATCCGTAGATGATCGTGTCGTTGTCATCCACGATCTCGCTCGGTTCCGGGTTGGAGTTGTTCACCCAGATCGGCTCGAAGTACAGCGCACCGTGACTGCCCAACTCGCGCGACAGCACCACGCCGATCGCCGGGGAATAGCTGTCCCGGAAATTGTTGGTCCCGTCGATCGAGGCGATGACGTCGAGTCCGCCGAGCCCGTTGTCCTTCTGCTGCGAAAGACTGTATTGCGAAAAGAACTCGATGGTCTTGTCGCTGGTGCGATGGATGCCCGCCTGCAATCCACGCATCAGGCCGAAGCGGTACTCGAGCCCAATCTGCGCGCCGTTGTCGAGGCCGAAGAAGTCGTCGAGCAGATCACCGAAGTCGCCTTCGCCGAGCGGACGCAGAAAGCGGTGCGTCACCCGAAACGCGCTCGAGAATTGCGGCAACCGCAGGCTGGTCGGCAGGGCGATCAGCGTGAAGTCCGGCTGCGACGCGTTCGGATCCTTGTCCGGATCGTCGGCAGGCGGTGGGGTCTTCGCGCCGGTGTTCTGGGCGAGCGAGGGTTGCGGGCACACGGCCAGCAAAAGGGCACACGCAAGCAGTGCTCTGCTCCAACGCATTGAATGACTCCTAGTTGTTTGGTGCACCGATCTCGATCCACCGTTTGATGACCGTAATCTGGCCATCGGTCAAGTACGGTGGTCCGCTGAACGGCATTCTCACCCCGACGATGCCCGGCTGGCCTTCGAGCTTCTGAATCAGATAGCTGTTCACCGGATCGCCGGGGATCACCCGCGTGGCGCTCGGCTTCTCGCGGCTCGTCACGTTGACCAGATTCGCGTAGGCGACGGCTGACGAGAGATCGAGACCATTGAAGAGTCTGCCGACCGCATTGTGACACTGCGTGCAGGCCGCGCGCCCGCTCGAATCGCTGGCTTCGAAGATATTCTGCTGAATGCTGCTGAAAGTTGGCTGGAGGTTCGGGGTCGGCCCGGTCAGATCGGAGAGCTTCTCGTCGCACCCGATGATCCCGAGGGCCATCAGGATCATCAGGCTTGCTCGCGTCAACCGCATCAATTTTTCTCCTGTGCCGGTTGTGCAGCTTGCGCCTGGACAACCAGCGTTCCCTTCATGTCGCTATGGCCGTCCCCGCAATACTCGGAGCACAGGATCCCGAATCGTCCGGCCTCGGTCGGTGTGAACTCGATCACGACCGGGTCTGTCCCGCGCGGGATCGGCTGTTTGACTTTGAACTTCTTGATTTCGAAGCCGTGCGGGCCGTCGGCCGAGACGACCATCAGGCGGAGACGCTCGCCGACGACCGCCTGAATCACGGCGGGCTCGAACGCATACCGCTTGGCCACGATCTCGATGACGCGCGGCTCGGTGGTCGACTGATCCTGCCCCTTGTCCTGGGGCGCCTGCGCCGACAGATCTCCGGACGCACCTACGGCGACCAGGGCAAGAACGCTATAGAGAAGAAAACGGGAAGACACAGATTGCACCTCTCCACTCAGCAAGGCTGATGCCCGGCCAGTGTCGTGGGCAAACTGCCGGAAACACTGGCAAATTAGCCGGCGCCCCGGTGGCGCGGTTACCAGGGGGGTAATCCGGTATCGAAAAAAGGAAACGGGCTCGTCTTTAGTCGATACGGTATTTCGCGAGGTAGTAACTGAGCGCGCGCTGACTGATGCCCATAAGCTCAGCCGCATCTTTCTTGACGCCGCCGGCCTGCTCGAGCGCCCGCCGAATCGTTTCACGTTCCACCCATTCGAGGTTTTGATGCAGTCGCGTCGACGGCAGCCCGGTTGACGGGGCGGATGTCGCCCCGAGCAGTGAGACCGATTGCGCGGTCAGCGTCGTCCCGGTGGCCAGCACCACCGCCCGCTCGATCGTGTTTTCGAGCTCGCGCACGTTGCCCGGCCAGTCGTATCGACTCAATGCCTCCACGACCCCGCTCTCCACGCGGTCGACCCGCTTGCCCGAGCGCTGCCGATGCTTTTCGACGAAGTGATCGATCAGCGTCTGGATGTCCTCGCGACGATCGCGCAGAGGGGGAATCTCGATCGGAATGACGTTCAGCCGGTAGTAGAGGTCCTCCTGAAAGCGACCGTCGCTCACCATCTGTTTCAGATCGCGGTTGGTGGCCGCGACGACCCGGACGTCGATGTGCTGCGTGCGTTCGGCGCCGAGCGGTTCGAACTCGCGCTCCTGCAGCACACGCAGCAGCTTGGCCTGGACGGCGGTGCTCAGCGTGCCGATCTCGTCGAGGAAGATCGATCCGCCATCGGCCAGCGCGAACTTGCCGCGCTTGGTCATGGTCGCGCCGGTGAACGCCCCGCGCACGTGCCCGAACAGTTCCGATTCGAGCAGCGTGTCGGGGATGGCGGCGCAGTTCACCTTGATGAGCGGCATCTCTCGCTGCGCGCTCCGGTGGTGAATGAGGCGCGCGACCATCTCCTTGCCGGTACCGGTCTCCCCGGTGATGAGCACCGTGCTCTTCGTGCCTGCCACCAGTTCGGCGCGATGAATCACCTCCTGCATCGCGCGACTGCGGCCGACGATCCCGTACTGATTGAACTCGGCATCGCGCTCACTGAGGAGGTACTGCTTCTCGGTGCGCAGCCGCTGGCTCTTGACCGCGCGCCGCGCCAGCGTCAGGAGCTCGTCTACTTCGAACGGTTTCTCGAGGAAGTCCTCGACGCCCAGCTTGAAGGCCTCGCGCACGATCTGCGTGGAGCCGTGCGCCGTCATCATCACGATCTGCGGCCGCTCCGACTCCGGCATCGACGAGGAGACCTCGCGTATCAACTCGAGACCGCTCATGCCCGGCATGAGATTGTCGATGACGAGCAGATCGAACGGGCGTTCGCCAAGTTGTCGCTGCACATCGCGTGCGTTCGACGCTTCGACGACCTCGTGTCCTTCGTCTCTGAGCGCCCGCCCCAACCGCTTCAGGATCTTCTCTTCGTCGTCGGCGAGGAGGATGGAGCCTCGGTGTGCGCTCATGCGGTGCCCTGGGGCGCAGTGAGCGGCAGATCGATGCGGATCTCGGTGCCGTGTCCCTGGCGGCTCGTCACGGTGAGGGTGCCTCCCAGCCCTTCGATGATGTTCTTGGCTATGGGCAGACCGAGACCGGTGCCCGCGCGTCTCGTCGTGAAGTAGGGATCGAAGATGTGCGCGAGATCCTCGGGCCCGATCCCGATGCCTCGATCGCGTACGACAAGCGTCACGCGATCACCGCGTTGCGCGGACGTCACGGTGACTCCCTGGCTCGCCAGCGCGACGCCGACCGCACTCCGGCCGGAGCCCGTCGACGGGGACGCATGTCGCGTCTCGGCAGCACCTGCCGTCGCAGGTGCGGCCGCTTGGACGGCATGCCTGGCGTTGGTGAGGATGTTCACGAGCGCCGTCCGCAGTCGCTCGGCATCGGTCACCACGACCGGAAGGTCGTCGTCGAGCTCGACCCGTACGTCGGGCTCGTCCTGGCCGGCCCACGCAGCGGCCACCGACGCGCGGCACACGTCGTTCAGATTCACCGGTGCCAGTTCGAATCGAATCGGTTTCGCGAAATCGAGTACGTCGGACACCAGGCTGTTCAGCCGCCTGGTCTCGTCGTCGATGTCGGCGACCGCCTCGAGGCGATCGGTCGCGGACACGTGCTCGCGTCTGAGCGACGACAACGAGGCCCGGATGATCATCAGCGGGTTGCGAATCTCGTGTGCGATCACCGTTGACAGGCGCCCAAGGGAGGACAGCCGCTCCTTCTGTGCCGCCTCACGCTGAAAGCGTCCGATCGAGTCGGTCAGCGTGTTGAAGGCGGTGGCGAGGAGACGCGCATCGGCATCATCCCACACCCGCGTCCGCACCGAGACCTTTCGCGTCAGGTCGCCGGTGGCGGCCACGTCGCGCATCGCGTCGGTGACCGCGGCGAGCGGTCGTGTCATCGTGCGCGCGACCGCGTAGCTCAGGATGGTGGCGAGCAGCACCGCGACAATCAGCGCCACCACCAGCGCGGCGCGCAGCGCATTGAGAAACCGCATCCGATCGGTGCGCGAGCGCAGTGTCAGGGTGATTGGCCCGGCGTCGGCTTCGCCTTTCTGCATCGGGCGCGCCAGCGCAACGTACTCCTGATTGCCGAGTGTGATTGCGGCGGGGCTGCTTGCGGCCAGCATCTTCTCCAGCGCAGCATGTGCATCGCGCCCCAGAGACGACGCCAGCACGTTGCCGCCGGCGGCGAATGCGACCTCGCTATCGGTGACTTCTTTGAACTGATGCGCGAGCGCGTCGTCCATGAAGAAGCCGACGTTGACGCGCCCCAGCAGTTTCACCGGCTCGGGGAACTTCAGGATCGGCACGCTCACCATTTCGAGCACGCCTCGTGCGTGCGGCAGGAAGGTCGAGAACTCACTTGCATCGTCAGGGCCCGCCCGCTGATAGGAAAGCGCCGTCGAATCGCGGCCGACCGACGCGAGCACGCCGCCCGTCGGGTTCGTGACGATCAGCAGATCGGCACCGATCTGCTGACTGATCTCCTCAGCGACCCGTTGGACCGTTGGCGGGTCGTCCTCGTCGACGGCGGCAAGCAGCGTTGGCAGCTCGGAGACGAGACGGGCCATCCGGGTGTAGTTTTCGGTGCGGTCCAGGCGATGCTGGTCGACCATCGCGGCCGCTTTCTGCAGACCGCTCTGGAGATCGGCTTCGACTTCCTGCGACGCCCGCACATTGGCGAAGGCAAACGCCAGGCCGAGCGTCAGCGTCGAGAGCAGCGTCGACGCGATGAAGATCCGATTCGTCAGCGATGAGGCAATGCGCATGTCATTCACCCCACGGCGCATGGGCGCGCCGCGGGAACCACGCTCACGACGGCGGGATCTGCAGAACCAGGATCAACGTGCCGGACTCGAGGCGCTTCAGTGCGGGATCAGGATACGGCGCGACGAGAATCCACGACTCCACGTGCCCACGGTCGACCCTCGGTCCCCGTGCCACCCGCGCACGCCGGTTGCCGTACAGACCAGCCAGTTTCCACCGATTGTAGCTGCCGGTTCGTCCGAATGCGTCGAAGGGCGACACCGACTGGGGCGTCCACGCGCCCGGGGGATGCTGGACGGCCGGATCGGCCAGCAGCGCGCGCAGCGCATCGTCCAGCCCGAGCGGCGAGACGTAGATGCGATAGGCGTCGCGATGCGCGCGCGGCGCGAACAGGTTCAGGTATTCCGGAGCTTCCCGCCACGCTTCAGCCGAACGCAAATCCGTGCAGCCGAGAACACAGACGAGCACGAGCACGCACACCCGAACTGTTCGAATCGGCCGGGTTATACTGCCCGACTGCAGAAGTTTCCAGGAGAAGTTCGTGGCGTACATCATCTGTGAACCGTGCGTGGGTACCAAGGATACGGCGTGTGTCGATGTCTGCCCAGTCGACTGCATCCACCCCCGCAAGGATGAACCGCAGTTCCAGTCGGCGGAAATGCTGTATATTCACCCGGACGAATGCATCGACTGCGGCGCCTGTGTGCCAGCCTGCCCGGTTGAAGCCATTTTTGCCCTAGACGAGACGCCGGAGAAGTGGAACCACTTCATTCCGAAGAACGCGGAGTACTACCAGAAAGAGAAAGTCTAAAGCGGCTTCGATAGCGCCGGGCGCGTCGACGGCCCAACACGGGTGGGTTGCGGGGCCCACGGAACCAGCAAGGGTGGGACCATGTGGACGTTGCTCCGGTTAGCGCGTAGAACGCAGCTGATTGCCTGCGCGGCAACTCTCCTGATTGGCGGCTCGCTCGCGGTGCGGGCGCAGGTTGCCGTCGACGCCGAACTCCAGTACCAGCTGGCGACGCTCCTCTACGACGAAACGCGGTATCCCGAAGCCCTTCGCTCGTTCGAGCAGGCGGCTGAGTCCACTGACAAGAGCATGGCGGTCCGCGCCCGCAAGGGTGTCGTCCGCAGTTCGCTCAAGATCGCGGAATTCAAACATGCGCGCGCCGAGGCCGAGCGCCTGCGCGCCGACGCGCCCGCCGATGCCGAGGCGCTCGCGCTCTACGCCGACGCGCTCTGGTCGGCAGGTATGTTCGACGAAGCGGATGCCGCCTATCGCGAGGCGCTGTCGCGATCGCCCGAGTCGTCGCGCGCCCGCTACGGCGTGGCGCGATCGCTCGCCGCGACCAGCAAACTGGACGAAGCGCTCAACGCCGCGCTCGCGGCGTCCGCGGCCGCACCGCGCGACGGCGAGATTCACGCCCTGGTCGGCGATATCTACGAGCGCCTGCATCGCTTTGCCCAGGCGGCCAACTCGTACCGCAACTACATCAACCTGCTGCCCAACAAAGACCGCAGCGAAAAAGCGGCGTGGGCGAAAGCGCAGGTGGAGTTCCTCGATTCGTTCGGCGATAGCTCGCCTGTCGACATCGACGAAACCGATCTCAACATGCTGCACACGATCCCCTTCACCCTGGAGAGGGACAAGATCGTCGTGCAGGCCAAAGTCAATGGCGGTCACCCACAGGGTTTCGTGCTCGATACTGGATCCGAGGAGACCGTGCTCTCCCGCGACACCGCGTCACGCGAGCGCATTCGCCCGGTCACCTATACGCTCAGCGCGGGTGTCGGCGAAGTCGGCCTGCGCGGTCTTCAGCTCGCAAAAATCAAGTCGCTCGAAATCGGCACGCTGCAGGTGCGGAATCTCCCGGTGCTCGTGAAGAACCCGGCGCTCCGCGGTATCCCGAAGCGTGAGGGCGAATCGTTCTCGCCGCTGTCGATCGGGATGTCGATGATGATCGACTACCAGAAGCGGCTGCTCACGATCGGCCGCAAGCTGCCGCCCGTCGACGCCGATATCCGCCTTCCCATGCGCGTCCATCGCCTGGCAATGGTGCGCGGGCTGTTGAATTCGAAGATTCCCACATACTTCGTCGTGGACACGGGCGGTGAGGTGATCTCGATCAGCGCGGAGACGGCAGAAGGGCTGCCCGCGTCTCCGTTCAGACGCATTCCGCTTCGCGTGTGGGGCACGTCGGGCTGGGATCGCGAAGCGTTCCTCATGCCCGGCATGAGCCTCGACTTCGACACCATCGAGTACCGCAACTTCTCACTCGTGGTGCTGAACCTGCGCGCACCGAGCCTGCTCCTCGGCTTCCAGCTCGGCGGCATCGTCGGCCATAAGTTCCTGGCCCCGTACCGCGTCTCGATGGATCTCGTTCAAAGCGAGCTCCGACTCGAAAAATCGTAGGGCATTACTGAGGTAACGGAGGGATACGGAGAAAACGGATTAACAGGAGGAACGGAGAAACGGAGAAACGCTTCTTCTGATGAATCAGATCAGAACAGGAATCCTGTCTCCGTTACTCCGTTCCTCCTGTTAATCCGTTTCCTCCGTCCTCCTCCGTTTCCTCTCATGAGCCTTCACTTCTTCGGCAGACTCGGACTTGGCGGCTCAGGCGGAGGCGCGGTCATCCGCCGGTGTTCCATCGTTTTCTCGTGGCCATCGCAGAAGGATTCCAGCAGCTCGGTATCGAACATCAGGTTCAGTGTGGTCGACACCGTCCACGGTGCGAGGTAGGCCTTTGGATCGTCGATGGTGATCGTCAGCCGCATGTGGCCAAAGTCGGTGCGCCGAAATCGCTCGGTGACGTGGAGTGCGTCGCTGTTCGGACGCGCCGTGCGGGTGTCGATCCATCCGCCGTCCTTGAATCCCTTCGATTCGACGACGAAGTCATCGCCCTCCCAACGCCCGATCGAGTAACCAAGCCATGTCGGCTCAGTCACGGCGGGAAGCGGTCGTCCATCCGTGAAGATCTGCCTGAACTCCGGCCCCGTTGCCATCTCGTGAAGGAATGCGGTCACCCCCGGTGTCACGAGGATCTTGAACGCGGTGCTCACAGTCATCCGTGGTACGCCCATCGGCAAGCAGTAGCCAAACGGATCGTCGATGTGATCGCGTGCTTCGCGTTGCTTCTGAATGGCGGCAGCCCATGGTGTCATCCGCACGGCATCTGGTGGCAAGCCGGCCGCGAGATCGAAGAACAGTGCGCGATCGTTGCAGCCGGTGCCGGGCAGACACGAGACCGACCATATTCCTGAGAGATCGGGCTTGCCATCCGGCCTGCGCGGCGTTGACGCCGCAAGATCAGGTTGACCGTTCGCCAGTCGCGGAATGCCAGGTGTCGGCTGATGGAGCCACTGCGCGGACGCCGTGATTGATCCGAACGTCAGGACCATCGCACCAGCGAATGCCCGGAGTCGTCCACCCATGGCCGCGCACATGTTACGACGCCGCGCGTACAACAGAAAGGGCCGGCCCTCTCGGACCGGCCCTGCCTGTTTCCTGATTCCTGATTCCTAACCTGATTCCTGATTCCTGAATCCTGATTCCTTAGAAATCGTACCCAATCCAGACCGAGAACCGCGGGCTGCGGAACCAGGAATGGCCGCCGTAGGCCGCGAACAGCTGGTCCTCCCAGTCCTTGTTCAGCAGCGTCCTCCACGCGTAGTCGAAGTGGATCGGGAAGCCGAGCGCGAAGGTTTCGAGCCCCAATCCGTACGAGGCGCGAGAGTCGACGAGACGAAGGCCGCTTACGGTCACTGGTTGACCAAAGACCGGCACTTGTGAAAAAGCGTCGAGCTGGTTGAAGCTCACGATCGGCGTGTACGTCTGTGAACCGGTCGCAAACCACTTGAAGTCCTGGCCTTTGAAATGGCCGCCACCGAAGTTCGCGAAGAACACGCCGCGAATACCGCCCAGCACTCCCACCGGCGTGAGCATCGCTTCGATGAGCGGGAATCGCAGTTCGGCGTTG
>DATFRP010000040.1:0-3458 GCA_035263125.1 Vicinamibacterales bacterium
GCCGGTTATGGCCCGCGCGCGACGTGGCAGGAGAAGATGCGCCACTCGCTCGCTGCGGTGGAGCAATACAGTCAGCCGCTGTTCGTGATGGATCCGATTGTCGCGCGCGGATTCATCAAGCTTGGCTTCGACACCAAGGAGAAGTTGATCGACTGGTGTGCCGAGAACGCGCTGCTGACGGCGCGCGAGTACTGGGACAATCAGTGGATTCAGTACCTCATGCGGCCGCGCGCGGTTGCCGGTGTCGAGCCGTACGCGTCTCGCCTCAAGGCGAAGCCTGACGACGTGATCAGGATCTTCGAACCATCGGAGATCAACATCGTCGTCGCCGGTGGGGAGACGCAGGGCGCGTGGAAGATGATCAGCGGCTCGCTGCGGTCAACTGTCTCCATCGACGCGTGGCGTTGACCCGCTCGATCGAGATCCAGTGATCGAGCTCACGCTGTGCGCACCGTCATCAGGCGATGCGGCGTGAGCGGGCCAGAGCCAGCCCGCCGAGGGCCATGCCGATCAGGCCCACCGCCATGGCCACGATTCCCCCTGCCAGCCCATTGCCGGTGCCCAGACCACCGTCGGCAGTGGCTACGACCAGCGCACCGACGACCAACCCGATCGGCCCCATCACCAGGGCCACCATCGCGCCGCGTCGCCCGTTGCCGGCGCCGAGACGACCGGTGGATCGAGCCAGCGCGAGTGCACCGATCACCGTGCCGATCAGCCCTACCAACGCGGCCGTGCTGGCTGCGAGCCGCTTCGGCGTCAGAGTGTAAACCGTCACGCCCGCTGGCTGGTCCGCCACCTGTGCGACCGCCGGTGCGGCAAGAACGCACACCCCGATGACGGCGGCGGCAAACAGGTAGTGAACTCGAGAAAACACACGCAGACCCGCATCGATCATGTCTCTGGACATGTCGCTCCTCCCGTCTCCAATAGTGAGACGGGATAGGGCCTCGGAATGTGACGGTGGGCGATCCTCGTGACGCCTCAGCGCCGACCGGCGCTGAGCTCCGCGTAGAGCGTATCGACGAACTGGGTGATGAAGTTCGGCGGTCCGCCGACGCGTTGTTCGAAGTCGGCGGTGGGTTTCGACTCACGTACTTGTTCGAGCGTCTTCCCGTCGCTGATCGCCTTGGCGATGCGATCGCGGACGGTGACGATCACCTCGCGGTGAAAGACGAGCGCCGCGCGATCGGTGATGGGACCATGCCCGGGCACGACCTTGGTGTTGGGCCCCGACAGTTTGATGAACATCTCGATCGATTCGAGCAGCCCCTTCAGCGTGCCGCCGGCATTGCGATCGGCGGCAGGGAAGCCGACCGACCGGAAGACGTCTCCGGTCATCAGCACGTCGCCCTCGACGAACTTGACGGCCGTGTCCCCGTCGGTATGCGAGTTGGGGAGCGGTATCAGCTGCACCGTCTCGCCATTCATCATGACGGTGAGCGGCTGATCGTAGAGCACCACCGGCAGCGCTGCGGCGGGGGCGACGGGCGGTACCTGGCCGCCTGGAGCGGCGACCGGTTTCAGCAGCCGGTTGCGCAGGTTCGGCCGCCCGAGGATGGTGACGCCAAGCTTGGCGAAGTTCTCGTTGCCGCCGGAGTGATCGCCGTGCACGTGCGTGTTCACCAGGAGCCTGATCGGCACAGGCGAAATCTCTCTGAGCGCCGCGACGATCTTCTCGGTGACGGCCGGAAACTGCGCATCCACAAGGAACACGCCATCGGGCCCGACGAGGGCGGCCATCCGGCCTCCCTGACCATCCACGGCGTAGACGTTGCCACCGAGCTTGGTCGTCGTGACCCGGACCTCGGCCGGCTGGCCGGGCTGCGCGGCACCCGCCTGCGCGTACACCATGTGCGCAGTCAGCGCGAACGACATCGTCAGCATACAGGTTCTGATTTCCACGAGCACCTCGGCGAGTAGTGAGAGCGCCTCGAACGATACCGCATCGCAGATAATCTCAGCGGAGGTTTCTGTGAAGCTGCTCTTGAACGCCGGTCGCCTGCTGACGACGATCGCCTGCGCGATCACCATTCTTGCGACTGCGCGCGACACGGTCCGCGCCCAAGCAACGCCGCTGACTATTACGCTCACAGGCCAGTCGATGCTTCGGTCCGATCTGCGCGCGACGGCACCCAAGGCCGTTCCGGTGATCCAAGGACTCCTGAAGGGCGACGTGGTGTTCACGAATCTCGAGTCCGCCGTGGCGTTGCCGGGCCAGTCGGTCAGCGAAGGCCGAGGCTTTCTGACCCCGCCGCAGACGCTCGACGCGCTCAAGGCGTTCGGTTTCAACCTGCTGTCGCTGTCGAACAATCACGCCTTCGACATGCAGGCGACCGGCATTCTCAACACGCTGCGTGAAGTCGAGAGCCGCGGGATCGTCCACGCCGGCATCGGCAAGAACCTGGAGGAGGCATCGGCACCGGCCTACCTTCGAACCAGCAAAGGCACTATCGCCCTGGTGTCGAGCGCCTCGGGGCTGATCGTCCCGGGCGGGATGGCTGGAGCCGACCGACCCGGTGTCAACGAGCTACGGATCAAAGCCGGCGATAAGGACAACGAGGCCACAACCGATCTGCCAGGCGCTCCACCCAATACTCCGTACGCCGAGGACAGCGAACGCATCCTGCGGAGCATCCGGCAGGCGCGTCAGAACGCCGATCTCGTGATTGTGTATCAGCACAACCATGTGTTTGGGAATCACTCGTTCGCAACCATCTTCACCGAAGGCATGGCCGAGCGGCTTGCGCCGAACGACTGGCTGAAGAAGTGGGTGCATGCCGAGGTCGATGCCGGCGCGGACATCGTGGTGATGCACGGCGCGCCGCTGCTCCATGGCATCGAGATCTACCGTGGGCGCCCCATCTTCTACGACCTCGGCAACTTCATCTATAACGTGCCGCCGACGCTGACCTACATCCACGAACCGATCAACTTTGAGAGCGCGGTCGCCTATCTGGAGTACCAAGGCAAGACGCTCAAATCGATCTCGCTGCAGCCGATCGTGATGAACGTCCTCGGTGAAGGGCAGCCCGACGTGCAGGACCCGCGCGCCACGAATCCATTCCTCTTCACGCGCGGCTTGCCGTCGCCGGCGTCGGGTGCGCAGGCCGGTTATATTCTCGAACGTCTGGCGGATTTGTCGCGGCCATTCGGCACGCAACTCGCGATCAGGGGCGTCAGGGCGGAGATAACCGTGGCTGCCCCGCGCTAAGCGGACCACGTAGGGCCACAAAGACTCCGTTTCTTCCTTTGTGATCTTCGTGATCTTCGTGGCCTATGTTCCTTCGTTTCTCCTCCGTGTCCTTGGTGGCTCAAAGAGTCATGTTTGTATCGGGATCTTCCATGTGCTAGATCAGGATCCTGTGAGCATGCGCTTTCCAAACGAGACGTCGGAATATCGGGCTGCCCGCGACGCCCTCCTCGCGAGCGAAATCGCGTTGCGCCGGCAGATGGAG
>DATFRP010000041.1:0-24633 GCA_035263125.1 Vicinamibacterales bacterium
GAATGGCGGCTCGATAGCGCCGAAGATCCCGGGCAGCCGCCGCTCGCCGACTACCTCGGGCTCGCATTGAACGAGGCGGGCCGTCTGCGCGCGGACACCACGCCCGAATCGATCTGGGGTACGCCGGAGTACCAGTGCCGGCCGCACTCGGCGCCGCATCAGTGGCGGGGCGTCGGCGGTGCGCGCATTCTCAAGGACCTCGATCCGATCTCACGCGAGATCGTCGGCTATCGTCTGCAGTTCATGCGTTCGCTCGATCGGCCGATCTTCATGGACGGTCGCCCGCATCCGCCCGCATGGGCGCCCCACAGCTGGAGCGGCTTTTCGACCGGCGAGTGGGTCGGCCAGACGCTGAAGGTCACGACCACACATCTCAAGGACGGATACTTGCGGCGCGGCGGCCCGCAGACCTCCGACATGCTGACGATGACGGAGTACATCACGCGGCACGACGACATCCTCTCGATCGTCCAGGTCGTCGACGATCCGATCTACCTCGACGAACCCTACGTGC
Source organism: Vicinamibacterales bacterium (assembly GCA_035263125.1). Classification (GTDB taxonomy): domain Bacteria; phylum Acidobacteriota; class Vicinamibacteria; order Vicinamibacterales; family UBA2999; genus Gp6-AA40. The sequence goes on from DATFRP010000041.1 coordinate 515, forward strand.
TGTCGATTACCTACACGTACGATCCGAACGGCGGCCCGCCGACCGAGAACTGCAGCGGATCGTCGTTCGCGGAGAACGGCGGCCGTGATCGGCACTGGGTGCCGCATTTTCTGCCGGGGCAGAACAGCGCCATCGGCGAGTTCATCAAGACGCAGAAGTGGATCCCGTTCGATCCGATCCGCGGTGGCGTCAAGACGATCTACCCGGAATACCGTGCGGTGCTGAGCGGCTCGGCCAACGTCAACACGCTCACGGTGCCGGTGTCCAAGACTGCCAACGACGTGGCCAGGCGCATCGCCGACGAGAGCCCGCGCGACGGTCAGGTCCACGTGCTGCCGGTGCAGGGCAACATTTACATGCTCGTGGTCGACGGCACCAACGTCACTGCGTCGATCGGGCGCGACGGGATCGCCATCGTCAACACCGGGTCTGCGCCAATGACCGACAAGGTGCTGGCCGCGCTCAGCGATCTGGAGAAGTCGGTGATCACCGCACCCTCGACCAACACCTGCTTCGGTGCGAATTGCCCGGGGATCCCGAGCTGGTCGAGCCCGTACTTCAACGCGGTGATTGCGTCGCCGGCTCCGGCACGTCCGATTCGATACGTGATCAACACCAGCGCTGCGCCCGATCACGTGGGCGGCAATGAGAAGCTGGCCGCCTCGGCAAACTTCCGTCGGGCGGGAGGCGCCGCCGGATTCGGTGGCGCGGTGCGCGACCTCGGTACGACGGCGACGATCGTCGCGCACGAGGGCGTCCTCGCGGCGATGAGCGCGGCCGATGGCAAGACGCCGGCTGCTCCCGAAGCCGCATGGCCAGTCGACACGTTCTTCGACGAGTTCCACAAGCTGTCCGAGTACGTGAACGGAGAGCCGGTCATCCTCTACAGCGCGAAGGCTGCGAACACCGATGGCGACAGCTTCGTGTTCTTCCGCCACTCGGAAGTCATCGCGGCGGGCAATCTGTTCTCGACGATCAGCTATCCGCTCATCGACACCGCGAAAGGCGGGAGCATCCAGGGCGTGATCGACGGCCTCAATCACATTCTCGATCTCTCGGTTGCCGAATACCGATCGCAGGGGGGCACATGGATCGTCCCTGGGCGCGGTCGTCTCTCGGACACGGCCGACGTCGCGTCCTATCGCAACATGCTCGTGATGATTCGTGATCGCATTGCCGATCTGAAGAAGAAGGGGATGACGCTCGAGCAGGTCAAGGCGGCGCGCCCGACCCTCGACTTCGAAGGACGCTACGGAGCCACAACCGGACCATGGACGACGAACATGTTCATCGAGGCTGTCTATAAGACTGTGAAGCCGTAACTCACAATGCATTCCCGAAAGGAAGACCATGCGTAAGCTGTTGCTGATTGCTTTCGCGGCCGCCTTGACGGTATCGACCGTTTCCGCTCACCACTCGTTCGGTGCCACCTACGAGACCAGCAAAGCGATCAAGATCGAAGGCACCATCGTCCAATTCGTCTATCGGAATCCGCATTCGTTCCTGCACGTCGAGGCGCCGGATGAGAGCGGCGCCATGCAGCGGTGGGCGATCGAATGGGGTGGGACGAGCCAGCTGGCACAGTCTGGCGTGAAGCGCGATTCGCTGAAGGTTGGTGACAAGGTGATCGTCAACGGTCGCCCGTCGCGTGTGCCCGGCGAGTACCGGGTGCTGATGGTCAACCTCTCGCGGCCCGCGGACGGCTTCAACTGGGGCCGCAACGCGAACGAAGTCGTCGATTGAGCAAGGGCCGCCTGAATGCGGCGCCTGCGATCGAGTCGAACGAATCAACAGCGTACGTAGGGGCCGCCTTTAGGCGGCTCGGAACGATCATGAAAAGAATCCTGCTGTTCCTCGTGATCTGTGTGCTCGCAGCTTCACCCGCGCTCCAGGCGCAGCGCGGCGGCCGCGGTCGCGCTGCCGGTCCTGCGCTCAGCCCGAAGCAGGCCGCGCCGATCGATCTCGCGGGCTATTGGGTGTCGCCGATCATCGAAGACTGGAAGTACCGGATGGTCACACCGACCAAGGGTGTCTTCGACGCGGTGCCGCTCAACGCCGAGGGGCGGAAGGTCGGCGACAGCTGGGACCCGGCAAAGGACGAAGCGGCGGGCGAACAGTGCCGCGCATACGGTGCCGGCGGCATCATGCGGTTGCCTGGCCGTCTGCGCATCTCGTGGCAGGACGATACGACGCTGAAAGTAGAGACTGACACGGGGACACAGACCCGGCTGCTGCACTTCGGCAGCGCGGTCGAACCGACCGAGTCGACGTGGCAGGGGCACTCGGTGGCGCAGTGGAACGCCGCCCGCGGCCTCAAGGTCGTCACGACACATTTGCGCCCAGGCTACGTACGCAAGAACGGTGCGCCCTATGGCGAGAAGGCGATTGTCACCGAGTACTGGGACATGAACGTGCTGCCGAACGGTGATCGCTGGCTCACGGTCATCAGCAAGGTCGAGGACCCGCAGTACTTCACGCGCGCGTATACGACCAGCTCCGACTTCAAGCGGCTGCCTGATGCAGCGGGCTGGAACCCGACACCCTGTTCCGCGCGGTAGCTGTTTTAAAGAAAAAGGCGAGGGAAGAACTCCCTCGCCACATATATTCTCCCTCAGCCTTCCTGAGGCTTCAAGACTGTTTCTTCATCGCGGAGGCGGGTAATATCGCCCGCCCATGCCGAAGCGCCCCGCTCGCATTCGTCGTCGGGATCACAGCTCAGATCGGCTCCTCGATCGCATTCTGAGTACACCGCAGCTGGCGCAGGTCGTCCCGCGACTGCAGCCGGATGTGCTCCATCGCCTCATCCAGCACTGCGGGCTCGACGCGTGCGGTGAGATCGTCGCTCTCGCGACTCCGGAACAGCTGGCGCGTGTCTTCGATCTCGATTTGTGGCGCGCCGATCGACCGGGATTCGACGAGCAGTTCGACGCCGATCGCTTCGGCGCATGGCTCGAGATGATCGTCGAGGCCGGAGCCGCTGTCGCTGCGAAGACGCTGGCAGCGATGGACGACGAGCTCGTGAGCGCAGGGCTCGCACACCATGTCCGGGTGTTCGACTGCGCAGCCGTCTCTCCTTATGTATCACTCGAGGGCGAACAAGTCGCCCCCGCGCCGTGGGCCGACGAGTGGGTGCGGTGTGAGATTGGTGGCTACATCGTTATCGCCAGACGCACAGCCCACTGGGACGCGATTGCAGCGGCGCTGACTGCGCTCGGCGATGCGGATCGCGACTGCTTCACTCGCGTCATGAGCGGCTGTCGCACGTTGTCGAACTCACGCTCTGAAGTCGATGGCCTGGACGACCTGATGACGGCTGGCGATCAAGCGGTGTTCGACGTCGCGTTCGATCGTGAGCAGCGGCGCGACGCGCAGGGATATGTGACCCCCGCCCAGGCCCGCGCGTTTCTGCAGGCGGCGCGACAGGCGGGCGTTGACGACACGGCATACGCCGACAACGGCGTCGCCCGCGCCTATTTCCGCGACATCGATGCTCGAGCACCACTCGAGTCGACGCTCGCGGCGGCGGGCAGACTGCCGGCGGGGTCGCACTCTTGCGAGGGGCCCGATGTCTCATCGGCTGCCGTTGACGCCGTCGTCGATCTGCTGCACGACGCCGGCGTCCTCAATCGAGCTCCGCGAGCGTTGCTGGACGTTCCGAAGGAGCGCACGAGGAAGCTCGCACGAATCCACGCGCAGATGCAGTTCGTGCACGACCATCATCCGGAGACGTACACGGCAAGGAACGCGGAGCTCGCATTCCTTGCGAACGCCCTCATGGCAGGCACGTCGATCCAGGCGCGATCGTTCCGGCCAGAGGAAGCGTCGAGCGCGGCAGTGTCGGTCTGCAATCTCGGGCTCGAGAACTGGCCCCTTGCGTCCGAGGACGTGCTCGTGGCTCACGACCTCATACAGGTGTTTCAGGCCGGCTGGAGGATTCTCTACGAAAAGGTTTGCATGTACGCCGCCGAACGGCTCGTCGACGCGCTGACGCCGTTGCAATGCACCGACGGCGAGACCGCGGTGTCGCTCGATGCGCTCCGCGCGACGATGACACGACACTGGCGGGCGGGGACGCCATGGGCCGCGCGCGACGCGCTCGATGTGATTGCGATTCTCGACACGCCCGCGTGGGCGGCGTTGCTCGGGCTGGTCGACGAATTCCCGGTGTTGCACGCAGCCCTCAGGGCATCGATGACCGGCGGGACGCGCGCGGTGGATCCCTCCGCCTTCGAGTTCATCTCCGAGAACAGCCAGATCGCGATGGTCCACGAGTTCCTGCGTGGGCTGTCCGACAGATTTCACACCTGATCCGGCCAGCGACGGTCAGTCCGCGTCCCTGCCGCCGCCGGCCATTTCGAGCCAGTCGAGCTCCTCTTCAATCTGATGAAACGCATCGTCGCCGATCTCGTCGGTGGCTCGCATCGCGAGAACCGCGTCTCGCGCTGCGCGAAGAGCCGTGCGATGAATGTCGCTGTGAGCTGCTCGCGCCTCGGTATCGCTCTCAGGAGCGCCATCAGTCGATGACAGATGCGCCGTGAACTCTTCTCTGATGGCGTCGGCCGCTGGTGATTGATCGCGCTCGAAGCTGGCGAGGCCGGCACGCAAGGCGCGTTCGCGTGCGGTGCTGAGCTCACGGGCGACCGGGTCGTCATCCTGCAGATCGAGCGCGCGCAGAAGTGGCTTGAGCGTCAGCCCCTGGATCACCAGCGTGCCGAGCACGACGGCGAATGCAGTCAGCACGATCAAGTCGCGGTACGGGAATAGGGATGGCAGCGCGAGCGCCGCGGCGAGTGTGACAATGCCGCGCATCCCCGCCCATGAGATGACCAGTCCGCTTCCCACAGTCGGACGAAGCATCGGTCGCGGCGGCCGAAAGCCGTGACGCCGGTCGCGCCACCTGATGACGGCATTGAAGGACATATGCCATACGACACGCACGACGATGACCGTCACCAGCACGGCGCCGGCCACGAGGAAGTACTCTCCCTCCGCTGCCGGTTCGAGGTGGTCGAGAATCGGGCGGATCTGCAGACCGATGAAGATGAACGCCACGATGTTCACGACGAACACGACCGTCTCCCACACCGCGTAGGACGGTATCCGTAGCCGCGCGGGCGTGCGCTCGGGTGCCGTCCGTGCGACGGTCATCGCGTAGCACACCATCGTCAAGACGCCTGACAAGCCGATCCAGTCGGCGAGGATCCAGACTCCGAAGGTGCTGACGAACTGAAGAATGATTGCGGTCGGGACGTGGTGCACGCGTAAGAACACAGAGAGGGACAACCACCCGAGCGCCGGACCGATGATGACGCTGCCGACGACGGCGAGCAGGAACGCTGGCGCGACGGCGCTCGGCGAAAACGCATTGACGGCGACTGCACCCACAGCGAGCCGATAGATGAGCAGGGCGCTGGCATCGTTCAAGAGGCTCTCGCCCTCGAGGATCGTGAGGAGGCGGCGCGGCGGTCGCAGCTGACGGAGTACCGCGGTCGCAGCGGCGGCATCCGGCGGCGCGACGACCGCGCCGAGGGCGATTGCCGGTGCCCAGGGCACCGCGGGCATCAGCGTTCGCGTGACGACGGCAACCGCAGCGGTCGTGAGGCCGACAGCAAACACGACGAGACTCGTGACCGGCAGCCAGTTGTCCCGCAGATCTCTCAGTGAGGTGTCGTACGCGGCGTCGAGCAGCACCGGCGCCACGAAGATCGCGAGCGCGAGCTCGGGAGGAAGCGAGAGCGACGGCGCCCCCGGAAGAAACGCGAGGAGCGCACCGCCGAGCGCGAGGAACACGGGATACGGGGCTCCGACCCGGCGCGCGATCGCGGCCAGCGTCACGGCCGCGAGGATCAGGGCCATCAACCCTTGGAGCTCATTCATGTCACGAGAGCCATCATACCTACGCGCGCATGACGTATCTTCTCCATGGTCGGTTTCGTAGGGGCGGGCTTCAGTCGGGCCCCTACATGGAGGGAGCGATGTTGCGATACGCGCACTGGATCTTGCTGGGTGTCCTGGTGACAGTTGTCAGCTCCACGCAGGTATCCGCACAGACGACGTGCGATCGGGCCTGTCTGCGGACGATGCTCGATCAGTACCTGAACGCGGTCATCAAGCATGATCCCAACGCGGCGCCGCTCGTCGTCGGCTTCCGGCAGACGGAGAATGCGATCAACGTGCGGCCCGGCAATGGCGTCTGGAAAACGGTGACCGGTCTCGGCAAAGTTCAGCGACGATTTCTGGACCCGGTCAGCGGCCAGGCGGCGTACTACGGCACGGTAGACGAAGGCGGCGCGACGCCGATCGTGACGGTTCGGGTGCGTGTCGAGAATCGGCAGCTGACGGAAGCCGAATGGCATATCGCGCGTGCAGACGATCCCGGCCTCAGTGGCCAGCGTCAGCCCGGCAGGCCGCCAGCCAATCTCCATAACCCTGACTACCTGGCGCAGAACCCGCCACCCGATCGCGTTGTGGCCAAAGACAAGCGTTCCGATCGTGCGACGCTCGCGCGCATTATCGAAAGCTACTTCGACGCGATCACGTCACACGACGGATCGGTCGCGTTGACGCACCAGGGATGCGGTCGCGTCGAGAATGGCACCCCTGCTCCCGCGGGACGCTTCCTCCCGCCGATCGCGCCCGCCACTCCGCCCGCGGGACAGGCGCCCGCGGCCGCGGGCAACAACGACTGCGTGTCGGGTCTTGCGAACTTCAACGGACAGATGGTCGTCGCGCGAAGGATTCCACTCGTGGACGAAGAGGCGCAGGTCGCGCTCGCCTACGCGGTGTTCATCCGCCGGCCGGGTTCGCCGACACCGCGAAACGTGTTCAGCGAATGGTTCTTCATCGACGAGGCGAAGATCCGCACGATCTACACGGCGATGTTCTATCCAGCGCCCGAGCTCGCGGTCCCGAACTGGCCTCCATACGACGGCAACTGGCCGCTGCCTGCGACGACGGTGCCGATGCCCACGCAGTCGCGTCAGCCGTGAATACAGAACCTTGATCGCCTGTCTACTGACTGAGTCTGAAGCTTTGTGACGTCTCGATCTTGATAGCCGGTGCCTTGGGTGGCGGCGCGACCAGCGTCCAAACCATCATGACGGCGCCGGCGGTCAAGATGGCCCCGATGATCGAGAAGCCGTAGGCCCACAACATGCGCGCCCATGGCCACTTCAACGGGCTGCGCCAGTTGCTGCCGAACGAGTCGTTCAGCAGCCGCAGGAAGTCGTCTGTGATCGGCCGCGGTTCGACCGCGTTCCACAACTCCACCAGGAACCAGGCCGCGACCCCGATCAGCATCAGCCCGCAGAGGGCCGTGAACGCCGCGTCGAGCGCGCCGCCTCGATACACGATCCGTTCGCAGGGCAGCGCAACCGGCGGCGGCCCGTAGCAGTTCGAGAGATCGGACACGGTCACGATGCGGTGCGGTGATGAGGTGATCAGGAGGACACCGAGCCCGAGCACCACGCACACGAGCATCCCCATCCAGATTTCCCACACCGCGAGTTGTATCCAGGCGCCGGTCGAATTGGGAGGAAACGTCAGCGGTCGCCGACCCCACGGGCGCATGTCAGGCAGCGTCACGCCCGCCACGCCCGCCTCCGCTTTTCCATTGCTTCCACTTGTCGATCGTCGTCGATCGTAATGATCCTGTTCCCGCCCGCATCGCCCCACGGCGGCGGCGTGCCATCGCCGACACGGATCGTGATCACCGGGAACGGCGGCGCCTCCGGTGGCCACGGCGTGTGGCAGTCAGAGACGATCACGAGCAGATCGATCGGGCCGCTTTTCCGATCTGTGAACCAGCGCAGGCCGGCGCTGATGTCAGTGCCGCCGCCCCCGTACATCTCGAGCTGCGCGGCGTGGAATACCTTTTTCACATCGTGAACGACTGTATCGCAGCATGCGACGACGACGTCGGTTCTGTAGCCGAGCTGACGCGTGAGCCCGCCGAGTTCGGCGACCGCTCGCGCGAGCTGCGTGTCTTGCATCGAGGCCGATGTGTCGATCAGGAACCCGGGCCTCGGACGCGGCTGATAGAACGACGACATGATGAACTCGCCGTACGCAGCCTGCCGCCGGTGCGGCCGTTGATAGGTGCGATCGTATCGGCCGAGCGTGCTGTCGCGGAGCGCCTTGCGCACGGCGTGCCGAATGGTCGCCATGTAGTCGACTTTGGGCGAGAGCACGGTGCGGGCCCACACGCGCCAACCGAGGGACGCATCGCCCGCATCGCCTAATCGGTCGAGGATCCGCTGCGCGCAGTCGCGACGCACGAGCTGTGCTTTCACCGGGTCGACGCCGGGCACTCCGTCCGCGCTCCCGTCGTCATCGGGCAACTCCCACGGGCGTCGCTCACCGTGCGCGCCCGATCCGCAGTCGTGACGCGGTGTGAGGATGCGATCGTGTCGTTCGCCCTGCGTGCTCGATTGCGCGGGGGTGAGGAGTTGGCGGTAGTAGGTCTCGGCGTTCTCGCCGGTCTGCAGTCCGAAGCTCGCGGGGTGTGGCGGATCGTCAGGGAGCGGCAGGCCTTCGGCGGTGAGATCGTCGTTGATCTCGCAATCGGTCGCCGTGTTCCAGAGTCTGATGTCCTTCACCGCCGCAGCGTGCTTGCGGGCCTCGTGCTCGCGCAGCAGATGACTGACCTCGTGGATCAGCACTGCCGCGTTTTCTTCCACGGTGTGCGCGGCGAGCCAGGCGTCGTTGTAGTAGAGCCGCCACCGCGAATCGACGGCCATGCTCGCGATTTGATCGGTTCTGACCGGAATGAGATTGAAGAGGGCAGGCGCGAAGTACGCGCGCTGATACGAGGCGCGCACGCGCGCGGCCTGAAGCGCGCGCGAGTAGCCTCCGCGTCGATCCAGGCCGCGAATCAGCTCGGTTAACCGGCTCAGCATAGGAGGTCAACCACCATTCAGGACAGCACGCCAGAATCAATCGCGCGGTACGAGCTTCGCCAGCTGCATCAGTTCATAGAACGGCCGGCACTCGTCAGGCAGCCTGATGGCGCCGTCGGGTCGATTCCGTTTGTCGCAGAGCGTGCGCGCCGCTGCCGTCGGAATGTCCGCGTTCTTCCGGCAGGCGACGCCGAGCGCGATCATCGCCGACTGCCATCGCTCGGCACTCTTGTTGTTCAGCACGGCCCCGACGAGCGAGTAGCACACGGCGTACGCGCGATCGGTGCGGTCCGGCAGCACCAGACTGCGCGGGTCCTTCAAGATGTCTTCGGGGTCTGGCAGGTTCAACGTCTCTCGGTACTCGAGGAAGGGGAGTGCCTGATCGCCCACGAGGCCCGCGAGTGCCGCGGCCTGAAGAATGCGATTGCCTGGCGCCACGGCCTCGATCGCGGCCAGGAGTCGTGAGGCGAGATACCACGTGCGACCTGATGGCCACGCGCCGCTGCGGCGCGCGGGATCGTCCGGCGGCGCCAGCCACGAATCACGCCCGGCCGCCTTCACATACGCGGCAATCATCGCGCGCTGCCGATGATGATGCGTGCGCAGGTAATCGGCCGGGACCACTGGCAGATCGGTGGGAGCAGGGAAGTCGCTCACCATCATCTCGCACCACGTCTCGTGATCCATGGGGAACTCACCGTGCCACAGGCGATTCGCCATCGGAGGCTGGATCTCCTGTCCACCGGCCGCCCATTCGACCGCGTTGCTGGCGCAGAGATACACGACGCCGCCTTTCCCCGGCTCGTAATCGGGCAGCTGCAGCTCACCGCAGACGTTCTCGGTGAGCAGGCGCAGCATCGCTGCCTGCGTCGTCGGCGGCACCGTCGTCAATTCGTCGAGAAAGACGATGACCATGTAGCCCTCATCCGCGAGACGCTTGGCGTCGCGCGCCCATGCCATCGGCAGCAGGCGTACGCCCTCCGGGGTCGACACCGGGAAGCCACCGAAGTCCTGCGGCTCACGAATGGAGCCGATGAGGATGAAGACCTTGCACTTGACGCCGGCACGGGTGAACCCGGTCTCGAGGCTTTTCGTGAACTCGGTCTTCCCCACGCCGGGGAATCCGGTCATGTGCATCGGGATGCGCGCCTGCAGCCCGACGGCGATCAGTTGAACGAAGTGGGTGAAGTTCATGGGAGAGCGTACGCTCCTGCTTTAGACACCGCCGACGAGAAAACGGCGTCACAATGACTCAGAGCTGGAGATGCTGATGAGGGTTTGTGGAATTGTGTTGTCGATCGTGCTGGCAACCTCAGCGTGCGCGCCACCGGCGGCTGTTGTCTTTCCACGCGGGGAGCTGGTGGACCTCTCGCACAGCTATGACGCGCAGACGATCTATTGGCCCACGGCAGAGGGCTTCCAGCTGCGCAGGGATGCCGATGGCATCACGCCAGGCGGGTATTACTACGCGGCGAACAGCTTCTTCACGTCCGAGCATGGCGGGACGCACATCGATGCGCCGATTCACTTCGCGCAGGGACATCAGAGCGTGGACAAGATTCCGCTCGAGCGGCTGGTGGGCCCTGCGTTCGTGATCGACGTCACGAAACAAAGCGAGGGCAATGCCGACTATCAGGTGACGCGCGAGGACATTGCCGCCTTCGAGCGGGAGCACGGCCGCATTCCGGACAACGCGATCGTGCTGTTGCGCACGGGCTTCTCACGCCGATGGCCTGACCCGGTCCGGTATCTCGGCACCGCGACACGCGGGGAAGAGGGCGTGAAGCAGTTGCACTTTCCAGGTCTCCATCCCGATGCCGCGCGATGGATCGTCGACAACCGTCGCATCGCTGCCATCGGCCTCGACACCGCCAGCATCGACTATGGACAGTCGACGCTCTTCGAGTCGCATCGGACGCTGTACGCGCGCGACCTCGCTGCGTTCGAAAACCTCACCGCGCTCGAGCGACTGCCCGCCACGGGGGCCTACGTCATCGCGCTTCCGATGAAGATCGGCGGCGGGAGCGGCGCACCGCTTCGAGCGATTGCCATGCTGCCGCCGCGCTGAGGCGGGGGGCGCGCTCGTACGAGAACGATGTGTGAACGACAGGCGTGACGTCGAGTTCCGGTTCTACGAAGAGCTCAACGACTATCTGCCGCTCGAGTTGCGCAAGCGTTCGTTCGTGCGATCGATCGCGGGTACACCGGCTGTCAAAGACGCGATCGAGGCGATCGGCGTGCCGCACACCGAGATCGATCTGATCCTCGTCGATGGGCGCTCGGTTCGCTTCAGCCACACGCTGCAGGGCGGCGAGCGAGTGGCCGTCTATCCTGAGTTCGAGCGCTTCGACATCACACCGATCCATCGCTTGCGTCCGAGGCCGCTGCGCGAGCCGCGCTTCGTCGCTGACGTGCACCTCGGCGCGCTTGCGCGCTACCTGCGTCTCCTGGGATTCGACACACGCTATGGCAACGATCTGGACGATGCAGAGCTGGCGGCGCTGACGGCGCGCGAACGGCGGATCCTGCTCACGCGCGACGTGGGACTGCTGAAACGCAAGACCGTCGTGCGGGGCCAGTGGCTGCGCGTTCGCGACCCCGAGCGACAACTCGAGGAGATCGTCGACGCCCTTCATCTCAGACGTGCACTGCGTCCCTTCACGCGCTGCATGATGTGCAACGGTCGGCTCACCCCCCTGTCACGTGAAGCGGCTGCGTCGCTCGTGCCGCCGCGTGCCTATCGTCGCTACCGCGTCTTCCTGCAGTGCCGGAACTGCGGTCGCGCGTATTGGCGCGGCACGCATTACAAGCGTCTGCTGCAACTGGTGGCGCGGATGAAAGGTACGAAGTCGAGTCCCGCCCCTCGCCGGATCACGCGGTCGCGAAAGCCCCCCAGCACGTGACGTTGGATGCCGATGGCGCGTACCTGGATGACGCGTTCGCACCACGTGCGCCATCGCCCAGCAGATGCAGAACACCGGTCAGACTCAGCATCCGGCGGACACGCGTCCTCGTGTGCGTGATGCGCAGGATGCCGCCGACGGCGCGAGTCGCATTGAAGGCGCTGATCAGCTCGCCGATACCTGAGGCGTCGATCTCTTCAAGCGCTTGTAGATCGAGCACGAGGCATCGATCGCCCCGTCGAAGCAGCCCGGCGATGGTGTCCCTCAACGCTCCGCTCAACGGAGTCCGCAGCGTCCGATCCACCGTCACTATCGAAGTCCGTGCGCGACCGCTCATCGAGCGGTCCAGTTGGCCGACGTTCATCGTGATTCTCGCTTCCCGCCTACTTAGACGACGAACGACGACCCCGCGATCGACATCAAGGGTGGATGGGGTGGATAGGGTGGATAGGGTGGATGGGGGTGGATGGGGGTGGATGGGGTGGATAGGGTTGATAGGGTGGATGGGGTGGGGTGGGTGAATAGGGTTGATAGGGCTGATAGGGATGAGAGGACGGGCGTCACCCTACTTCAGCCATCCCCTACCAACGCGAAAGCGTTGGCCCAACCGGCGCGCGGCGCCGGCCCTACCCGCCCACCGACGCGAAAGCGTCGGCCCCCTGCGCTACTGGCCCGCAGGTCTTCCGCAGTTCTGCGCGCACTTCGCGGGAAGCACGAAGCTGCTCTTGATCTTCTCGCGATACTCGGGATACATCGTCTCGGCGCCGCCCATCGCAGCTTCGACCGGAATCCCGTAGCGCTTCTTCATTTCGTCGGTGAACGGGTTCTGACCCGGCAGGTAGTGGGGGACACGGCCCGACTCGACGCCCTCGTCGCCGACGATGCAGGGAGGGCCGCCGATGGCGACCGGGTTGGTGCTCAGGTTGTACGATCGCGACAGGATGTAGGGTTCCGTCAGGTAGACCGGATCGTCCATGAACATCACCACGGTCAGCATGTCTCCATGACGACGGAAGTGCGTGGTGATGGTGGCTTGATCGCTGCTTGGCGCGCCGTTGCGCCGGATGTAGCCGGTCTTGAGATGCGTCGTCGTGGCGATCAGTTCGTTGCCGTTCCAGACACCCGTAGTGAATCCCGTCTGATCGTGCGGCGCGTTCTTCGACGGGCGTGGACGTCCATCCATCCAGATCGTCATCGGTGCGCGTGTTTCCCATGAACCGACCACCCAGGCCTGAACCTTTCCGGTGATCGGATCCGGAACCGCCCACATCCTCAAGCTGAATGGTCCGGCGGCGATGTGCCATTGCGTCTGGAACCAGCAGATGCGCTCGGGCATCGAGATCGTCGATTGCGAGAAGCTCAGCGCCTTCGCGCGGCCCGATTCGTTGAAGGGAAGACCGGCCCAGTCGTCCGGGTTCGGACCTGCGCCGCGTTCCATCGCGTCTTCATGGTTGATCGACGCCCATGATCCTGACAGGTCGATCTCGGCGCGCGCAGGCGCGCTCGACGAGAGGATCAATGCGCACGCGAGAGATGGAGCAAGCCATTTCATCGTCGGTTCCCTTTGGTCCGGCTAAAGCCGGACACTACGTACGGACGAGCGTACTACCACGTTGCCGAACACGAAGTGGGTTTCCACTTCGCGTCGTTCGGCTCCTTCTTGAACTGCGACGTGATCACGAACGCCTGGCGCAGATACATCGGGTCGGTCGTCACGATCGTCACGACCAACAGTGGAGATCCACTGGGCTCCGTGATCAGCTCGAAGTATTCGGTCAGGCTGGTGCCGTCGCTGTAGGGCACGCCGTTCTTGCGCAGGTACCCCGCCTTCAGATTCGTCGTCGTCACCTTCATGGAGCCGTCGGTCGCACCGCGGCCGCCGCCTTCCCACACGGCAACCGAATGCCCCTGTATCGTGTGCGGTCCCTCGGGCGCCTTCCAGTCGCCGAAATGGAATGTCCGCGTCTGCTGGCCCGCATCGGAGTCCATCTTCAGCGTCTGCTCGTCCTGCCACGTGATGTGCAAGCGGCCGGGGACGCGAAGAATGGCCGGCGCACCGTACGATTTGCATGCGTCGCCCGATGCCTGCTCTTTTGCAGGATCCCAGGCGTCGGCGATCGCGACAGCAGCGGGCGTCATCGGCACACCCTGGTAGTCGCCCTTGCTCGGCGTGACCATGCGATACCGCCAGTCCTCTGTCACGACCGATACCCAATAGCCGGTGAGATCGATCGGGGCTGCCGCTTGCGGTGTCCGCGCAGGCGCCGGACCGGCGCCGCGTCCGCGCTGCGCGTACAGCCCCGTCTGAGCGATGAGTAGAACGACGACGAACAATGTGAGCCGCCTCATTACTTCTTACCCGTATTCAGGCTCTTGTAGACCGCTTCGATGAAGGCATCGGTGGTCCATGACCCGGTCTTCGCGCCGTAGCGCGTTTCGTACGGCAGCGCCGGCCGTGCCGCCTTGATCTGATCGAGCGTTTTCTTCTGCATCATCAGATCCGTGATCCGGTCGCGCATGGTGACCACCATGTCGCGGTAGTCGACGACTTCCATCTGTTCCGCGACACGCCCATGGCCGGGAATGACGTAGGTGCCGACGTCCTTGTAGATGAACGGGGTCGGCGCGATTGTCAGATCGATCAGCTTGTTGAGCGCATCGATTTCTCCCTGAATGGTTCCCCCGTGCGTGAGATCGATCATCGGAAATCGGGTCATGTCGATCACGTCGCCGGTGACGACGACGTCCGATCCGCGGAACAACACGAAGCTGTCGGCATCGCTGTGCGCGGCCGGCTGGTACAACACCTCGATGCCCTCGTCGTTCATGCGGAGCGGCTTGCGCGCCGCGAAGAAGGCTTCGGATGGAGCGGCAGCGTTGGAGTACCCATCTTTCGTCATTCGATTGAGGACGCTTTCGTGCGCCAGAATCGAGGCCGCGCCTCCGCTGGTCATCGCCGACGCGAACCCGGCGTTCCCGAGCGCGTTGGTGAAGATGGTGTATCCCGCCTTGGCCAGCTTCTCGTTGCCGCCGACGAACTCGGCGTCGGCATCGGTGCTGATGACATATCGAATCGGAAGGTCGGTCAGCTTCTTGATCGCGGCCAGCACCTGGTCGGCGGCCTGCGCCGTTCCCGTGTTGACCAGCACGACACCGTCGGAGCCGATCTGCACGCCGATGTTTCCACCGGCTCCCGCAATCATGTAGAAGTTCTTGCGGACCTTGACGACATCGAGACCGCCGTCTTCCTGGCCGTCAACGCGGCTCGAAAACGCCGCACAGAGTGCCAGTCCGACGATGACCGCAACGGTCCTGTAAATCGATTTCAAGCCGGTTCTCCTGAACCCTGTGAACTTTGAACTATGCCTCGTACTGTTTCGCGCGGAGTATAACCGACACTCGTCTCGTTGTGTCAGTGACTGGCGCTGGCGCGTGGCGCTTCGGGCATCGTCAACGCCAGTGCCATGGTGGCCCAGCTCGTTCCCGCTGCCGAGATCCATTGGTGCTTGCCGTGGGGGAAGCCGGTGTCCTTGGGCGGCTGCACCGGATAGGTGCGCGTGCGCACGAGCCACGAGCCATCGGGAAACTGCGTGCGGAGCAGGAATGCTTTTCCGCGTTCGTACTCGAGGCTCGAGACGGATCGTCCGGCCGTCTGCAGCGCCACGAGGGCCTGGCCGGTGGCGTACGCATCGGTCTCGAGCGTCGGGAGTTGCGCCCAGCCGCCGTCCTCTCGTTGCATCGCGACGAGCGCGTCGGCCAATGCGCGGATGTCGTCAGCAGATGCACGTGCCCACACCAGCCCCAGCAGCTGCATGGCGCGCTCTTCGGTGGACCGGGGCGTCGCGGTTCGCAGCCAGGTCGCGGCGCGCGCGACGGGTGCCTCGGGCCGGATGCCGTAAAGCTGAATCGCTCGAAGACTCAACGCCGTGGAGGTGATGTCATTCGATTCGAGCGGCGGTCGGATCGGCGGCACCGCGTGAAACGCGCCATCGTCACTCTGCCATGCGCCGATGACCTGCGTCATTGCCCTCGTGACCTCGTCCGCGGGGTACTGTGCGGCGGCCAGACCAAGCAGCCCGTAGCTCACCGTGATGGGAGCATCAGGAATGCGGTCTCGATTCGCGACCGCTTCGTCTGCAACCTTCTCGAGCAGGCCGATCGCCGACTCCACCTGCTCGTGCGCGGCGATTTCATCGACTTGTACTCCGCGGGAGCGTGCGATGCCGAGAGCCATCTGCGGCAGCGACACGTGATGACAGGAGTAGCAGGTCGATGTCCGAGTGAACTGCGCGCCGCTCCGCTGGAGCAGCGCGAGCGCCTTTTCGACCGAGGCCTTCACCCGTGGGGCATCGGATGCACCGGCGCTTCGCAGAGCCGCGACGGCTGCGGTGTTCCCGCGACGGAGGGCCCAGTCGAGCGCCGACTCACCGACGTTGTTCAAGGTGAGCGGATCGCCGCCAAGTCTGAGCACTTCCTCCACGATCGTCGCACTGCCCGACTCGTTGGCCGCCGCCCACATGAGCGCCGTCGATCCCGACCGATCACGGACGTTCAGATCGGCGCCTTTGGCAATCATCAAACGGAGTAGGTCGACGTCTTGCCGCTGAATGGCCAGCACGATCGGCGCGAAACCGACGATCCGCCCCTCGTTTGGATCGGCCCCTCGTTCGAGCAGCCGCCGCGCTTCCGCGGCATCGTTATGGAGTAAGGCACCGATCAGCGGTGTGGGCGGCGTGAAGTCTGCGACCTGGGCTCGCGCGCCGACGGCAAGCCCCCAGACCAGCAGCACTGCAGTGAGCATCTTCTTCATGACGTTCTCCAGTCACTGAAGCGATCGGGATTCGAGTCGCTTCGTCATGTCGAAGGTAGACAGCACGCGAACCGCAGCAATTGATGTAGATCAAGAAATGACGCAGTCGTGGAGTCCGGCTTTAGCCGGACCGAATCGGTACGGCACGACATCCCGCGGATTCTGCCGCATCCCGTGATCGATCAAGGTCGATCCACCACACAAAGCGGCGATTGCCCCAATGCGTCACCACCGGGCGTGCTCTCACAGATCTGGTCTTGAAGTTGAAGCACCCGAGCCAGCACAGGAGCAGCACATGCCGAAGAGTGGTCACAGCACGGCACATGGCGACTGGCGTCGCCGCGTATCGGTCGCGTTCGTCGTCTGCGGACTGCTCGTGACGTTGCCTTCGGCCGCGTCCGCGGCAGGAGAGGTCACAGGCGTGATCGGCGGCCTGATCGGCGGCGACCTCAACAACGTGATCGCAGGCAGTATCACCGTCGGTGGCGCTTTCGACAACGGCCCGTTGTACGGTGTGCGCCTGGGATGGCTCGCGCGATTTGTGGGACTCGAAGGAAGCTTCGTCTACAGCCCGAGCGGCGTGTCGCTGAATCTGCCAGCCGTACCGGCGCTCGGCCTGAACGCCAAGGTGTACTACGCCGAAGGCAACGTGCTCTTCATCTTCATTCCTGGACCGGTCTCACCGTTCGTGACCGCTGGCGCCGGATATCATCACTATTCGTTCGATATCTCGGCCCTCGGCCAGTCCCTGAACCTGGGTGACATCGGGAAGCTCGGATACAACTTCGGGGGCGGCGTGAAGATCAACATCAAGGTGCTGACGATTCGCGGAGAAGTGCGCGATCACCTCACCCGGATCGGCCCGAGCGACTTCAATCTCGGCTCCATTACGTCGGGCCTTCTGAATTCTCAGACGCTTCACAATATCGAGATCTCGGGCGGCGTCGGCGTGCGTTTCTAGACGTCCGGAGCGGACCCCGGGTCCGCCTCCAGCCTCGGACGCGTCCCGCTATCGGTCAGCGACTGCCAAATACCCGCTCAGCCTCGAGGCGCTTGGTGACGCGCCCATCGTCCGATACTCTTGCCATTGTGCATGCGGCGCCTCGACGCGACACGCCGGCAGCCGACTGGAGCGACATGTCCTCACTTGCGAACGAGCCGACGCCGAAGATCCTCGACCTGGAAGTCAAGGACGCGCGCGTGATCTTCACGCCGACGTTGGAAAGCCTGGAGGAGGAAGTCGGGCGGGAGCATCTTCGCTTTCCGAAAGAAATCATCCTCCTTGGCGGCGCCCCCGGGGCAGGCAAGGGGACGCAGACGCAGTTCATCTGTCACGCCCGCGGCTTGACCTGCCCGCCGATCGTGATGAGCGAACTGCTGACCACGCCCGAGATGGAGAAGATCAAGGCGCAGGGCGGCATGGTCGGTGACAAGGAAGTGCTGTCCGTCCTGCTGCGTACGCTGCTGAACGAAACATACCGGGACGGCGTCGTGCTGGACGGGTTTCCGCGGACGCCCGTCCAGGTCGAGTGTCTGAAGCTGCTCGTGGACAAGATCCGTGAGCTGCACGACCAGTTCGCGAACACGCCGCTGGCGATTCACTTCCGGCGTCCGACGATTCACGCGATGGTGCTGTTCGTCAGCGAGAGTACGAGCATCTCCCGTCAGCTCGGTCGCGGACGTGAGATTGCCGAACACAACAGGAAAGTCCTCGAGACCGGCATCGGCATCGCAATCGATCTGCGTGCGACCGATCTCTCCGAAGAACTCGTGCGGCGGCGATATCAGGTCTTCAAAGAGCAGACGTGGAACGCACTCACGTCATTGAGGCAGCTCTATCACTATCACTTCGTCAACGCCGAAGGCCCGGTCTCGGAGGTGCAGGCCAACATCCTGAAGGAGCTCAAATATCAGAGCTCGCTGGAGCTCGACCCGCGGACCTTCGAGCGGCTTCGGGTGCTGCCGCTCGCCGAGGAGCTCGTCGTCCACGGCCGTCAGGAGCTGGTCAAACGTCTCGACAGCTATGAACTGGAGCATCCCACGCTCCTGAAGCAGATCGTGGATCTGGTGAGCACGAAGTTCATGCCGATCATCACGAGGCACGCGCTGTCGGGTCGCGCACACGTGAACTCGGAAGATCCGATCTTCAACAACCCGCTCGCGATCCCGATGCTGATCGACCTGTTCTCGGAACGCGGGTACCACGCGGTCGTCGACAAGACCATTCAGCAGATGCCCGAACGCGTCGATCTGAAGACCGGTGAGATCAAATTCCGCTCGAACGCGGTGTACCGGATCCAGATTCACTTCGAAGCCTCGAAGATCCGGCGCGGGTAGAGGCGCGGGTAAAAACGCACGTGGGGTCCGCCATCAGGCAGACGGTATACAGTGTCCGGCATTAGCCCGACCATACTGGTCATCGTTTTTGCCCACATTGCCTCTCGTCCCGGGTGGCAGCACGCTTGAATCAACCAACCCACAGGGAGGATGAGATGTGGACGATTTTGCGTCTGCTCATCGTCGTGGTCGTGTTGCTGATCGTCGGTTCATTCCTGATGGGTTACGTGGGCGGCGGACGCTACGCGCTCAGCTGGCCCAAGAGAAGCGAGCCACAAACGCAGTCATCGGACACCGTGGCACGCGCACGCGAACGGGGCGCCGAGATCGGCGAGCGCGCTGGCGCCGCTGCGGCGAAAGTGGAGGAGACGGTTACTGAGACTGCGCTCTCGGCAAAGATCAAAGCCAAGATGGCGCTCGACGACACCGTGAAAGCGCGTGCGATCGACGTGACGACGCAGGGGACGACGGTGACGTTGAGGGGAACGGTGGAATCGCGAGCCGAACGCGAACGCGCGGTGTCGTTGGCGCGCGAAACCGCTGGTGTGACGAAAGTGGTCGATGATCTCCAGCTGCGCTGATTCCTACGCAGGTACGGGCCGCCTTTAGTGGCCGCCGAAGCGCGCAGCGCGACGGCGGCAGGCGGCCCGTTGCTATCGTCTGTCGACGACGACCTTGCCTTCCTTCAGCACGACTTTGGTCTTGAGCATTTCGTAGATGTTCAGCATCGGGTCGCCGTCGATCAGGATGATGTCGGCGAGCTTGCCCGGCTCGAGCGTTCCGATCTGATCGGCCATGCCGACGAATCTAGCCGCGTTGGGACCGATGATCCGGTGGATATCGGCCATCGAGAACACGATGCTGTACGACTTCAGTTCGTGCTCGAGGACGACGAGGTCGGCGGCGTTCTGGTCGGTGGAGTACGAGATCGTCTGATGGTTCGGGTCGGCATCCCAGATGCGGCGCGCGTTGACGATCGTAAATCCGGCCTCTGTGCCGGTGGCACGCCCTTTTGGATCGCGGTTCGCGCCGGCGATCGCTTCAGGCCACGGCTTGCCGTCACGGAAGCGCACGGTGTTGTCCTTCGGCCATTGCACCTGCGCAGGCCCGGCTGAGAGCGTATCGACGTTCGGCGCACCGAACGCGATCAGCCCTGAGACGATCGACCCGGTCTTCGCCACGCTCTCCGCCTGCTCGTAGGTGGTGAAGTCCTTGTTCGGCAGGTGCACCAGTCGGGTCACGCCGGCATCGACCGCGGCGACCATGGCGGGGCTGCTGACGGCGTGGACGTTGACCTGGATGCCGGCCTTCTTTGCCTCGTCGACGATCGCTTTGAGGACTTCGATCTCGGACTGCGGCGGCGCGGGCTCTGGTGTCAGTCCGATCTCACCGGTGTGCTTGATCCCTTTCGCGGCCAACGCCTGAACGGCCGCGCGCGCTTCGACGGGTGTCTGCCTCAGATTGATTTGACCCGAGGCGATGATGCGCGGGCCGACGAACTCGCCCTTCTCGATGCGATCGCGCAGCGTGATGTTTGCTTCCGCTGGTCCACCGCCGGCGAGGACGGTTGTGTAGCCCGCCTCGATCAGTGACTTCATCTGCGGCGCGTCGAAGTTGTTGACGTGCTTATGGCCGTCGATGAATCCGGGCATCGCCGCCATGCCCTTGGCATCGAGGACACGCAGTCCCGGCGTCGGCGTCGCGCCCGCGGTGACGGAGACGATCTTGCCGCTGCGAACGATGATCGTCCCCGAGGCGATCACCGGGCCGCTGCCGACAATGATGCGGGCGTTGGTGATGGCGACGTCCTGTGCGGTGGCGTGGACGGGGACGAGCAGCGCTGCGGCGGCCACGCACACTGATACACGCATGCTCTTCATCAATCCTCACCCTTCTGATGTGTCAGTGCGAGCGGCGGGATATTAGCACGTGTGATCGAGGGCGCTCTTACTTTTGCGCGAGTCGATCGAGCAGCGCCCGCGCGCGCCCGAGAACGCTGTTGCGTTCGAGGAGCGCTTGGCGCGCCTCTTCGGGCATACGGAGGTCCTGGGCGACGAGGTTGATGAACTCCTCATCGTCGAGTCCAGGATCGGGAGGATCGACGCCGAGCGGAAGAACTGCGTAGAGCTGTGCCGTGATCCGCTCCCGCACCGTGCTGAGTGGCCCGCGCTCTTCGTCCTTCAGCAGTTCCGGAATCGCGTCGACTTTCGCCAGTCGGTATGGCCGGCGCTGATCTTCGCTCGTGATACGGAACGTCGTCAGCCCGCGGAGCAGGATCGCGTATCGACCATCGGGCAACTGCTTGTAGTCTTCAATCAGCCCGGCGCATCCAACGGAGTCGATCGGTGGCCGCCCCTCGTAATCCTGTTCGTAGCCCGGACGCAGCCGCACCATGCCGATGATCTTGTCGCCCTTCAGCGCGTCGGCGACCATCTCGCGGTAGCGAGGCTCGTAGATCAGAAGAGGACGGCTGTTGCCCGGGAAAAGCACGACCTCTGGCAGGGGGAAAAGCGGGATCTCAGCCGGAATCGTCCTCGTGCCCGCGGTTTGTGGCCGTTGCGCAGAGGCGGCGAATGGGACGCTGAAGAGAAGCACCAGGGCAATCGCAAGCAGTCGCACGGGGACAGTGTAATGGCATTTCCCCGTCGGGTCGGGTTCAGGCGCGCCGGTGGCCGGTTGCGCACTCCGACGTCCCGCGATCGAACAGCGTGGTACCGCTTGGGTCGTGAAGTGTTGAAAAAAACTCCAACTATCAGGACCACTATCGGCTTGCAACCTAGGCATGTTTCTTGATCGAGCCGCTGGATCTTCAGAGTGGGCCAGCGACGGTCCAGGAGTTCGCTGATGTTCGATACGGTCTGGCAGGACGCACGATACGCCGCCCGCTCGTTGCGTCGAGCGCCGGGGTTCGCGGTTGTCGCGATTGGGTCGCTGGCCGTCGGCGTGGGCTTCGCGGTCTTCATCTACAGCTTCGTCCAGCAGGCACTCGCGATGACCACGGTCCCGGCCGCTCGCACGGTACGCCTGGTCGATGTGTTCACCAATCAACTGACTGGCACTCCCTACGGAACGAGCTCGTTTCCAGATATCGAAGACATCCGCCGGCGCACGCACGCGTTCGATCAGCTCGTGGCCTACAGTCCGTATGCCGCGGCGTTGAACGTGGATGGCGTGACGAGAATGGCCTTTGGCGAGGTCGTCACGGGCAACTACTTCCAGGTGCTCGGTGTCGGTACGACCGTGGGTCGCTCCCTGCAGCCGTCGGACGATCAGCCTGGTGCGCCGCGTGTCGTTGTCGTGTCGGAGGGGCTGTGGCGACGACAGTTCGGATCGAGTCCATCCGCGATCGGGCACGTGCTGAGCATTCGCAGTCAGCCGTACACGGTGGTCGGTGTGGCTGCCCGCCGCTATACCGGCGCCGCCTTCGTGCCGGTCGACTTCTGGACGCCGATGACATGGGCTGAGGATGCCGATCCGGTCGGCATCTCCGACACCGTTCCGTCGCCGGGTCGTTCGCGACTCGAGCAACGCGGATCGCGCTGGCTCTTCGTGAAGGGCCGTCTCGCCGCAGGCGAGACTGTCGACTCGGCGCGATCGGCGATGCAGGCGCTGATGACGCAGTTGGCAAGCGAGTATCCGACGACCAACGCCGGGCGCCAGCTCACAGCGCTCAACACCCACGACGTTCGCATACATCCGGTCGTCGATTTCGCGATTACTCCGATCCAGGCGGCGCTCGGTGTCATCGTGCTGCTGGTGCTGGTCGTGGCATGCGCGAACGTCTCCGGCCTGCTGCTGGCGCGCGGCGCGAACCGACAACGTGAGATTGCCATTCGCTTCGCGGTGGGCGCCAGTCGTGGACGAGTGGTGCGTCAGTTGCTCACCGAGAGCCTCCTCGTCGCGGGCATGGGCAGCGCCTCCGCGATGGGTGTGCTGTGGACGCTCGCGACGATCGGCCGGGATATCTCGGCACGCGTCAACGCCCCGTTCACCGTCGAGCCGCGCATCGGTTCGCCGGCGGTCTGGTTTGGCGTGGCGGTGGCCGTTGCCGTGGGAATTGCCGCGGGTCTCGCGCCTGCACTGCGAGTGACCGATCGCGGCAGGCTGACTACGCTGAGGGCCCCGTCATCGATGGCGACGACCGGTGGTCGCAGATGGTCGCTGCGCGACGGGCTCATCGTGATCCAGACGGCAGCCGCGTTCGTTCTTCTGGTCGTGGCCGGTCTTCTGATGCGGAGTGTGTTCGTGTCTCAGCGCGTCGACCTCGGATTCCGGACCGATGATGTCGTGTCGATCTCGACGGGGACTTCGGTGCTCGGATACGACGTTGCGAAGGCGACGCAGTTCTACGATCAGGCTCTGACCCGCATCCGGGCGATTCCAGGGATCCAGGCCGCGGCACTCGCGGGTCGAAAGCCGTTGGACATCAGCTACTCGAACGATACGTTCTTCCTCCGCGATCGCGCCTCGACCTCGGAGACCGGCGAGGTGTCGCTCGTCACGAGCGTCTCGCCGGAGTACTTCGACCTGTTCGATATCGCCATCGTCGAAGGGCGTCACTTCCGTCTGTCCGACACGCCGACGTCCCCGCGAGTGGCGATCGTGACGCAGGCGTTTGCGAAGAAGCATTTTCCGGATGGCAGCGCCGTCGGCAGACATTTCCGCACGAGAACGGCTGATGGACCCGACTATGAAATCGTCGGCGTGTGCGCCGACTACAAGGTGGCTACACCGGGCGAGTCACCGACGTCGTACATTCATTACGCGGTTGGCCAGGATCCGTCGATGCAGTGGCAGATACTCGTTCGAGCCGCGCCAGCTACGCCGATGCCGATCGATCGTATCCGGCGCGAGCTTGGGCTCCTGGACTCGGGACTGCTCATCGACGTTCATTCGATGGCGTCAAATGTCACGAGGGTGTTGCTCCCGGTCGAGGCGAGTGCCGTTGGTCTGAGCATCGTCGGGCTGGTGACGATTCTGTTCGCCGCGATCGGTCTGTATGCCGTCGTCAGTCTCATGGTGGCTCGCCGCACGCAGGAGTTCGGCGTGCGAATGGCAGTGGGCGCATCGCCATTCCAGGTGCTGTCGTTCGTCATCCGGCACGGGCTCGCCGTTGGCGCGATCGGGATTGGTTCAGGCGGCGTGGCTGCTGCCGTGGCGGCAGGCGTGCTT
>DATFRP010000042.1:0-47821 GCA_035263125.1 Vicinamibacterales bacterium
GCGTGCACTTCGGGCCTGTGCCCCGCCGATCTCAGCGCATCATGAAATCTGACGATGAAAGCGACCTTGGCGGACTTCATGTCCAGGCTGCACGCGCCACGAGGTTTGGCGTCAGCTCCCGCCGCGCTGCGAGGTGAAGTGCGTGCGACCGGCGTTCCTCGGGCCGGTACGTCCGTGAGGAGTTGCCTGCCGTGACGGTGACGTGCGTTGGTCCCGATCCTTTCGGACCCACCGGCGATCACTTGTGACGAAGCGCGTGCAGCGGATCCAGGCGCGTCGCGTCGATCGGTGCGGGCGATCAGTTTTGAGTAAACGTTCGATGGTGATTCTCGCTGCGGTTGTGATCGTCGGAACCGCGTGCTGGTTCTGCAGCGAGGCGTTGTGGACGGCGATCGTCGCGATGCATCAACGCGGAAGCTAGGGGACCAGGCCATCAGACTCCGCGCTCGAACGACTTCAGCTGTCGCGCGAAATATGACGTCCATGCGGGTGTGACCGGCGGCGTCGTTGTCGGCAGCAGGAGGCCGCCCTTGCGATGCCACTCGAGGGCATGCGGCGCGATGTATCCGACCGGTGGCAGCTTCGAGTACGTCCAGCGACTTCGAATCCAGCGCGCGATGTGGTCGTACCAACGCCCGAGCGTGTCGTTCGGTTGATCGCCGCTCACATACAGCCGGCCTTGCACGAGCGCCGGCCGTCCATCCCACTCGGACGCCCGGCTTGGATTGAGTTCGAGCCCGACCTCGGACCGCACGCGGTAGTACGCCGTCAGGGGCAGCGACACGAGCGTTCGCTTCAACTCCGTGCCAAGCGATTCCTTCCACAGAATCAGCACCTGACTCTCCGTGCACGGAGTCGGGAGAGAGGTGAGCTCGGTGGCCGGGGAGTCCTGCGCAACGACCGTTACACGGTCATCGGTGTTGATGAACGAGAACAGCGACTGGCAGTCTTCTCCCAACGCATGAAAAAGGACTTGGCGGCCCATGGCGACGGTTCAAGCCACTTTAGGCGAACGGGGCGCGGGTTGAGCCGACTTCTGCACACCAGTGTCGAGCCCGAGGAAAGCGCTCAAGCGACGCAACTCGTCGCTG
This sequence comes from Vicinamibacterales bacterium, assembly GCA_035263125.1. Lineage (GTDB taxonomy): Bacteria > Acidobacteriota > Vicinamibacteria > Vicinamibacterales > UBA2999 > Gp6-AA40. The sequence continues at coordinate 1,092 of DATFRP010000042.1, forward strand.
AGCGCGGGCCGAAATTCGCGATCGCGTGGCGCCCGTCCTGTGACGTACCCGAAATCTGTGTGCAAACGCTGTGTCAGTGACACGTTTCCCCATCCGATGACCCGGTCCCGCCACAGGAGAGGGAGGGCGTAGTAGCCGAACCTGCGTTTGGGAACTGGGGTATAAGCCTCGAACCGATAGGGCCACGCCCACAGGATCTCGAAGCGCCGGCGATCCCAGACGATCGGATCGAACGGCGCCAGCAGCCGCACTGTGCCCTGAGGTGCCGCGAGTGAGGGGTCCTCGTGTGCAGGCCAGTACCACTCGATGCCGTCCACGCGCCCGCGTCCGAGTCTCTTCTTCGTGCGCTCCAGTGTGTGGTCCAGTTCGTGTGTCCACTGCGGCACTGCATAACGCAGACGGCGGACCAATGCCGACAGACTGCTGGCGGGGAGCGGCGCGTACTTCTGAACGATGACATCGACGAGTGCGTCGAGTCGTGCGCGACGGGCGCCTGGACGTGGCGCTGGTGCGTGTTCGTGCACTGCGTAGATACGTATTCCGGCCTCTCGTCGCACCACGCGCAGCATGCCCCGGTAGTGCATCGCTTCGAGCAGGCGTGTGGTCGCGCTCGACGAACCGCCCCAGTAATTGGTGACGGTGCCGAGCGAAAAATGCTGATCCACGTGACGCGGATGGACGGGGCCGTGTGTGCGAACGAAGTCCAGGACGGCGCGGACGTGTCTGCCACGCGCCGCCGTCCATGGCGCCGGCCCGCCGCGCGGATGCATCAAGGCGAGCACCCCACCGGTGACGAAGCCGTAGTTCACGAACACGTCTTCGTGAAGATCGAGATTGGGATACAAACGCTCGAGGTCGCCTGCGCGATAGCCGGTGACCCGATGACGCAGCGTGAGATCCTGCGCGCGCGCCGGTGCGCGAATGGGATCGGCCTGCACGAAGCCGAGGGCGTCGAGAGCTCCTTGCAACGTGGTTGGAGAGAAGAGGCTGCGCGCCACTGCATAGCGGCGCAGGTCGTCGAGAGTCACTCCGCCCATTATGCTGCGCCTCAGGCGGTGCGGTCTCTCGGGATTGCCCCCTATCTGATCAGGTGGAGCTCTCCGCGGGTGAGCGGCTTCGGACCGAATGTCGATGTCGCGACCTGGCCCGCCTCCGCGCCGTTCTTAGGGCGACGATCACGTAGAATGCGCGCACGGGTATGGCCCTGGCTCCAGGTACCGGACTCGGTCCCTACGAGATCACCGGCCTGATCGGTGCCGGTGGAATGGGCGAAGTCTATCGGGCCACCGATGCGCAGCTCGGTCGGGACGTCGCCATCAAGGTGCTGCCCGACGCGTTCGCACAGGACTCTGAGCGGCTCGCGCGGTTCGAGCGTGAAGCGAGGACGCTCGCCTCACTGAGTCATCCCAACATCACGATCGTCTACGGGTTCGAGAAAGCCACCGCTGCGTCCGGTTCAGGGCAGGTGGTGCGCGCGCTCGTGATGGAGCTCGTGGAGGGACCGACGCTTGCCGATCGCATCGCGCAAGGTCCTATTCCGATCGACGAGGCGCTGCCGATTGCGAAACAGATCGCTGAAGCGATCGAGGCTGCGCACGAACAAGGCGTCATCCACCGCGATCTCAAGCCGGCGAACGTGAAGGCCCGCGAGGATGGCACTGTGAAGGTGCTCGACTTCGGGCTCGCCAAGATGATGGAGGCGAGTGGGGCAGGTGGTGTGGATGGGGCGGGTGGGCCAGGTGGAGTGAACTGGGCGGCGACGATATCGCCGACGATCACCACGCCGGCGATGACGCAGCTCGGGATGATCCTCGGCACCGCGGCCTACATGGCGCCGGAGCAGGCGCGCGGCAAGTTGCTCGACAAGCGCACGGACATCTGGGCGTTCGGCTGCGTGTTGTTCGAGATGCTCGCCGGCACGCGCGCGTTCGATGGCGAAGACGCGACGGACACGATCGCAGCCGTCGTACGCGCGGAACCGAAGTGGGATGCGCTGCCCTCGGATGTACCGCCCCACATTCGCCTGCTGCTGCGCCGCTGTCTCGAGAAGGATCGCAAGAAGCGCATCGGGGACATATCTACGGCGCTCTTCATCATGCAGGAGCAGGCCGCCGTGCCGATCGCATCGGCTGCGACGGCGATCGGCGCCGCGCCACCACGACAGGCGAAGTGGCGATACCTCGCCTGGTCTGCGCTCGCAGTGGCGGTCGCGAGCGCAGTCGTCGCGGGCAGCGTATGGATGTCGATGCGACCGGATCCGCCGCGAGTTTCACGTCTGGAATTGGTGACGTCAGGTCAATCGCGGCTTGCCGACAATGCACAGGCTCAACGAATCGCCATCTCACGTGACGGCTCGCGAGTGATCTACGTCGCCGGCGCCCCGGGAGGAATTCCGACTCTGCTCACGCGTCGGATCGATCAGCTCGACGTCGGGAGTCTGCTGCCCGGCGTCGCCCCTTTCGTTCGTCCGGATGGCCGGTGGATCGGTTTCTTCTCCCAAGGCTGGATCAGGAAGGTCGAGATCACCGGCGGGCCGAGCATCGGGATCGCGCGCTACGGTGGCAGCCCAGTACTGTCCGCAACCTGGGGCAGCGACGACACGATCGTATTCGGGACGTTTTCAACGACAGGCCTGTTTCGAGTGTCCGCCGCAGGAGGCGAACCGGTTGCGTTGACACGGCTCGATCGAACCAAGGGAGAGGCGAACCACGTGTGGCCCAGGTTTCTCCCGGACGGCCGCGGGGTTCTGTTCACGATTCTCACGGGAGTCGGTAGCTCGAATGCGCAGGTCGCCGTGCTCGATCTTCGAACGCCATCGGCACAACCCAGGATCATCATTCGTGGCGGGAGCGATGCTCGCTATCTCCCCACCGGACATCTCGTCTACGTCGCAGCGGGTTCTCTGCGAGCAGTTCCGTTCGATCTCGATCGCCTGGAGGTGAAAGGAGACTCTGTTCCGGTGATCGCCTCGGTCGCAACCATCCTTGGAACGGGTGGCCTGTTCGACGTCGCTGACGATGGCACACTGGTGTACTCGCAGCAGACCGAGACGACTCCCCTTGCGCGGACACTTGCATGGGTCGACCGGCACGGCAAAGAAGAGGCCATCTCAGCGCCACCGCGCGCGTACCAGTACCCACGGATCTCGCCTGAAGGCGCCCGGCTCGCGTTGGATGTTCGCCAGGATGAGAACGACATCTGGGTCTGGGACCTCGTACGCAAGGGCCTCACGCGTGTGACGAATGACCCCGGTCTTGATCGTGCACCCATCTGGAGTCGTGACGGCGAATTCATCTATTACAGTGCGCAACAGAGTAGCGCCGGGAGTGTGTACCGCCAGCGTGCGGATGGTACAGGGAGCGCCGAGCGCCTCGCGCAGTCGAACTTTGCTCAACTGCCGATCTCCCTTTCTCCGAAAGGCGATCAACTGTTGTTGCAGCAAGGTACAGGTGGAATCGCGAACAACGACCTGATGATTCTGCCGCTGGCGCCGCCAACGCCGTCATCGGCACCTGCGGACCAGAAGAATGGATCGGCCGCCGCGGTTGCGCGGCCGCTGGTGAAAACGCCGAAGGGCGAGGCGAACGCGATGATCTCGCCCGACGGACGATGGCTTGCGTATCAGACGGACGACTCGGGAAATTGGGACATCTACGTGAGGCCGTTTCCTGACGTCGACTCCGGCCCACGCGTGACGGTATCGAACGAAGGCGGGACGCAGCCGCGGTGGTCGCCTGACGGTCGTGAGTTGTTCTATCTGTCTGCACGGAACGAGATGATGAGCGTGCGAGTCGGAACCGGAGCGACGTGGTCGTCCGATACGCCCCAGAAGCTTTTCGACGCCAAGGCGTACTTCATCGGAGGCGTGGGCGCTCCGTACTACAACTACGACGTCGCGACGGACGGCCGCTTCCTGATGATCAAACCGGTCGCAGACGCGGCATCCGAGGCCAACACCACCGCAAACCTGATCGTCGTCCAGCATTGGTTCGAGGAGTTGAAGCAATTAGTGCCGCGGTAGCGCAAAGGAGCATGAGCCATGGAGCACATCATCAGCAAGCTGCTTCACGAGTACGAACAGGGAAAAGTCACCCGCCGTCAGTTGATTCGGACCCTGGCGCTCGCAACCGCTGCGACTTCGACCGTGGGGACCGCGGATGCGGCGGCGGCAAACGCGGTCTCCATCAATCACGTGTCCATGCAGGTCGCCGACTACACGAAGACGCGCGATTTCTATGCGGGTCTGTTCGGGATGAAGGTCTCCGAGGATGATGGAAAGACACAGTGCCGTCTGACGTTTGGCGACAACATCCTCATTCCGCGCAACGCCAGCAGCCGGCCTGGCGGCAAGATCGGTGTCGATCACATCGCGTACACGCTGGCCAACTGGGACACGGACAAATCGGTCAAGCCCGCGGTCGAAGCGGAACTGAAGCGTCGGGGGCTGAATATTCGGGTGACCGACGGCAGCTTCCACGTCCAGGATCCGGACGGCTTCGAAGTGCAGATGGGCGGAAAGAAGCAATAGTGCTGTCGGTCAACTGACGATGGCGCGGCGGGCGAGTCCGCGCGCCATCGTCGATCAAATCATCCGGCGCTTCCCATCTGCGCCATGGCCTTCTTCATCTCTTTCTCACTGACGTTCTTGACGTGGGTCATGACCGACCACTCATTGCCGAACGGGTCCTCGAATCGCGCGTTGCGATCGCCGTAGAACTGGTCGGTCGGTTCCTGCATCGGGCGGGCGCCCGCGTTCAACGCTTCCGTGTACGTCGCGTCGCAGTTCTTCACATACACGGCAAGGGAGGCCTTCTTCGGCGGGAACTGGGGCGGCATCGGGCTTCCCAGCATCAGCACCGCGTCGCCGAATCCGAGCTCGCAGTGCGCGACTGCACCTCCCGGCATGTCAAGGCGAAGCCGCTGCCTGGCGCCGAGCACCCTCTTGTACCAATCGATGGCTCCGGCGCAATCGTCGAGCACGGTGATCGACGACAAGACTGGGTAGCCTTTTGCCAGCCACGAGACCTTAGCGGCTTTCCTCGCGGCGCGTGCGGGCTTCCGGCCCCTCGATGTCCCCTTCGATTTCTTCCTGGTCTTGGCCACGATGCTGACCCCTTTCAATTCGCGAAGATTCGGTCGAGTGAAATCCCGAGTTCCGGCAGGAGTGACGTCGTCAACGTATCGCCCGCGTCACGGCGCAGTTCGACGGGTCGTGCGAATCCTTCAGCACCGTTCCGGTAGACGCGAACGACGTCGATCTCCGGATCGATCACCCAGTACTCGCTGACGCCGGTGCGTTCGTAGAGTGCGCGCTTGATCGTCTCGTCCCGCTTCCGCGTGCCCTTCGACGCGACCTCGACGACGAGATCGGGCACCCCGCGGACATGCTGCGGCACCAGCACCTGCCCGGCTCGCTCACGCGACACATAAAGGAGATCCGGTTCGACGACGTCGTGCTCGGACATGACGACATCGAGCGGCGCAAAAAACACTTCGCCGATCGGGTGCTCTTCCAGATAGTTCCCGATCACGAGGTACAGCTTCCCGAGAATGCGCTGGTGTCTCAGGTTTGGAGACGGCGTCACGTAGTGCTCCCCGTCGATCAACTCGTGCCGCTTCCCGTCATCGGGAAACAGCAGGAAGTCGTCGTAGGTGAGCTTCACGGCGGAACGAAGCGAAGCCTTGTGGTCAGTCCCGGCCATTTGGCTCATTGTACCGTTGGCACAGGCGAACGCCGTGCCACCCCGGGGAACTGACCGAATCCCGCAATTGTGAATCGACCGTGCCGGAAGGTTTCGAAATGTGCGCGACTGATGGATTGGGATGATCGCAGATTCTGCAATGAACGTTTTTGCCCGAACGGTGTCTGTTAGTGTGAGCGTCGGCGACTCCGAGAAGAGATGGGTCTCATCGATTCGGTCATCCTGAATCTGACTGAGCGCTCCTGTCGCGCGTTTCAGCGGCTGACGGGCAGGACCAACGTGTGGCTCGCCGTCCAGCTCACGAACCTCAGCATCATCGTGTACTTCGTCTGGGCGGCGCTCTACTCGTTGCGGGTAGAGGCCGTTGTCCGCATCTGGCTCGCGCTCTTCTGCGGCGTGCTGCTGTATGCGCTGACGCAGACTGTCTTCAAAGTACCGATCGAAGCCTCTGAAGCCGCTGCCTACCGGCGGGTCGCGAAGGGCTTCAGGAATCCAAGACGCGTTCGCGACGCCCTTCTTCGCATTTCGTTCCTGACGCTGTCGGTCGTGCTCATCTATCCGGTTGTGCTCGTGTACGTCAACCTTCACCTCACGGTGTTCCTGCTCAGTTATTCCCTCATCGTGCTGACGACGATCGTGTTGTATCTGCTGGCGTGCGATCCGCTCCCGCCGTGCGCTGGACTATTGAAGGACCTCGTGCCGTCCTTCATGCGCCGGCCCCGTCCAGACGAAGCATGAACCTCCAGCGATTCAAGGATGCGCAGCAGCGCCGCGGCTCGGGCTTCGAAGCCGCGTTGTCAGAGATTCAATCGGGAGAAAAGCGGGGCCACTGGATCTGGTATGTGTTCCCCCAGCTCGCCGGTCTGGGCCATTCGGCGGCGTCGCGCGAGTTCGGCATCGATGGCGTTGCCGAGGCCGAAGCGTATCTGCACGATCCTGTGTTGCGCGGCAGACTACTGACGATCGCGATCGCCGTTCAGGAGCAGCTTCGCCACCGGATCTCACTCGAATCGTTGATGAACTCGTCGATCGACGTGATGAAGCTCGTGTCGTCGCTGACGCTGTTTGGCAGCGTCGCCAGGCGGCTGCACGCGCAGGATGGCCTCGACGATTACGCGTCGATCGCGAGCGTCGCCGACGACATCCTGGCGAAAGCGGACGCGCAGGGCTACCCGCGCTGCCGGTTCACCATCGACCGTCTTCGGGGATAACGCGGAGCCTCCCACCCTAGCGCTTCGCGTTCGGAAGCGCGAACGCGACGAGGGAGTCGCCAAGCGCCGGGCCGACCGACACTCCGTGACCGCCTGCAGCAATCACGACATATTGCCGGCCGTCGGGCCCTGAGTACGTCATCGGGGTCGCTCGCGCGCTGGTCGGGAGTGAACCTTTCCATAGCTGCTTGCCGGTCTGCACATCGAACGCGTAGATAGCCGCTTCGAGCGTGCCGGCCGTGAATATCAGTCCACCGGCGGTGACGATCGGCCCGCCCAGCGCGAATGATCCCCACTGCGCGGCCTCGGGCAGCTTCTCGGTGCCCGGGAACTGACCGAGTGGCACTTGCCAGGCGATCTCGCCGGTCGCCGCCTTGACCGCGGCGAGTGTGCCCCACGGCGGAGGCGTGCACGGCAGCGAGGTCTTCGGCCCAAGGAGGAATCGCCGGGCCATCACATAGGGAGTGCCACGCTGCAATGCGACTTCGAAGTCGCCGCCGAGTCGTCCGGCGCTTCGCTCAGCGTCGACGTCGGCGCGTTCAATCAATCGCACTTCTGCTGCGAGGTTGTTCACCGGCATCACCAGGAGATCGTTGACGCGATCGTGCGCCATGCCGCCCCACGCCATTCCGCCCACATTACCGGGCGCGACCAGCGTGCCCTGCAGCGACGGCGGCGTGAAGAAACCGTTCGATCGCAACCGGGTCATGGTCTCGCGGCACCACGCGCGATCATCGTCACTGACGCCCCATGCGTCCTGTGCGGTGAGGTTCGTCCGCGTGAGCGATCGCGGGGCGGTGGGGAACGGCTGCGTCGGCGAGGCGTCCTCTCCGGCGACGTCGCTTTTCGGAACGGGACGCTCTTCCACCGGAATGAGCGGCCGGCCGTTCTCGCGATCGAGTACGAAGAGATGCCCGGTCTTCGATGCGATGGCGACGGCTGCGATCGTGCGTCCGTCTTTGTGCCACTCGAACAGGATCGGCGGTGACGCGACGTCGTAGTCCCACAGATCGTGATGCACCGTCTGGAAGTGCCAGACTCGCGTGCCGGTGTCGGCGCGCAGCGCGATCACCGAATCAGAGAACAGGTTGTCGCCGAGACGCTCGCCGCCGTAGTAATCGGGACTCGGACTGCCGGTCGGCACGAACACGAGATTGCGCGCGGGATCGGCCACGATCACCGACCAGGCATTCGAGGCGCCGGTTCGGCGCGCGCTGCCGTTCTTCCAGCTCTGCGCTCCGACCGCCGAGGGATCCTGCGGAATTGGATCCCAAGACCATTTCAGTCTTCCGGTCATCGCATCGAAGCCTCGAACCTCACCACTCGGCTCCGTTGTTCGCGCGCCGTCCTGAATCGCAGAACCGACGACGATCGTATCGCCGACGACGGCGGGAGGTGATGTGACTTCATAGTCGGCGAACCCGGTCGGCGCGATGCGCAGTCCTTGACGAAGATCAACGGTGCCCGCCGTGCCGAAGCTCTGAATCGGTTGACCAGTTCTCGCGTCGAGAGCGATCAGGCGCGCGTCGATCGTCGCCACCAGAATGCGTCGTTCGCGTCCGCGCTGCCACAGCGACACGCCGCGGCTCGCGAAATCGCCGTAGCCGCCGTCGCGTGGTGCCTTTCCATCGAACACCCATCGCTGCCGCCCGGTGACCGGATCCAGGGCAAAGACGCGTCCGAGCGGCGTGCTCAGATAGAGCGTGCCATCGGCGTAGAGCGGTGTCGCTTCGAACGCCGTCGGCCGGGCGCGTTCAGGCTGGTACGCGTCGCCGGTGTGAAAGGTCCAGGCAATCTGAAGCGAGGAGACGTTGCTGCGGTTGATGCTCGCGAGCGGCGAGAAGCGCTCTCCGCCGGGATCGCGTCCGTATGCGAGCCAATCTCCATCCCGCTGGCCGTGCAGGAGGCCACCCATGGCAAGCAGTGCAGATGCGAAGGCGATCGTTCGACGCATATCGAAGCAACGTCGTGCGAGCGGTTCTATTTGCCCTTCTCTTCCGCCCTTGCGCCGGCGAGGATGTTCGCCATGCTGTAGTTGCCCTCGTGACAGGCGTACTCCATCACGAAGCCGTCGATCCTCGTCATCGGGACTTCGGCGCTCCATGGCTTGGGCCACACCGTCGGATCGGTCATGGTGAACGAGTAGGTGAGGGCGTTGTCGCCGGTTCGAGAGAAGCGTTCGACGAGCAGCATGTTGCGGTCGACCAGTCCCGGCACGCCGAACGTTCCGGTGCCGTTGTCGGTGAAGTTCCGCGTTTCGACGACGAGCGTCGATCCGTCCCACCGTCCCCGTGAGTCGCCGGCCCACAACCGGATGCTCTCGCCGACGTGCGCTCTCGAATCGAGCGGCACGACCCGCGCGTCGTGCACCATCTCGTTGACGATGACGACGTAGCCCGGGCTCTGGAAGATCTGAACGAGATTGTTGTACGGTCCCGGCACCATCGGTGGGCCCGAGTTGAATCCCATGATGCAGCGTTCGGCGAGCGGCAGATCGCCCGGACCACGACGTTGCTCGCGCGCCTCGTCTCTCGCGCGCGAGATCGTCTGCGCTCGAGACGTCAGCGCCGGAATTCGACCGTCCGTCGGATCGACGACGAGCGACGATCGCCTCGTGCCTACCAGTTTGCGTCCGTTCGGCCCCCACCACCACGCCAGGTTGTAGATGCCCGGATCGGTTTCCGCCCGTGGAACGCCACCCAGAGATCCCGGCGACGTTTCTTCCGTTTTGTAGCGCTGGTCGTTGATCTGCTTCTCGAGCGTTGCGGCCTCGCTCTCGGTAAGGAACTCCTTGCCTGCAAACTGCGCGGGGCGCTCCAGTGACGTGATCGTAGTGAAGTCCCATGTCCCCTGAAGATCGGGATCGCCCCATGGCGTTCGCGCGGCCGATTGAGCCGAGGCGGCCGCTCCGCTCAGCGAGACGATCGCAACGAACCCGACGACGATCAGGTCAGCGCGCATGTCGAAGCTCCTCGCTCGTTCACGGTCGTGACTCCACAAGATAACCCGGGCGGGCCGCGATGGTCGCCGCGCCTCGTTTCAAGCGGACGTCCACCCGGTGCCAGCCCTGCCGATTCGGAACAGGCGGGTAGAAGGTGAGCTCGTATCGCGTCCGCATCTCGTCGAGCGCGGCGCGAAACACCGCTTGCAGCTGCTCGGGCTTGGTTGCGCGCCAGTAACGGCCGCCGGCTGCGCGTGTCAGCACTTCGAGAAACGAGCCGGCCAGTGGTGTCGAGCCCGGCACCGGCGGCTTCCGGGGATCGGCATTCGGCGACGTGGTCAGCATCGGAGGCGGTGTGGAGCGGATACGCTCTTCGGGTATCTCGATGGCGTGGATGGTCGGCCTGGCTCGACGAACGGCCTCGAGCAAATTGCGCTCGGTCAACCAGCTGGCGGTGTCCTGGCCGTCGCTGAACACCAGCAGCACGGTTCGATGATCCTCATCTTCTTCGAGCGCGAGCGCCGCAAGGATGGCGTCCCGTAGCGCCGTACCGCCGGACGCGCGCAGCGCGCGGACACCGCGCGCGAGGCGGTCTCGATCGCCGGTGAGCGGCACGCGGCGTTCGACGTGTTCTGAAAACGTGATGAGCGCCCCTTGATCCGTGCCACGCAAATCGTTCACCACCGCGGTTGCCGCGTCGATGAGATGAGCGAGCTTCTCGCCGGTCATGCTGCCGCTGTTGTCCAGCGCCATGATGACGTTGAGAGGCGCCGTGTCGAGTGCCATGCTCTCGAGCCGCTGCGGCACGTCGTTGTCGGTGACGATGAAGTCGTCGGCGGTGAGCCCGCGAAGCGGCCGGCCCTCGCGCATGACGGATACATCGAGACGGACCGCCTCGATGCCGCTCTTGAATGTCGTCTGAGCGAGCCCGCCGGACGCGGCCGCGCACGCCAACGCCGCTACGAGCGCACCCGGAGCGCGCGTCATCGACGCACCTGTGCGCGCATGCCGTCGAGGGTCTCCGTGTCCAGCTGCGGGAACTGGTACTCCACCCAGGGATCGACCTCCTCGAGCGCCCGTTTCTCGAACAGCTGCTCGATTGCGGAGCTCGCGGCGGCAGCCTGGCCTGTGACACCGCCGACGAAGCTCAGACCGACATATGCGCTCTGGCACCACGGGCAGAGCCTCGTCGCGGTCTCATAGCGCGAGCGGGCGTTCTGGAAATCTTCCGCGTCGGTATCGAGGGCTGCGAGGAACAGCGCAGCGAGATAGCGGTGCCGCATGTCGGTTGCATTGTTCACCGCCATTTCGAGCAGGGATCGTGCCTCCCGTTCGTTGTCCGAGACTGCCATGACGCGTCCCAGCCGCAGTTGCGCTTCGAAAAGACGCGCATCGAGCTGCGACGCTTTCCGGTAGTCGGCGGCGGCAAATCCGGTCCACTTCAGAAGGTCCAGTCGCCGCGCGCGCGTCGTGCACGCCTGGTCGACGCAGTTGATGGCGTGCACCTGTGCCGTGATTTCGTAGGCGATGCCGGAGAGAAGATGCAGACGTGCGTCGTCGGGGAACGATCGCAGGCCACGCTCGAGGAAGGGACGCGCCGCCTCTGGATCCCGCCTCGCGAGGTACATCGTCGATACCACGCGATACCACCGCGTTCTGAATGCGGGTGTGTCGGCCAATCCCCGTGGCAGGAGGTTCAGCGCGGCTTCAGCATATGCCAGCTGGAGATCCACGCGTTCGGCATCGGTCGCGCTCAGTGCGACTTCGGTGTGGAGCAGCGCCGCGGTTTGAATGACGCGTGGCTCCTCGCGCTGGAGCAGGGGACGAATCTTGTAGAAGTCGCCCTTTGACAATTCCGCGATCCCGGGGGAACGTCGGTCGAAGTCGTCGTGCTGGTAAGCGCGAATGGATTGAAGGTAACTCTCGAAGAGCAACCGTTCTTGTGGCGACTGCGCCGCAAGCCGCGTGGCGCTGCTCAGGACGATGAGGAATACAACTGCCGTGGAACGCATATCACTCGCCCCACCCGCCCTATCTACCCACCGGAGTTCGAGAACCCGCCCTACTACCTCGGGCCGCCTGAAGGCGGCCCCTACTTCGTGAGCTTCCTCATGTACGCTTCGAGCTTGTCGTTCTCGTAGGTCACCGTATTCAGGAACAGACTCTCGAGGAGATAGCGGCGGCGTTCGCCGTCGTCCATCTGCTCGATCAGGTGGGTGATCTCGCGAACCATGTCTTCGAACGAGCGCTGCAGCTCGCGTTTGGCGGTGACCTCGCGGTACAGCGTTTCCATGATGGCGAGCAGATCGCCGTCGAGAGGAATGTCGGCGCCGGTCGACGTCTTGATCGTTCGCATGGTCAGGCCCCGAAGCTTTTGAGCGCCGACGCCTCATCGGCGTGAATCTCGAGAAAGTTCTGCGCCCCCGTCATCGAGAGCATCGTTTCGACGCGCTTCTGCACGCCGGCGAGCTTCAGCGACCCGCCGGCCGCGTTCGCCTGGCGATACAGGTCCATCAGGCAGCCGATCGTCGCGCTGTCCACGTAGGTCACGGTCGTCAGGTCGAGCAGCAACTTGCGATCGCCACCGCCGATGAGCGACGTGATCGTGTTGGAGAACTCGGAGAGGATCGGATACATCAGACGGGTCTCGTTGACCCGCACGATGGAGACGTCCTGGTTGCGCTCGGTGGTCAGATTCATCCTGTCACTCCCGTTTTCGGGATCGCGTCTTGTTGATCGCGCAGCTTCTGGATCTGGCGCGCCAGTTCGGTTCGGCCCCGGTTGATCCGCGACTTCACGGTGCCTTCGGGCAGCCGCAACTTGTTCGCGATTTCCTGATAGGTCAGTTCCTGAATGTCGCGCAGCATGACGGCGGTGCGCAGCGTCGGCGCCAGCTTCTCGAGGGCGCGGCGCAGGAGCGTGACGCGGTCGCGTTGCTCCAGTTTCACATCGGCGCGCGTATCGGGCGAGATCGGCGGGTGGTCGGCAGGGTCGACGTCACGGTTGATCGTCTCGCGCTCCTTGCGGACGGCGCGGTAGTGATCGATGCAGAGATTGCGGCTGACGCTGATCAGCCAGGTCTGGAAGTTGGCGCGGCGGTCGAACGTGTCCAGCGACTTGAACAGCTTCAGGAACACGTCCTGCGTGAGGTCCTCGGCCTGATCGTGACTGCCGACGAACTTGTAGGCGACGTTGAAGACCTTGCGGCGGTACATCCGGACGATCGTTTCCCACGCGGCCTGATCGCCGTTCAGGCAGCGCTCGATGATCTCGTCGGTGGTCTGCGAAGGTGCAGGAGAATCAGCGGACATGAATGATGGCGTGTCCGGATGCCGCTATGGGCGCACACAAAGCGAAATGGGCGGGAATAGGCGCATGATAACATGCCTGGTCGAACTTACTTCCCACATCCCGATCGGCCGCCCCATTGTCGCGGCCGCCAGTTCGCGGGCGAAGGTGTGTTGTGGGCGGTTCTCGTCCAGTTGATACTCTCCACTAGAGTGTACCTACCGTTCCACCAGAGTCCGCAAGGTCTCCTCTGCGACGGCGTCAGCGTGCAATCCATCGTCGAGCGGGTGGGCACCCCCGCGTACGTCTACAGTGCCCGGGCCCTGCGGGAAGCGTATCGCAACATCGACGACGCGTTTGCCGACTACCCCCACGCGATTCACTACGCCCTCAAAGCGAACTCGACGTTGGCGCTCGTGCGGCTGCTGCGGTCGCTCGGCAGCAAGGCGGATGTGAATTCGGGAGGCGAACTCACGGTCGCGCTCCGCGCCGGGTTCGACCCGAAGGACATCGTCTTCACCGGCGTCGGCAAGACACGGGAAGAGCTCGAGGAGGCGATTTCCAGAGGTATTGGCGCCATCAACGCCGAGTCGGCAGGTGAGCTCGATCGCATCGCAACGGTCGCGAGCCGCATGGGACGCCGGGCGCGGGTCGCGTTGCGGGTCAACCCCGACATCGATGCGAAAAGCCATCCCAACATCTCGACCGGCCTTCGCGCCAACAAGTTCGGCGTCCCGATCAGCGAAGCGCGACGCATCTATGCGGAGCGGCGGTCGGTCCAGGGACTGCAGTTCGTCGGCGTGCACGTGCACATCGGCTCGCAGATCACCACCGCGGAGCCGCTGCGCCGTGCGGCCGAAGCGCTCGTGGGCCTTGCGCTCGACATCACCGGGGACGGCTTCTCGCTGGAACATGTCGATCTCGGGGGCGGTCTCGGCATTGCGTATGAAGGGCGCGACATCATCACGCCGCAGGAGTACGCGTCGATTGTCGTGCCCGAGTTGCGCCGTCTCAGTGTGCCGGTCGTGCTCGAGCCCGGCCGCGCGATCGTCGGCCACTCCGGAGCGCTGGTCGCGAAGGTCGTCGACACCAAGACCTATCCGGACGGCCGCCGGTTCATCGTCCTCGACGCCGGCATGACCGAGTTGATGCGTCCGGCGTTGTACGGCTCGTTCCATCGCATCGTGCCGGTCGTTCGCCGCGCGGGACCGGAGACGCCCGCCGATATCGTCGGGCCGATCTGCGAGAGCAGCGACGTCTTCGCGACCGCCCGTCCGCTGCCGGATCTGCACGTCAACGATTTCGTCGCCGTGCTCGATACCGGCGCCTACGGCGCGGTGATGGCCTCCAACTACAACCGGCGGCTCCTGGCGCCTGAAGTCCTGGTCGACGACACACAGTGGAGGGTGATTCGCCGACGCCAGACACTCGATGATGTGCTGGCGCTGGAGTCATGACGGGCGCGCTGATCGCGTTCGAGGGGCTCGATCAAAGCGGCAAGCAGACGCAGGCGGAGCTGCTGCGAGACCGCCTCACGGCCTCGGGACATCACGTGCAACTGCTGTCGTTCCCGGATTACGCGACCGCCATCGGGCAGGAGATCGAGCGGGCGCTCCAAGGTTCGCGCGACTACGGCGCCGACGTCATGCAGCTGCTCTACGTCGCCAACCGCTACGAGTGGAAAGCGAGAATTCTCGAGGCGCGCGATCGCGGCACGATCCTCGTATGCGATCGCTACCTCGCCTCGAGCGTCGCGTACGGTGAAGCGCACGGCCTCGATGGTGAGTGGCTGCTCCAGATCCAGCGGTTCCTTCCGCAGCCCGACATCACGTTGCTGCTCGACATCGCCCCCGAGGTCTCGGCCCAGCGCAAGACAGCCGAACGCGACAGATACGAGCGCGACCTGGCGCTGCTCGCCCGTGTGCGCGACAGTTATCTGCGTCAGGCGGCGCAAGGGTGGGTGCGACTCGACGCCAATCGCGATCGCGATGCGGTTGCTGCCGATGTGTATGCGGCGGTGAGTGCACGGCTCGCGGGGAAACGGGGATGACGGGGGGAACGGGATGACACGGAGTCGTCATGAGCGCAGCTCACCCCGCACAATGAAAATTGGAGAGCTACTTCCCGCCTTCGTTGCCGCGAGACACGGAGGATTGTGGACATAAACGGAGGATGATCACACGGAGGTAACGGAGCAAACGGAGCATGAATTGTTCTTCTCCGTTTCCTTCGTTGCCTCCGTGTTGATGCTTGTCTCCGTTTCCTCCGCGGTCTCCGTTTCCGGTGGCATTGGCGGAGCACATCTTCTAGCAGGAAACCGAGGGAAACAGAACCAACGGAATCTGTGTCCGTTCGCAAGCGGATATCGAAATGCGGCGCATGCGATGCTCTATATGACCAACAGGCGACTCAAGGTAGAGATCAATGTGGGCGGGTGATCAGTAGAATGAGAGCCTGGAGGCGCGAACGTGAATGCCACGATGCTCGAGGGCTTGTCACGCGACGTGAGGTATGCGGTTCGCGCTCTGCGTCGGTCTCCGGCGTTTGCGTTGACGGCCCTGCTGACGCTCACATTCGCGATCGGGATCAACGTCGGCATCTTCGCGACCCTCAACGGAATCGCTCTTCGTCGTCTGCCTGCACCGAAACCGTACGAACTGGTTCGACTGTCGTCGAGCTTCCGAACCGGACAGGAAGTGCCGTTTTCGTTTCCGATGTTTCGAGAGCTTTCCCATCGTCAACATGCCGTCGAACCGCTGATCGCCTGGTGGGGTGAACCGATTCTGACGGTGAAAGCGCAGGGAGCGCTGACGCCCGCGGTGGTGACCGGTGTGACTGCCAGTTTCTTTTCGGAACTTGGCGCTCTCCCATCTGCCGGTCGTCTTCTTCTGCCCGGCGATGTCAATCTCGACGCGTTAACAGGATCGCCGGTCGCTGTCATCAGCTATGCGTTCTGGCACCGGTGGTATGGCGGCGAATCGTCGGCGATCGGCAGACAACTCGAAGTGGAGGGCCAACCTTTTACGATTGTGGGTGTGGCACCACGGGGCTTCAGGGGCTTCGGGCTCATCGTTGAACCTGATGTCATGCTACCGCTCACGATGGGGGTTGGGCCGGTAGCCAGGAACTTCGACCAGGCAGGCGTCCTATGGCTGCGGCTTGCCGGCCGTCTCCAGCGCGGGATCACGCTCGAACAAGCACGCGCACAGCTCAACGCGGTCTGGCCAAGCATCAAAGCCGACATCGTTCCACCCACTCACGCAGGTGCGCAGCGCGAGAATTTCCTGTCATTGCCGATTCGTCTTGAATCGCTGGCCACGGGATACGACGCATACCTCGAGACTTTTGCGAGACCACTGGTCGTGCTGCAGGTTCTTGCGCTGGTGGCACTGGTGATCGGATGTGTGAATCTCGCAAGCCTGATGCTACGCCGGGTCGCGAGACAAGAGTCCGACCGTGCGGTTCGCCTTGCGCTTGGTGCGCACTCATGGCAGGCCGCGCGTCACGTCGTCATCGAAGGAGCCCTCATAGGGCTCGTCGGAACGTTGTGCGCACTGCCAATCGGTCTGTGGGCGAGCACAGCGATCACTCGAATACTGCTGCCGCGTGCCTTGGTCCCCGTATCGCTCAATACAGGGTTCGACGGCCGAGTGTTCGTGTTTACAGCTTCGATAACGCTGGCCGCAGGGATGCTCTTTGGCTGGCTCCCAGCGTGGCGCAGCACACGACGCGACTCACTGATCGCGCTGAAGCATTCGGCTGGATCTGGAATTCCGTCGAACATGCTCTTGAGGGTATTGGTCGCGGGGCAGCTGTGCCTATCGGTGGTCCTGCTGACGAACGCGGGATTACTCGTGCGTAGCTTGCAGCACGTGTTGAGCGTCGATCTTGGATTCGACAGCGACGACGTTCTGAGAGCGAACTTCACAGCCCGACCAGGCGTCAAGGAGAGGCCCGATCGCGAGAGCTACTATCCCGCACTCATCCAGCGCGTAGAGACGCTACCAGGTGTTTCGAGCGCGAGCATCTCGCGGATGGCGCCTGGCAGTCCAGGCTTCAAGCAGCTGATATCGCCCATGTCATGGGAACCGACTGATGGAGTGGCATCGACCTCCAATTCCGTGACGACCGGATTCTTCCATTCGCTCGGCATGCATGTCATCGCAGGACGCGACTTTGCGCGGACGGATACTTCCCGCGACCCTCGCGTAGCCATTCTTAGCAGAGCACTCGCCGAACGCCTATTTCCGAACGGCGATCCGCTCGGCCAGCGGATACGTATCGGGACGCAACCCTACCGACAGAACCTCGAAATCATTGGACTCGTGGCCGATGCCAGGCTGTACGACGCAAAAGACGCGATGTCGTACTCGGCCTATATCCCGGAACTGCAAGACAGTGAACCCACCGCGGGTGGCTGGTTGCTCATTCGCGGTCATCCGGACGAACGGGCCCTGCGAGACGCTGTTCAGTCCGTCGGCCCTGACTTTGTGCAAATGACAGAACCCGTTTCTGATGCCTTCGCCGCAGTACTCGCTGCAGATCGGGTGACGGGACTTCTAGCTGGGCTCTTTGGTGTGCTGACGTTGTTGCTGGGAGCGATCGGCGTCGGCGGTCTGTTCGCTTACGTGATCGTGCTTCGCACGAAGGAGGTTGCAATTCGCCTCGCGTTGGGTGCCGAACGGCGATCGATCATCAAGTCGATCGTCAACGAGAGCCTATTAATCGCGCTTTTGGGCATCGCTCTCGGGGTCAGCTTCAGCGTCGTGTCGACCAAATCGATAGGTGCATTACTCTTTGACATCGACCCACGAGAGCCACTGGTCCTATTCGGAGCGCCGATCGTGCTTGCGGCGATTACAGTCTGCGCGTGTCTCATCCCCGCTGTGCGGGCAGCCAACATCGACCCGGCGATCAGCCTGCGAACCGAATGACGTATTCCGACCTCAAACAAGCGCCTCCGTTTGCCCCGTGTTCCCCGTGTGATCCCGTTGCCTCCGTCATCCCCGTTTCCCCCTGCCATCCCCGTTCCCCGAGCGGCGTCATTGCACTTTCAGCACCGGATGCACCTTCCCCGGCCCCAACTCCCCATCGAACACATTCCATGTCGCGAGCCCGTCGTTGCTCTCCGGTTCGAGGAGATAGAACACCAGACGCCCCAATCGCTGATCAGTCCGGATGACGAGCGATCCAGGAGGAACCTCGACGTCCTCACGTTCGAACCGGCCTGTCACCGTCGTCTCATGGTGTCCCTGGAACGCACGCTCGGCGTGAGTCACTCGATCGATCACGAACTGGTCGACGGATCGCCGTGCTGGAGCGCTGAGGCGATCCACGCGAATACCGTGTGCAGCAAGGACCCGGGCCACTAATTCGAGGAGCGCGCCCGACGACGAGCGTACGACGTACTCGGGCGGAACGCGCCGGCTGACCGTTGGAACGAAGCGATCGTAGACGGTCATCTTCGTGGGGACCGCCACGCTCTCGACCATCGTCGTCATCGGCTTCCCGGATCGCGGGTTCGGCGTGACTCCGACCGCGCCCACGAATACGTCCACCGGCCGAGGCAGGGGACGAAGCTCGAAGGCGACGCCGGCTTCCCTCGGTGCCCGCGTTCGGCTCCACTCGCTGTCCGTGCGTCTGGTGAGCGACCTGATCTCGGCGGCGTTCGCTGACACGAAGCGCATGATCTCTTCGACGAACGCTTCAGTCACCTTGATGCGGCGCTCGAAATCGAGATAGCTGTAGGCCTCGGACAGGACAGCGATGCGATTGCGCAGCCCGACGTAGTTGTTCCCGAAGCGGGGGCGCTCGTCGAACGTTCGCCACGCCTTTTTCCGTGTGTCGTCTGGCGTGAATCCTTCCAGTTCTTCACCGAGCGATTCGACGGGCGCGAAGTTGCCGTAGTCGTACACGCGAAAGTCGTGGCGCGACGCCATGGCCTGCCGTACGGATGCCAGGAGCTTGTCGTGTGTGAACTCGATGATGCGCGCATCGGCGTTCGGATTGAGCGTTGGCGCGTACGTCAGGTGATATCCGTGATAAGACCCGTTGGTCGTATGAAGATCGACGACGACGTCGGGATCCCATCGCGTCATCAGCGCGACGAGCGCCCTCGCTTCGGCCGATTCGAGCTTCATGAAGTCTCGATTGAGATCGAGGCCCTTCGCGTTCTCTCGCGTGCCCACGCCACCAATCGGGCCGTTCTGTTCCGTGCGATTCTCCAGGCTGATCTTCTCGTTGCCATCTGCGTTGTAGATCGGAACGAACAGCCAGACAGCCGATTTGAGGAGCGGCTGAAGATCGCCGTGCGTGAGTCGTCGCATCAGATGCAGGGTCGCTTCTTTGCCCTCGACCTCGCCGGCGTGAATGTTGGCCATGACCAGTACCACCGGCAGCCGCGTCTGCCTTGTCCCGAGCGACGTCGAGGGATCCGGGCGGCCGGGCGGGTCGCCGATCACCACCAGCGGCAGGGCACGACCTTCTTCGGACTCGCCGAAGGTCTCGACGTGGATCTTCGATGACCCTGTGGCCAAAGTGTCAACGAACGCACGAACATCGGCGAATCGGCTGGTTTCGCTGAATCCGCTGCGCTCTGCGACGCTGCGCGGCTCGTCGCGTTGAGCGTTGACCACGGTACACGCGACGAGTAACGCGGCACCGAGCCACAGGAGCGCGGAGACGGAATGCATGCGGATCAATGTAACCCGGAGGCGGTCGGGTGGGTTCGGCTAACCGGCTTCGCCATGGCTACGGCGGTCAAGAAGCCGGCCACCACGTGGATCCGCCGCGCGTGCGACGGTCAGCGCGCGAACCTCCCTGGCGCCCGCGGCTTTCAGCACCCGCGCGCATTCGTCGAGCGTTGCTCCCGTCGTCCACACGTCGTCGACGAGGATCACGATGCGATCAGTCACGTACGACTGCAGCACGCGCCGGCGCAGGAGAGGCGACAGGCGGAAGGCGCCGCGAACGTTGCGACGGCGCGCAGACGAGGTGAGCCCCGTCTGCGGTGCCGTCGCCCGAGTGCGCCACAGCGCGTGTATCACCGGTGGGCCGAGCACGCGTGAGAGCACATCTGCCTGGTTGAACCCCCGTCGCAGCCGACGCCAGGGATGAAGTGGAACGGGGACGACGCAGTG
Organism: Vicinamibacterales bacterium; assembly: GCA_035263125.1. Taxonomy (GTDB): domain Bacteria; phylum Acidobacteriota; class Vicinamibacteria; order Vicinamibacterales; family UBA2999; genus Gp6-AA40. The sequence continues at coordinate 21,373 of DATFRP010000042.1, forward strand.
CGCGCCCGACAGAAGAGCGGCGCCTGACGATCGCAGCATGTGTCCGAGGCGTGTGCCCAGCGAGCGACGGCCCTCGTACTTGAACACATGCACGATTTCGCGAAGCGTGCCTTCGTACTCCCCGACCGCACGCCCGGCATCGATCGTGCCCGGGCGACGACGACATGACGGGCAGCGCTCCAGCTCGAGACTGATGGTCCGCCACGACGGCAGCATGCCGCCGCAGGTGCGACAGAGCGGCGGCACGAGCGGCCGAATCGCGGACCAGCAGCCCACGCAGATTGAGCCGTCGAGCGGTCGCTCCAGCACGCGGACACAGGCCGCACAGCGAGGCGCAATCGTGACCGCAACGAGCGCGTTGCCGACGCCGCGCAGGAGTTGCGCGGCGTTCATGATGATCTTACGCGGGGCTTTCCCCGAACTGATGGCGCTGGGCGTTCCCCCACAGCCGTTCGAGGCCGTAGAACGATCGGCACTCGCGGCTGAAGACGTGCACCACGAAGTTGAAGTAGTCGAGCAGGATCCATTCAGATTTGTCGACGCCTTCGGCGAGCGCGGGGCGCTCGTGCAACTCCTTCTTCAACGTGTCGCGCACCGCGTCGGCGATCGCGGTGATCTGCCGCGGATTGCCGCCGGTGCAAATGACGAAGTGATCCGTGAAGCCGCCCGCTTTGCGCAGGTCGAGGACCACGACGTCTTCCGCTTTCTTATCGAGTGCCGCGCGCACGGCGGTTGTCACTGCCGCTGGCAGTTTGCCTTCGGTCGGCCGGGTCGCGGTCGCCGTTCTCGTCCTGGAAGTCGCTCTCGTCTGACCGTCAGATCTGGATGCGCTGCTCTTTGCCATGCAAGTTGCCTACCGCTCCATACAAACGATGCCCGACGATGTACCGGCCCACTGCCTCCGGTACGAGATCGTCGATGGGTTGACCTGCTGTGAGGCGCGCGCGAATCGTCGTCGACGACGCGTCACGCGTCCGAGCCTCCACGAGAAATACGAATGTTTCCGGGCTCGCGATCGACGACGCCTCGGGTCTGCGCAGCCGCGATCGGACCTGGGGCGTCCGCGCCGCGGCGGCATCGAGCGTCGTCCCTGGCCGGGTGATCACGACGAAGTGCGCGGCATCGAGGACCACGGGGAATTGCCGCCACGTCGCAATTTCTGCAAACGCATCGGTACCGAGAATGAAGAAAAGCTGCGACGGGTTCCACCCCTCGCTCCTGAGCGTGGCGAGCGTGTCGGCGGTGTACGAGGGGCCGTTGCGCCGCAGTTCCATATCCGACGCGCGATATGACCGGTGCCCGTCGATGGCCAGCGCCACGAGCGCGAACCGATGAAACGCGCTCGCACGCGGATCCGATGGACGATGGGGTGGATCGTGCGAAGGGATGAACAGGATCTCGTCGAGCCCCAGCGCCCTGTGCGCGACGTCGGCGACGTCGAGATGGCCGAGATGAATGGGATCGAACGTGCCACCGAACAGGCCCAGTCGTACTCGCGCGTTCATGCGTCGCGCCGGACCCGCGCCGGCGTGATGAGATCGATCGAATCGTCGTCGGCGGCGTGCTCGTCGAGATCGACCTCGGACGCTCGCGCCATCGCAATCTCACGCCACATCTCTTCGAGCAGATCGTCGAGTCCTTCTCCTGTGACCCCCGAGATCGCGAAGAAGGGCAGCGCAAGCGCTCTGACATGTCGCGTCAGGGCGTCGAGCCGAGCGGGCTCGTCCAGCGCGTCGATCTTGTTGGCCGCGACGATGTGAGGCTTGGTCGCGAGCGCTGGATCGAACTGGCGCAGTTCGTCGCGGATGGTCTCGAAGTCCTCGACCGGATCGCGTCCCGACGCGCTCGACACATCGACGAGGTGCACGAGCACCTTGGTCCGCTCGACATGGCGCAGGAAGCGATCCCCGAGCCCATGGCCTTCATGCGCGCCCTTGATGAGGCCGGGCACGTCCGCCACGACGAAACTGCGATCGTCGCTGAGCGACACCACACCGAGGTTGGGCGCGAGCGTCGTGAACGGGTAGTTGGCGATCTTCGGCCGCGCCGCCGAGATCCGCGAGATGAGCGTCGACTTGCCGGCGTTGGGAAATCCCACCAGTCCCACGTCGGCGAGCAGCTTCAATTCCAGGCGCAGCGACTTCTCTTCGCCCGGTTCGCCCGGCTCTGTCCGCCGCGGGGCGCGATTGGTCGACGATACGAACTGTGCGTTGCCGCGGCCGCCGCGGCCGCCGCGTGCGACGAGCACCCGCTGTCCTTCGTGTGTGAGGTCGGCGAGCAGATGCGAGTCGTGACCATTGCGCTCGTACACGAGTGTGCCGATCGGCACGTTGATATCGAGGTCGTCGGCGGCCTGCCCGGTGCGGTTGGAGCCTTGCCCGTGGCGCCCCCGGCCAGCCTTGAACTCGGGGTGATAACGGAAGTCGATGAGAGTGTTCTTGGTGGGAACCGCCGCGATGTAGACCGAGCCGCCCGCTCCACCGTCGCCGCCGTCCGGCCCACCGCGAGGGACATACTTCTCGCGGCGAAAACTGAGGCAGCCATTGCCGCCTGAACCGGCTGTGACGTGGATGTCGACTTCGTCGACGAACATAAGAACTAGGGCCCAGGGCTCGGGGCTCAGGCCCCACCAGTCCGAGGCCTTAGTCGCTGAGGCCCGAGGCCTGGGCCCTGAGGCCTGTTCTTATTCTACGGGTATGACTGAAATCTTGCGGCCGTGCTGACCGTGGTCCTCGAAGCGGACCTTCCCGTCGACCTTCGCGAACAGGGTGTGATCCTTCGCCAGCCCGACGTTGAGGCCGGGGTTGAACCGGCGGCCTTTCTGACGCACGAGAATCGACCCGCCGCTCACGAGGTTGCCATCGTGGCGCTTGACGCCGAGGCGCTGCGAATTGCTGTCGCGGCCGTTGCGTGAGCTGCCCTGACCTTTTTTATGAGCCATTGGAAAACCTTACACCTGAATCTCGGTAATCCGCACTCTCGTGAGCACGCTTCGATGGCCACGTGTCTTGCGGAAGCCCTTTCGGCGCTTCTTCTTGAACACCCGCAGCTTCGGACCGCGTGCCTCACCGTCGACGATGCCGAGGACCTTGGCCCCGGCGACGAAGGGCGCGCCCGCGACGACGTCACCTGCATCCTTCTCGACGAGCAGGACCTGCTCGAACGTGAAGGCGGATCCCTGTTCTCCCGGCGGGCCGTCGATCTCGACGACGGAGCCGGGGGTGACCTTCAACTGCCGGCCGTGGGCCTGAACGATCGCGTACACGCGCGTACCTCGGTGTGGTGATGAGTGGGTGGTGCGACTCGCACCAGCGGCACAACCTTCTAAAGGTAGCAGATCGACGCAGCGGCCGGCAAGCTCGCATCAAAGCGGGTCTTACTGGAGCAGGATGCGCGTGCCTTTGATCTTCTGGCTGCTCAACGTGCTGAGGAAGCTCGGGATGAGCCGGTCCATCAGCTCGAAATACGACGAGAGCGCCGGCGTGGACTGGGTCGGCGAATACAGCACCTGCTCGCCGAACATCTCCGTATGCAGGGTCGCGCCGCTTCGTCCGTCGATGAAGATGAAACGGCCATCGAGGCTGAATCCCTTGCGCTCCTGGTACGAACGGACCGGAATGACGCGACGGCGGCCGAACGAGTCGTACACCTCCTGCTCGCGCTGCACCAGCTGGTTCTTCGAAAGCGGCGTGAACATGACCGTGCCGGTGACGATGAGCGGCTGCTGGTATTCCTCGCCAATCTTCTTCCAGTATTCGGCGTTCGCGAACACGTGCTCGTAGGGCTCGAGGTCCTTCTGCTCCTTGATCGGAGCCGCCGCGGGCGGCTGCTGCCCGCTGTCAGTGGCCTTTGCTTCCGACGCGACATCCATGAGTGGCAGTACGTCGGAGTCGATGACGCGCAGCTCTGACTTGGTCCGAAGCTGGCTGCGCAGCAGCCGGGTGGTCTCGAGGTTGCCGTCCACGTCCTCGGTGCCGCCGGCGAGGAAGCCGGCCACGAGAACGCGCTGGAAGGCGCCGACGTCCAGCTTGGGCCGGATCGGCGTTTCAATCTGAATCTCGTACGAACTCGTGCAGGCCGCTGCCAGCAGAAGTGCGCCGAGACTACTGGCCAGTCTTGCGTGTCGTGCGGTCATTGATTTCCTTGAACAACTCGTAGTTCTGCTTGATCATCGCGTTGTTCGGCTCGAGTTCGAGCGCCTTCTCGTACGCCGCGCGCGCCTTGGCGAGGTCGCCTTCGTGCTCGTAGGCGATCGCCAGGTTGTTGTGGGCCGCCGCGTACGTGGGATCAACCTTGGTCGCGCGTTCCCACCAGAAAATCGCTTCCCGCCACAACGATTTCTGCGCGACGCTGATCCCGAACTGCACTTGCTTCTTCGCATCGTCGCGGGCGTCGGCCGCGAGTGGCGCCACCGCAAGCCCAACGAGGAGTGTAATAATCGGGACAACCGTGCGCATAGACATTCTGAGAGATCATCCACTATCTCACTCGCCCGCACGCGGCGCAAGCGAATTGGGCCCGCCAGAGCTCGGTAGTCTGAGCAAGCCACGTACCACGGCTGTCGCCTGATTTCGCACGGTGCCGCGGTGGATCACGTCGAAGACCGTCCACTTTCTTTCGTGACATGTCTGGCGCTCGTTGTGAAATTCGAAAGTCGGTGCCTATAATGCCGAACAGGCTGGGTGCGCCGCGTGACGATCGTCTGTTCACGTGAGCCCCGGCTTTTTCATTTGGGGTTGAGGCCGCCTGTAGAGGACGAACGAGTCTGAGGACTCGTCACTACACCGCCCGCGACGAGCGGGCCAGGAGTCGGCCATGACCCTCGATCACGCCGTTGCACTGTCCCTCTTTGTCGATTTATCCCGAGTCGGGCTGAGCGAACGACTTCGCGCCGACGATCCGGAGCTCGTCGAACGCGCCATGTCGCGCCGTGACGAGGCTCGTTGCGTGCGGGAGCAGGCCGAGCGAAACGGCATTCATGTCCTCGCCTGGTTCGACGCGCGTTTCCCCGCGATGCTCGGTGCGATTACAGATGGGCCTCCAGCGCTGTGGTATCGAGGGCGGCTGAACGTGCTCGACGCTCCTTCAGTAGCGATCGTCGGGTCGCGTGCAGCCACTGCGGTCGCGCTTGAAGCAGCCACCCGAATTGCTGCGGATCTCGCTTCGCGGGGGATCACGATCGTAAGCGGCCTGGCGAGAGGCGTGGATTCGGCGGCTCACCGGGGCGCGATGGAGACCGGGCGAACGGTGGCCGTGCTCGGCTCGGGTCTCGACCACATTTATCCTCCCGAGCACGTGACGCTCGCTCGGCAAATAGCGGAGCAGGGACTCGTGCTGAGCGAATTCGCGCCCGGCACGCCACCGTTCCCTTCCAACTTCCCGATGCGCAACCGATTGATCAGTGGCCTCTCGCGAGCAGTGGTCGTCATTGAAGCATCGGAGAACTCGGGGTCGCTGATCACGGCCTCGTGTGCGCTCGAACAGGGGCGGGAGGTCATGGCTGTGCCGGGGAACGTGCTCAGCGGCCGCAACCGTGGCGGCCATGCGCTCATTCGGGATGGGGCAAAGATTGTGGAGTGTGCGGACGATATCGTAGAAGACCTCGGGCTTGGCGCGGGCCATGCGCAAGCGCCGCAAATGGGGGCAAGTAACTGCATGACAGAGACTTCTGTCGACCCGGTGCTGCGGAGGATGGAGTCGGGTCAGACTTACGATCTTGACGCGTTGGCGTCGGAATCAGGCCTGGAAATGGGCCGATTACTGCCACGGTTGATGGAACTGGAACTGGCCGGACTCATCCGGCGAGCGGAGGGCGGGCGTTTCGTCCGCTCCGCCTGAACGTGCTAGTGTCACGTTCCGGGACTCGATCGGCGCAACAGTAAATGGCAACCAAACCTCTCGTCATCGTCGAATCACCTGCCAAGGCCAAGATTCTTGGTCGCTTCCTCGGCAACAAATACCGGGTCGAGGCGAGCTACGGGCATATTCGGGATCTGCCGGAGTCGGCATCGGAGGTTCCGAAGGAGATCAAAGAGAAAGGTTGGGGCCGTCTCGGGGTCGACGTGGAAGAAGATTTCACGCCGTACTACGTCGTGCCCAGCGACAAGCGGAAGCAGGTCGCTCACCTGAAGACCGCGATCAAGGAGGCTTCGGAGCTCCTGCTCGCCACCGACCCGGACCGTGAAGGCGAGTCCATCAGCTGGCATCTCACTCAGGTGCTCAAGCCCAAGGTCCCGGTGCGTCGCATCGTCTTCCACGAAATCACCGAAGAGGCGGTCAAGGAAGCGCTCAAGAGCCCGGCAGCCGTTGACGAAAACCTGGTTCGCGCGCAGGAGAGCCGACGGATTCTCGATCGCCTGTATGGCTACACGCTGTCACCGGTGCTCTGGAAGAAGGTGCAGACCGGGTTGAGCGCGGGCCGCGTGCAGAGCGTGGCCGTTCGTCTGATCGTCGAGCGTGAAGAGGAGCGGCGCGCGTTCCGCACTGCGCTCTACTGGGATCTCGAAGCGAGGATGAAAGGCGAGGGACGCGAGTTCATCGCCACCCTGGTCCGTTTAGGTGAGCAGCGCATCGCGTCGGGAAAGGATTTCGATCCGCTCACCGGGACGCTCAAGAACAAGAGCGCGCGTCTGCTCGACGAGAGCACCACGATGGTGCTGCTCGAGACGATGCGGGCGAACGTGCCCTGGACCGTGACGTCGCTCGAGCAGAAGCCTGGCGTCGAGCGGCCGGCGCCGCCATTCACGACGTCGACGCTGACGCAGGAGGCGAGCCGCAAGCTCGGGTTCTCCGCCGATCGCACGATGCAGGTGGCGCAGCGGCTCTTCCAGGGCGTCGACGTCGGCAACGATCAGATGGAAGGGCTCATCACGTATCACCGCACGGATTCGACGACCCTCTCTGACAAGGCGGTCAACGAATCCGCCCGCGTGATACGAGAGATGTTCGGCGGCGAGTACTACGACCAGCCGCGACGTTATCAGACGAAGGTCAAGAACGCGCAGGAAGCGCACGAAGCGATTCGTCCCACCGATTTCCGTCTCGCACCGAGTCAGCTCGAAGGGACCCTCGATGCCGACGCATTCAAGATCTACGACCTGATCTGGAAGCGGACGATGGCGTCGCAGATGGTCGATGCGCGCGTGCTGCGGACATCGCTCGAGATCTCGGCGCAGGCACCGAACGGCGAGACGGCGGTGCTGAGCGCGAGCGGCAAGGCGATCGAGTTTGCCGGCTTCCGCCGCGCCTACGTCGAGGGTAGCGACGATCCGGTTGCGGAGCTCGAAGAGCAGGAAGCCATCCTTCCACAGTGCCAGGTCGGCGATCTCATTCATCATGACGGCAGTACTGCGATCACCCTGCTCGACACCGAGCCGAAGCGGCATGAGACGACACCGCCGGCGCGCTTTACTGAAGCGGCGCTGATCAAGGAGCTCGAGCGCCTGGGCATCGGTCGACCATCGACCTACGCGCCAACGATCGCCACGATCGTTCGACGCGGCTATGTGCTTCGACAGGGCAAGGCGCTGGTTCCGAGCTTTACGGCATTTGCGGTCACGAAGCTGCTGCGCGAACACTTCGGCGACTTCGTCGAGACCGACTTCACCGCGGAGATGGAGGACGACCTCGACGAGATCTCGCGCGGTGAACGCGAATGGATCGCGTTCCTGAAACAGTTCTACTACGGCGATCGCAAGCATCGCGGCCTGTTGCCTGCCGTCGAGAAGGGCGCGGAGAAAGCCGACTATCCGGTGCTCGACCTCGGTACCGATCCCGAGAGCGGCGAGCCGGTGCGTGTGCGCATCGGACGCTTCGGTCCCTTTGTGCAGGTCGGAGAAGGCGGCCCGGGTCGAACGGCATCGCTGCCCGAGGACGTGGCACCAGCGGATTTCAAGGTCGAAGCCGCGCTCGAACTGGTGCGTGCCAAGGCCGAGGGGCCGCGCACGGTGGGGGTCGATCCCGCGACCGGTCAGAACGTGTACGTGATGACCGGACGATTCGGGGCGTACGTGCAACTGGGCGAGACACCCGAGCCTCGACCGAAGAAGCGCAAGGCTCCGCCTGTAGAAAAACCGAAGCGGGCGTCGCTTCAGAGCGGCATGACCGAGTCGACGGTGACGCTGGACGAGGCGCTCAAGCTGCTCTCGCTGCCTCGCGTCGTCGGATTGCATCCCGATGACAACGAGCCGATCACCACGAACTTCGGGCGCTTCGGCCCGTACGTCAAACACGGCGACGAGTTTCGTTCGCTCGAGTCGGAAGACGATGTGTTCGGCATCTCGTTCGATGCGGCGCTGGCACTGCTGCGTGCGCCCAAGCAGTCTCGCCGTCGACAGCCGGCGCAGAAGAAAGTGCTTCGCGAGCTCACCGAGAACGGCACGACTCTCAAAGTGCTGGCGGGACGCTACGGTCCTTACGTCACTGATGGCACGACCAACGCGTCGATTCCGAAGGCGATGAGCCCAGAGTCACTGACCTACGCGCAGGCCCAGGAATTGCTGGCCGCGCGCCGCGACGCAGGTCCCTCGCCACGCCGCATGGGCGGACGGCGCCGCGCCGCCGCGGCAGAATCGACAGGGCGAGCCCGGGGCTCGCGACGCAAGGCCGCGGGCGCATAGACGTCGTGTCCGGCCCGCCTTCGCCGAGAGGGCTTCGGCCCGCCGTCGCCGAGGCTTCGGCGAGGCGGACTTCCGCCTCGCCGCGCACAATAGGCGTAAGCTGTTGGGCATTGGGCGCTGATCACATCCACATCATCGGCGGAGGACTGGCGGGTTGCGAGGCCGCCTGGCAGGCGGCGTCGCTCGGCGTCCGTGTGGTGCTGCACGAGATGCGGCCCACGCGTACGACAGCCGTCCACAAGACCGATCGCCTGAGCGAGCTGGTCTGCTCGAACTCGTTCCGCGGGGACAAGCTCGATAACGCCGTCGGCCTGCTCAAGGAAGAAATGCGCCGGCTCGGCTCGCTGATCATGCGAGCCGCTCAAGCGAATCGCGTTCCTGCCGGCGCCGCGCTCGCTGTGGATCGCGAGGGCTTTTCGCGCGCCGTCACCGAGGCCATTCAGGAGCACGCGCTCATCGACGTCGTGCGCCAAGAAGTGCCGCAGCTTCCGCGCGAGTCGTCGATGTATCCGTTGATCGTCGCGACCGGTCCGCTGACGTCCGACACGTTGTCGGCCGACATCGCCGCGCTCGTCGGGTCGGATCATCTGTATTTCTACGACGCGGTCAGCCCGATCGTGCTCGCCGAGTCGCTCGACATGTCGAAGGTCTTCCGCGCCTCGCGCTGGGGAAGAAGCTTGCGTGAAGGCGGTTCGGGCCTGCCTGCGTGCAGCGTCGACGATGGCGAAGGCGATTATCTGAACTGCCCGCTGACCGAAGGCGAATACGCACGCTTCCATGACGCCCTGGTCAGCGCCGAATCGGCGACCGTCCACGACTTCGAGAAGGAGATCTTCTTCGAAGGGTGTCTGCCAATCGAGGTCATGGCGCATCGCGGACGCGATACGCTGCGCTTCGGCCCGATGAAGCCGGTCGGTCTCGTCGATCCGCGGACGGGACGCACGCCGTACGCGGCGGTGCAACTGCGTCAGGACACGATCGCGGGCGATCACTTCAGCCTCGTGGGTTTTCAGACACAGCTCAAATGGGGCGAGCAGGCGCGCGTGCTCTCGCTCATCCCCGGACTCGAGCACGCCGAGTTCGTGCGCTTCGGGCTCGTCCACCGCAACACCTACATCAACGGCCCGACGGTACTCCGCCCCACGTGGCAGACGAAGAGTCGTTCCGATCTCTTCTTTGCCGGCCAGATCTCCGGCGTTGAGGGCTACGTCGAATCGGCCGCGTCGGGTTTGATCGCCGGACGCAATGCCGCCGCACTCGCGCGTGGCGAAGAGCCGCGCGTGCCGCCGCGGACCACCGCCATCGGTGCGTTGGGCTACTACGTCTCGCACGCCGATCCGCGACACTATCAGCCGACGAACATCACGTTCGGGATCATGCCGCCGCCCGATTCCATGAACGGACGCCGGGTGAAGAAAGAAGAGCGCAAGACCGCGATCTCGACACGCGCGCTCGAGGCGCTCGATGCGTGGATCGCGGATGGCGCGATGGTCGCCAGGTGACGACGCACCTGCGCGAGTTTCTGGAGTACCTGCGCCTCAATCGAAACGCGTCCGCCCACACCGTCGCCGCCTACGAGAGCGACGTCACGCAGTTCCTCACCTTTGCCGCGCAACATCTCGGCACCGCGATCGAGGCGCTCGAGCCGTCGCAGCTGCAGCTCGCCACCGTGCGCGCGTTCATGGCCGATCTCTATCGCCAGGGTCACGCGCGATCCTCGGTCGCGCGCAAACTTTCCGCGCTGCGCGCATTCGGACGCTTTCTGCGCCGCGAAGGATGGATCGAGGTCGATCCCGCGGCGCTCGCCGTTGCACCCAAGCGTGAGCAACGCGTGCCTGCGCACCTCTCGATGGACGAGATGACGCGGCTGCTCGAGATACCCGATGCCTCGGACCCGCTGGGTCGGCGCGATCGTGCGATTCTCGAGCTGTTCTACGCGTCGGGGCTTCGATTGAGCGAGCTGGTGGGCCTCGATCTCGAGAACGTGAATCTGCGCGGACGCATGGTGCGCGTGATGGGCAAGGGTGGAAAGGAGCGCGTGGTGCCGTTCAACGGTGCGACCGAACAGTCGCTGCGCGCGTGGCTGGCGGATCGCGCGCTCCTGGCGAAAGCGGCACCGCCGTCCAGCCCGAAGCCCAAAGCCCAAAGCCTGAAGCCGCGAGCGGCGAGCCGCGAGCCCGTCTTCGTCAATTTCCGCGGTGCACGACTCACGGGACGCAGCGTGCAGCGACTGGTCGCGCGCTACGTCGCGGCGTGCAGCACGCGCTTCGGGATCAGCCCGCACGCGCTGCGTCACTCCTTCGCGACGCACCTGCTGCAACGCGGCGCCGATTTGCGCGCGATTCAGGAACTGCTCGGACACGTGCAGCTCTCGACCACCCAGCGCTATACCCACGTCAACGCGGCGCAGCTGTTGGATGTGTACCGGAAGGCTCATCCCAGGGCGCGTCGCGAGTAGTCAAGAGAACGCACACTGAGAATGCAGTACGCCGGAAACGGAGGCAACGGCGGAAACGGAGACGAACAATTCATGCTCCGTTTGCTGCGTTACCTCCGTCCAATCCTTGGTGCCCGCGCTACGCGGGTGTGGTCGCGGGAGTGGAGATCGGGCTCGGATCGTGGTGCTGCATCGCCGCCCGGCGCCCGCGCGGGAAGTCGATCCCGAGCGTCTTGATCTTGTAGTTCATGACGCGCGGGCTGATCGCCAGCAGTTCCGCGGCGTCCTTCTGCACCCAGTTCGACATCTTGAGCGCCTCGATGAGCGCGATCCGCTCGACCTCTTCGAGCGCGATGCCCGTGGGCGGGATCTTCACGACCGACGCGCCGTCGCGCGGTGCGCCCGAGTGCCCCGAGTCGCCGAGGCGCAAATCGTCGATCTGGATGTATGAACCCTCCGCCAGGAGCACCGCACGCTCGATCGCGTTCTCGAGCTCGCGGATATTGCCCGGCCACTGATAGCGCATCAACAGCTTCAAGGAGTCGGGTTCGAGTCCTTGAATCTTCTTCTTCAACTCGCCGGCAAAGCGGCGGATGAAGAAGTTGGCGAGGGCGGCGATGTCGTCCTTGCGCTCGCGCAGCGGCGGCATCTCCATCGTCACCACGTTCAAGCGGTAGTACAGGTCTTCACGGAACTGGCCGGCCTCGACCATCATCGGCAGGTCGCGGTTGGTGGCGGCGATGAGTCGCACGTCGACTTTGATCGTGCGCGTGCCGCCGAGGCGCTCGAACTCGTGCTCCTGGAGCACGCGCAGAATCTTGGCCTGGGTGTTCGGGCTCATGTCGCCGATTTCGTCGAGGAACAGCGTGCCGCCGTCGGCCTGCTCGAACCGGCCGATGCGCTGCTTGTCGGCCCCCGTGAATGCGCCCTTCTCGTGGCCGAACAGCTCCGATTCGAGCAGGTTTTCCTGGAGCGCCGCGCAATTCACCTTGATGAAGTTGCGCGCCGCCCGATGCGAGTTGTGGTGCACCGCGCCGGCGATCAGCTCCTTGCCAGTGCCGGTCTCACCGCGGACGAGCACCGTGGTGTTGCTCTTGGCGACCTTGCGAACCACGGCGAGCACTTTCTCGAGCGCCCCGCTCGATCCGATGATGCGGTCGAACTCGTAGATGTCGCCCTGCGCGTGACGGAGGTAGTCGATCTGGTTCTGCATCCGGCGCATCTCGAGCGCCTTCTCGATCTTGACCTCCATCTCCTCGAGCTCGAACGGCTTCTGGACGTAGTCGAAGGCGCCCGATTTCATCGCTTCGACGGCGGTCGACACCGATCCGAACGCGGTCATCAGGATGATCGCGGACGAGGGGTGCAGCGTCTTGGCGGTCTTCAGCACTTCGAGCCCGGTGCTCCCGCCCATCTTCAGGTCGCTGACGACGACATCAAAGAAGCCTTCGTGCAGCTTTTCGATCGCGGCATTGCCGTTCGGGGCTTCCTCGACGTCGTGCCCCGCCTCGGATACCGATTGGGCGAGTCCCCTCCGCAGCGAATCGTGGTCGTCGGCGATCAGAATGCGTCCCATATTTTCTATTCCTCGTTCCCGCCGGAGACCGGCAGCGTCACTCGAATCGTCGTGCCTTGACCGGGGGAGGTCCGCAGGTCGATCCGTCCATCATGTGCGTCGACGATTTTCCTGACGATGGCCAGTCCCAGACCGGAGCCCTGTGCCTTCGTCGTGAAAAACGGGTCGAACACCTTTTCCGAGACATCTTGCGGAATACCGGGCCCGTCGTCGGTGACCTCGACGAGCACGGCATCGCTTCCTTCGCCTGCATCTTCGAGACGAACACGTTCGGCTGAGACCGTCACGTGCCCTGTCCCTCCCATCGCCTCGTAGGCGTTCATCAGGAGGTTCGTAAAGACCTGCGTGAGCTGATGCTGATCGGCCTTGATCTGGGGGAGACCATCGGCCAGTGTGACATTCACGGAGATAGTGCCGCGTCGCGCCTTTGTATCGGCATGCTGAATCGCGCCCTGCACGGCATCGACGACCGCGGTGTGCTCGACCTGCAGTCGAATCGGCCGGACGAAGTCGAGCACTTCCTGCACGATCGCGTTGGCCATCTTGGCTTCGTTGATGATGTCGCTGAGGACGATCTGTGCATCCGGCGCGTCCGGCATCTTGCGCCGCAGCAGTCCCGCCATCACCTCGATGCCGGCAAGCGGGTTCTTGACTTCGTGCGCGATCACGGCAGCCATTTCTCCCACCGCAGCCAGGCGATCCCGCAGGCGTTCCCGCTCCTCGAGTTGTTCGACCCGAGTCAGGTCCTTGAAGAACATCGATGCGCCAATGACGGCGCTGTTGTCGTCGCGCACGAACGCGAGGGTGTATCCAATGACCTTGTTCGAAGGCTTGAGCCGCATTTCCGCGCGGTTCGGCAGGTGGTGAAGGTCGAAGGCACCAGCCAGTGCCCGGACGACGTCGGGGTGGTCCCTGAGCACTCTTGCCAGGGGCTGGCCGACTGCGTCCGGCATCGAGGGAATGCCGAAGATGCGGTAGGCCTCCTCGTTGATCAGGGCCACACGACTTTCGCGGGTGATGGCCAGCACGCCATTGCGCATGCCGGAGACGATGTGCCTGAAGAACGCGTCGGTGCTGACCTCGCGCGCCTCGGCGCGGACCACGCCGCCCGTCGCCGGCACGGGGCGGCGGGGAATTCGTGGACGCGACTTGGCCATTACACCTGGCTCCATGGCAGACCTCAACTCTCTCCGGAAATGGCAAAGCGCGTGCCCGGTGTTGAACTTGGTTATCCACTCACCAAGTCACTGATTCCAGAAAGATCCGGGCCTGAGTATGAGTCAGTGAACTTACGGAACTGTAATTCTACGACCGCTTTCGTCAGTCAGAAAGGGTCATACTTACGATTCGGACGTCGCGGCGTGTTCCTGCAGGGCCTCCCACTGCGCCATCAAGTCACCGACTTCCCACATCAAGGACTGATGACGATCGATGACCTGTTTGGAGGCGTCACGATCGTTATAGAAGCCGGGAGACGACATCGTCGTCTCCAACTCCTTGATCTGTCCCTCACGCTCAGCGATCCGGCCTTCGAGGTCCGTGATCCGCTTTCGCAGCGCGTCCTGCGCTCTTTGTTGTTTTCGGCGTTCGGCCTCGAGTCGCTTGCGGGCTTCTCGATCTTCATGCCTGGGCACAGGCGCCTTGGGGTGCGGGCTCTGGGCTTTGGGCTGGCTCGAGGCCTTGGACTCTGGGCTCTCGGGTTTAGGCTTGGGTCCTGATTCCTGCTGATTCCTGATTCTCGCTTCCTGATTCCTGATTCCTGATTCCTGATTCCTGTCTTTGTGCCAGAGGAACTCGCCGTACGTCCCCGGATAGACGACCGCCTCGCCGTGGCCAATCTCGATGATCTTGGTGGCCAGCTTCTCGACGAAGTAGCGGTCGTGCGAGACGATGATGAGCGTCCCGCCGTAGTCTTCGAGTGCGTCGAGCAGCACGTCCTTCGAATCGAGATCGAGATGGTTGGTGGGCTCGTCGAGCAGCAGGGTGTTCGAGGGACGAAGCAGCATCCGCGCCACGGCGAGCCGGGTGCGCTCACCACCTGACAGGACGCCAGCCTTCTTGTAGACGTCGTCTCCAGAGAAGAGGAACCCACCGAGGATATTGCGAATGGCCGGCACCATGTTGTGCGGCGAACCGGCTTCGAGCGTTTCGTAGACGGTCAGCGTGGGATCGAGGCGCGTGGCTTCATCCTGCGCGAAGTACTCGACGATCACCTGATGTCCGAGCGTACGGGTTCCCGAATCGGGGGCTTCCTCGCCTGACAGCATGCGCATCAGCGTCGACTTGCCGGACCCGTTCGGTCCGACGAGGGCAATGCGATCGCCCCGCTCGATGTGAAGGTTGACGTCGCGAAAGACCGTGAGCGTGTCATATGCCTTCCGGACGTGCTTCAACTCGAGCACCGTGCGGCCGCTCTTTGCGCACGTCGGGAACTTGAAGTGAATGCGCTTGCGCTCGGGAGGGACCTCGATCGGGACAACCTTCTCGAGCAGCTTGATGCGGCTCTGCACCTGGGCGGCTTTCGTGGCCTGATACCGGAAGCGATCGATGAACATCTTCACGCGAGCCACTTCCTCGTCCTGCTCGCGCTTGGCTTGACGGAGGCGTTCGAGCATCGCGTCGCGCGCTTCGACGTACTTGCTGTAGTTGCCAACGTAGTCGGTCAGTTTCCGCAGGTGGACGTCAGTGATCCGCGTGACGACCGCGTCGAGAAAGTACCGATCGTGAGACACGAGGATGACCGCGTAGGGATAGGCGTGCAGATACTCCTCGAGCCAGTTGCGCGCTTCCAGATCGAGATGATTGGTCGGCTCGTCGAGCAGCAGCAGGTTCGGTCGACCGAGCAGCAGCTTGGCGAGCGCGATGCGCATCTGCCATCCGCCTGAGAACGTTTCACACCGCCGCGCCGCATCCTCCTGGCTGAAGCCAAGGCCGCGAAGGACGGTCGCGATCCGCAGGTCCATGCTGTATCCCTCGTCCAGCCGGAAGCGGTCCTGCAGCTCGGCGTATCGCGCGAGCATCGCGTCGTGTTCGTCTCGAGGCACTGACGCATCGCCGAGTCGATGCTCGATATCGTGCATTTCCGCTTTGATGTCGAGCAGCGGCTGAAACGCGCTGCTGGCTTCCTCAAAGACCGTCCGGCCTGAATGTGTCAGCCCGTCCTGCGGGAGATACCCGATGGTGAGCGTGGCGGGGTGCACGACGCCGCCCGAGTCGGGCTCCTCGATGCCAGCCAGAATCTTGAGCAGGGTCGTCTTGCCTGCCCCGTTCGGGCCGCACAAACCGACGCGATCCCCGTCGTCGATTTGCCAGGTGACGTGGTCGAAGAGGGTCCGGTCGCCAAAGGACTTGGTGAGGTCGGAGAGCTGAATCACGCGGCGGGTGTGGGCCTCAATGCCACAATCCTCAGTCTAACACCCTTTATCCAAAAGACTTAGGCTGCAACGGCCGGGTGCTGGCTGAGGTGTGCCGGAGGCGCGAAAGACACTATGATCGAAACGACTGCCCCTCGACTTCGCTCGGGCAGTCGTTTGGCTTCGTTCGGGGCCCGGCCAGGCTCCGGGCGTCACCGTCTTAACCAGCAGCGAAGACAGGACCTAAGTCCTTAATGACGGCCACCGATGAGGAGCTCGTCGCCCGATCGCAGGGCGGCGACATCGAGAGCTTCAATCAGCTCATCATCCGATGGGAACGGCCGATCTACGCCCTGGCGTACCGGGTGATTGGGCGTGAAGAGGACGCGCGGGATGTGTGCCAGGATACGTTCCTTCGCGCGTACCGGGCGCTGCCAGGGTTCAAGGGACAGGCGAAGTTTTCGTCGTGGTTGTACCGGATCGCGCTCAACTTATGCCGCGACTGGATACGGCGTCAGCGGCGCGCGCCCGTGTCGCAGATGCCGGAAGACCTCGATGCGAGCGAGCTCGCCGCTGATACGGGGCCGACCGAGTCGATCGAGGATCTCGTCGCGCGGCGCGAGTTGAGTGCGATCGTCGAGCAGGCTATGACTCAATTGAGCGAGGAACAGCGAACGGCAATCATCCTGAAGGAGTACCACGGGATGACGTTCCAGGAGATCGCGGACCTGCAGGGATGTCCGCTGAGCACAGTCAAGACGCGTCTGTATCAGGGACTCGCGCAGCTGCGTCGTCATCTCGAACAAAACGGACAGATGTTGCCAGAACTGGTGAAACGGGTATGAGTGAGACCTTTCAGTGCGGTGATCACGGGGCGCTCATCACGTATCTCTACGACGAGTGCGCACCCGACGAACGCGACACCATTGCGCTCCACCTGGCGCACTGCGTCACCTGCGCGGGTGAAGTAAGCGGGCTGACGTCGACACGCCAGGCGCTCGCGCAATGGGCGCCGCCGGCGGCTGATCTCGGACTCGAGATCAGACGAAAGGTGGAAGCCGAGCTCGTCGCGCCGTCAGGCGCCGTGCTCGCATTCCAACGTCCGCAAGAGACAACGATCGAACGCGCGCAGCCGTGGTGGAAGGCTCCACTGCCCGCGTGGGCACAGGCCGCTGCGGCGATTGCGATCTTTGGCGCGGGCCTGTCGATTGGATTCGTGCGTGACGGATGGCGCACCCCGAACCCGCCGCAAGTGACCGCAGTGCCTGCGTCGGTTCCTGCTGCGATGGCGTCGAAGGCGGACCTCGCGAACCTGGAGAACCAGCTCCGCACCGTGATGGCGGAGATCCCGCGCGCAGCGGCCACGCCGGTTGCCACGCCTGCTGCTGCGCATTCCGACGATGCGCTCCTGCAGCGCGTGCAGGCGTTGATCGAGCAGAGCGAAGTGAGACAACGGATCGACTTCACTGAGCGCATGGTGGCGCAACAGCAGAAGTTCGAGGCGCAGCGTCGCGTCGATTTCGACCAGGTGAGCACCAGGGTCGGGCGGATGAGCGATGAGCAGCGCCAGCAGCGTCAGGCGAGCGAAGCGTTAGCCCAAGTAGTCCGGAGTCTTGCCCAGCCGGTCAGTCAGCAACGGCCGTAAACGAGTCGGTGGCGTCTTCTTCGTACGTGAGGTCGGTCCCTTCGGACC
This sequence comes from Vicinamibacterales bacterium, assembly GCA_035263125.1. Classification (GTDB taxonomy): domain Bacteria; phylum Acidobacteriota; class Vicinamibacteria; order Vicinamibacterales; family UBA2999; genus Gp6-AA40. Next base: position 39,050 of record DATFRP010000042.1, read on the forward strand.
GGCCAACGATGAACTTCAAGGTGGGCAGGTGAGTCGATATGAGAGGCTGGATTCCAGGAGTTGCGGCGCTGTTGCTGGCCATGACGCCGGCGTACGCACAGCAGCAACTGAGTGCGCAACAGCAGAGTGAGGCGGAGCAGATCAAAGCGCGCCAGCGGATCTCGATGATGGAGGGTGTGCTCGAGCGCGCGGTGTCCAACGGCGCTGAGAGCATGATGCGTCAGTTCAAGACCGTGTCGCCCGAGCTTCCAATGCTCACCGGTCTTCCTGAGGCGCGTGGCTTCCGGCTCGATGGCTACGGCGTCTTCTTCGATGTGGAAGTTCCGGCGTTGCGGCTGCCGGTCACGTGGCCGCTGCGCATGTTGTATCGCGACAGCACGAATCGGGTGATCGATGACCTGCGGCCCTTGATGGTCGATCTCGATCCGCGGTTGCGTGAGCAGATCCTTCAGGTCGTCCGTCGCGATCAATCGGGGTCCAACGTGTTCGCTGCGACCAGTCCGGGACCGGATGCGGTCGTCGCGGCGCAGCAGCGTGACCCGGCGACTCAGACGATCGATGATCCCGAGGTGCGCTACACCCAGGAAGTGAAATCGGCGCTCATCGACGCGATGATCGAAAACAGTCTGCCGCTGTCGCTCGGTGCCGATGAGTGGCTCACGATCGCCGCGCGCGACAACGTGCCGCACGATCCGCTCATTCCTGGCGACAAGGCCGACTTCAGCACGGTGATCTTCCGCGTGAAGGGCGGCGACCTTGCTGCGTATCGAGCCGGACGGATCACGATTGACGACGTCCGCAAGAAGGTCGAAGTCCGGGAATATTGATCACTGTAAGAGAACGGAGTCGGACGGAGGAACGGTTCATCCGTTTCCTCCGTCACCTCCGTTCACTCACTGAGTTGTGCGTTTTGACGTTTCGGAACCGCTCAGCCCCACCGGTGTCTAATCTGATGTGACTGTGTACAATTCCCTGATGATGCGGCGACTTGCTGCGTGCGTCCTCGGGGTCGTGCTGCTGACCGGATGCCAGTCCCGCCGGGTCGAGAAGGATCTGACCATCACAGATGTTCACACCGGCTGGTACGACGTGGGCATCGTCGACGGCATGAACAAGATCGTGCCCAGCATCACGCTCAGGCTGAAGAACGTGTCGGGCGAGTCCATCTCGCGCGTGCAGATCAACGCGGTGTTCAGGCAGAACGGCGACGACAAGGCCTGGTCCGCACCGTTCGTCCGCGGCATCGGCCCTGACGGCCTCGCTCCGGGAGCAACGGGACAGGAGCTCGTGCTGCGGGGTGATCGCGGGTACACGAGCATCGAGGGCCGGCTGAAGATGCTCCAGCACAGCCAGTTCGTCGACGCGCGGGTGCAGATCTTCGGCAAGCACGGCTCGCGCACGTGGGTGAAGCTCGGCGAATTTCAAATCGATCGGCAGCTGCTCACCGAGTAGGCAGCACTCGAAAAGTCCAGCCCAACGCCCAAAGTCGATGCTCGACGAGTTGAGCCTCGACGAGTTGAGCCTCGACGAGTTGAGCATTGTGCATTGAGCCCTGTGCATCGATAATCCCGGTCGTGTCGACTACGACCACCACCACACCCGTTCTCGAACGCCGCCTCGGTCCTTACGACGCGGCGGCCATCATCGTTGCCAACGTCATCGGCGGCGGCATTCTGTTCCGATCGCCGGCGGTTGCGACTGCAGTTCCTGATGCATCCTGGTTTCTGCTCGCCTGGCTCGGCGGCGGAGTGCTGGCCTTCATGGGAGCGATGGCCTATGCCGAGCTCGCTGCGCTCCGGCCAAAAGCGGGCGGCGAGTACGTGTATCTGCGCGAGGCGTATGGTGGGCTCGCGGGCTTCCTCACGGGGTGGACCTCGTTCGTCGCCGGGTTCAGCGGCGCGATGGCAGCCAGCGCCGTATTCCTCATTACGACGCTCGATCGCTTCATCCCGGGGATTGCCAACGACAACCCGTTCCTCACGGTGCCGGTGCCGCTCACCCCGATTGTGTTCACGTTTTCCAGACACACGCTCGCGGCCTGTGCGGCAATCGTTGCGGCAGCGTTCATCCACGTGCGTGGAGTTGGACCCGGACGCGTCGCGAGCAACATTCTGACCACGCTCAAAATCACGGCCTTCGTCGTCTTCATCGCGTTCGGACTGACCGCAGGAACAGGTACCGCATCGAATCTGACGCAATCAGTCGGATCCGTGACGATGACCGGATGGCTCTTCGCGTTCATTCCGGTCATGTTCACGTATTCGGGTTGGAACGCCGCGGCCTACATGGCCGAGGAGATCCGCGACCCGGGGCGCAACGTGCCGAGGGCACTGTTGCTTGGAACGGTCGTCGTGACGGCGATCTACATGCTCATCAACGTGCTGTATCTGTATGTCATTCCGATCGGCGAACTCGCACGTGTGCAAGGAAGCGTGCTGGACGTCGTTGCCGATCGGCTGCTGGGCATCCGCGCGGGCAACATCATGGCGGTGGTCGCGATCGTGAGCCTGGCGGCTGGCATCAACGCCTGGACGTTTGCCGGTCCGCGTGTCTACTTCGCGATGGCGCGCGACAACGCCTTCTTCAAGAGCGCAGCCCGCATTCACCCGAAGTACAAGACGCCGGCCGTCTCGATCATCGCGCAGGCGGGGTTTGCGATCGTGCTGATTCTGATTGGCAGCCTGGATGCGATTGCCAACTACGTCGGCTTTGCGATCACCTTGTTCGCAGGTGCTGCGGTCGCCGCCGTATTCGTACTGCGCGCACGCGAGCCGGGTGCGCCCCGGCCGTTCAAAGCACTTGGCTACCCGCTCACGCCGGCGGTTTTCGTGATTGTCAGTCTGGCGATTGTGCTCGACGCGTTCTATTCAGATCCCCGTATCGCGGGGATCGGCACGTTGATCATCCTGGCGGGAATTCCCTTGTATCTGTTCTTCAGGCGAAAGCCGCAGACGCACGCCTGAACGCGGAACTGCTGAACACTCAACTCGTGCGGTTCGGTGTTCAGCAGTTCCGGTTCCGGTTCCACGTTCAGGCCTCGGGCAGCAGGTCGCCTCGGTATGTGGTCTTCTCGCCCGGCCGGATCTGAACGTCGACTGCGAGCGTCTCGAATCCGGGCAGCACGATCTCGACGTGATACTGGCCCGCCTCGAGTCTCAGCGACTGGAACACGCCGTCGAAGTCGTCGACCAGGCCGGCATAGGCACCGTCGATGTAGACCTGCGCGTCGGTCGGCTGGATATCGAGTCGCAGCTCGCCGACTGGATAGCCGTAGTTCCCGTAGTACCCGTACCGGACGATCGTGGTCGGGTAGAACACGTACGCGTTGTAGAACGAGTCGAAGTAGAAGTACCCACGCCCGCGCGGACCGAAGCCGAACGCGAACGCCGTAGAGTACGCCGGCCGGTAGTAGTAGAACGGCCGATACGAGTAGTACCGCGGCGAATAGTAGTACCGCGGCGTATACGTATAGGCTCGATAGGCCTTGCCGTTCTGCCGCGGCCCTGTTCGCGGAACCGCGGTGCGGCCGGTGTAGCGGCCATCGTTGTAGCTGCGGCTATCGACGCGTCCACCGTTGTTTCGATCGCCCACCACACGATCAGCGTTATTGCCACCATCGCGACGACCAGCGATGTTGCCACCATCGCGACGACCGGCGTTGTTGCCGCCATCGCGACGACCATCGTTGTTGCCACCATCGCGAGGCGTCACGTCGGTCCGATTGGGCCATCTCCGCACCGCGTTACCGGAGCGTGGTTCGGTCGCGGCCTGCGGGCGCGACTCGACCTGCGGGCGCGACCCGCCCTGCGGACGCGACTCGACTCTCGCATCGGGGCGCGGTTCGGGCGATCGTGACTGGGCGCGCCGTTCATTCCGCGGGCTCTCTGGAGCCGGTGCTGACCGGACTTCCTGGCGGCCGCCGCCATTCTGACGGGCTCCATGATTTCCGCGATCGCCGTTATCGCCACTGCCTCGATTCTCACGAGGAGACGCCGATCGCGATCCCGAGTCACCGCTCTTTTGACCACCGCCGTTCCCGTGCCCAGGCGAGCGCTGACGCTGGTCCCCTTCTGCCGCGGTGACCAGGGTGGCCGAAAGTAGCAACGCCATTGCGACTAGAAGAGTGTGTTTACGCATACCGATCACCTGAGCAACACCGTTGCCAACTCGACCCGTCGTTTTCCTCCAAAACTATGGCGCTCCAGTGACCCGAAGCTCGTCAGTTCGTCCTCTCCCGAGGGCAGGAGGAGGACTCAGGACGAGATTCCTGATTCCTTTCGAATATATTGGGCCCTGTGATCGAGGCGACGACGATTTTGGCAGTGCGCCATCAGGATCGAACGGTCCTGGCGGGCGATGGGCAGGTGACGTTGGGCAGCACCGTCCTCAAACAGAAGGCTCGAAAGATCAGACGCCTCTACAACGAAACCATCCTGGCCGGATTCGCAGGGTCGGCAGCAGATTCGTTCGCACTTTTCTCCCGCTTCGAGTCCAAGCTCGAGCAGTTCCGCGGCAACCTCGAGCGAGCATCGGTGGAGTTGGCGCGCGACTGGCGAACGGATCGTTTGTTGCGACGGCTCGAAGCGATGCTGGTTGTTGCCGATCGCAAGTCGACGTTCGTGCTGTCGGGCACCGGCGATCTGATCGAACCCGACGATGGCATTGTGGCCGTTGGATCCGGGGGCAGCTATGCGATGGCATCGGCGCGTGCGCTGGTGCGGCACAGTTCGCTCAATGCGCGTCAGATCGCGGAAGAGAGCCTGCGCATCGCAGCAGACATTTGCATTTATACGAACGCGAATCTCACAATCGAGGAGTTGTAGCAGCCTCCTCAACCACGAATCTCCGGAGGCACGGTGTCGGAATCTCTCCGTGTTCGTACGTGACATATGGCCATCTTTCTTCCTGAGCGTACGACGACGGCCGTGGGCTCCCTGACGCCGCGCGAAATCGTCGCGGAGCTGGACAAATACGTCATCGGTCAGGCCAAGGCCAAACGCGCCGTCGCGATCGCGCTCCGCAATCGCCTCCGTCGTCAGCGGCTCTCGTCGGAGATGGCCGACGAAGTCACGCCGAAGAACATTCTGATGATCGGGCCGACCGGTGTCGGCAAGACCGAGATCGCTCGGCGTCTGGCGCGGCTCGCGCACTCGCCCTTCATCAAAGTCGAAGCGTCGAAGTTCACCGAGGTCGGCTACGTCGGGCGCGATGTCGAATCGATGGTGCGCGATCTCGTCGAGATCGCGGTCGATATGGTACGGGCCGAGAAGGGTGAAGAGGTCAAGGACAAGGCCTCGTCCGCGGCCGAAGAACGCCTGCTCGATCTGTTATTGCCGCCGGCTCGCCCGCCGATGCCCGGCGAAGATCAAACCACGGTACGTGAACAGGCCGGACGCACGCGCGAGCGCATGCGCGAGCAGCTTCGCGAGGGACGGCTCAACGAACGCACGGTGGAGCTCGAGGCGCCGCCGCCGACGATGCCGTCGTTCGAAGTGATCGCGGGGACGTCGGTCGAAGAGATCGGCGTCAACCTCAAGGACATGATGGGCAACCTGCTGGGCGGCGGCCGTTCGAAGACCCGCCGCCTGAAAGTGCCCGAGGCGCTGGAGCAGCTCGCCGCCGAGGAGCAGTCGAAGCTCCTCGACATGGAATCGATCAGCCGCACGGCCGTGCAGCGTGTCGAGCAGGCAGGCATCATCTTCGTCGACGAGATCGACAAGATTGCGAGTCGCGACGGTGGGGGCGGTCACGGCCCCGATGTCAGCCGCGAAGGTGTGCAGCGCGACATCCTGCCGATCGTCGAAGGGACGACGGTCAACACCAAACACGGGATGGTGAAGACCGACCACATCCTCTTCATCGCTGCCGGCGCGTTCCACGTCTCGAAGCCGTCGGATCTGATCCCGGAGCTGCAGGGTCGGTTTCCGATCCGCGTGGAGCTCGAGCCGCTCACGCGCGACGACTTCGTCCGCATTCTCACCGAGCCGCGCAACGCGCTCGTGAAACAGTACGAGGCGCTGCTCGCGACCGAACAGGTCACCATCACGTTCACGCCCGGTGCGGTGCAGCGCCTGGCCGACTTCGCCGCGCGGGTCAACGACGCCACCGAAAACATCGGTGCGCGCCGCCTCCACACGGTGATGGAACGACTGCTCGACGAGCTCTCGTTCGACGCGCCCGATCTCGGACAGACCGACGTGACGATCGATGAAGCCTACGTTGATCGCATGCTCGCGGATATTGTGAAGAACGAGGATCTGTCTCGCTACATTCTTTAGCGCCGGGCCGACAAGACAGGCCCGGCCGACACCGTCACGAAACCGCTTAGCAGCACTGTAGGCCGGGCCTGTTCTTCCCGGCGTTCAATACGCGTCGGTCTCCGTGAGCTCTCGCAGTACTTGTACCCCCGCGTCGATCGCAGCCCGGCTGTCGAACGTGAGCCGCTCGGCGATCGGCGGGCTGCTGGCAAAACCGATCCGCTGATACTCGCGTGCCATCGATTCGCTGTCGACGACCTCCGGAGCGTCGGCGATCTCGATGGCGTGGCGGAGCTCGTGAGCCATGATCGCGATCTGTCGTTCGCGCGAGTGCAGGTGCGAGAGGCGCACGACGAGGTAACGCAATCCGCCGACCGACGAGACGAAGGTCAATCGGCCGTCGGTGTGCGCCGCGTCGGAGTTGTCACACCACAGATACACGACCACGTCAGAGTCGAGCAGGCGATGGACGAGGGCACGGAAGGTCGGCGACGAGCGCGTGCCCCGTTCGAGCAACCGGCGCAGTCGATCATCGGTCGTCCGGATGCGGCCACCGAGGCCATCCACGGACGGATCCGCAGCGTTCGCGATCGACGGGGTCGCGACGAGAAGGAGCCACAACGCACAGGTAAACCGTAGGAAACGTGTCATGCGCCCGACAATGGCAAGGCGCGCGCCACCCGGCGCCGGTCGAGGTCCGGCGCAGAACCGATCGCTTTTCGGTGGAAATCCGGTAGAATGGCCTTGCTGCTCAACGGGGAAAAGGCCACAGATTCGTGGTGTGACTTTTCCGTTACTACAAAAAGGTCATGATCGGGATGGCGCCCCGCCTGAGGAGAGCGCCTTCCAGCCGCAGGCCCCAGGACGTGCTCGCGGGTCGATGCGTTGCTCCACGCTCCGAGCGACGACAGCTTTGCGTTCGACTGCTGCATCACCGCGCAGAAATGTAGGAGACCTGTTATGCCTGCCGCCAAGCCTGGACCCGATGCCACCGCCGCCGCCCGCGATGCGCGCCGTCTGTCGACGCTGCTGGAAGTGAGTCAGGCGCTCTCGGGCACACTCAATCTGAAGTCCGCGTTGCAGCGCGTGCTGGCCACGCTGTTGCGCCATCACAGCGTGATACGCGGGATGATTACGCTCCTCCGCGACGGCGAGCTGCACGTCGAAGCCGTCGAAGGGTTCGAGGATCGCGCGCGCACCATCCGCATCAAGCTCGGCGAAGGCATCACGGGCAAAGTCGTCGAAAGCGGCAAGCCGATCGTGGTGCCACGCGTCAGCCGCGAACCGGCGTTCCTCAACCTCGCGCCGCGACGGCCGGAGAACCCGAAGCAGGAGCTGAGCTTCATCTGCGTCCCGATCGTCCTGAACCGCACCGCCGTCGGCGCGCTCTCGGTCGATCTCCGGTTCAAGCCCGAGCGCGACTACGACAGCAGCGTCAAATTCTTCGGCGTCGTGAGCTCGATGATCGCGCAGGCGCTCAACGTGCAACGGATGGTCGAGGAAGAACGGCGGCGTCTGCTCGACGAGAACACGCACCTGCGGCAGGAATTGAGGGAACGCTACGACTTCTCGAACATCATCGGTACGAGCGGCCCGACGCGCCAGATGTACGAGCAGGTGGCGCAGGTCGCGCAGACCAATACGACCGTGCTGATCCGCGGCGAATCAGGAACCGGCAAGGAGCTGATCGCGCACGCGATTCACTACAACTCGCTCCGCGCCAAGAAGCCGTTCGTCAAAGTGAGCTGCGCCGCGCTGCCGGAAACGCTCATCGAGTCGGAGCTCTTCGGCTACGAGAAAGGCGCGTTCACCGGCGCGAACACGCGCAAGAAGGGCCGCTTCGAGATGGCCGAAGGCGGCACCCTGTTTCTCGACGAGATCGGCGACATCAATCCCGGCACCCAGGTGAAACTGCTGCGGGTGCTGCAGGAGCGCGAGTTCGAGCGGCTCGGTGGCACGGAGACGGTCAAGGTCAACGTGCGGCTGATCGCGGCCACCAACAAGGACATGGAGAAAGCGATCGCCGACGCGACCTTCCGCGAAGATCTCTACTACCGCCTGAACGTGTTCCCCGTGTTCGTGCCACCGCTGCGCGAACGGCGCGAGGACGTGCCGGCCCTTGCGCAGTATTTCGTCTCGCGCTTCTCCGCCGAGGAGAGCAAGCAGGTCTCGGGCTTCACGCCCGAAGCCCTGGAACTGCTCGATTCCTATTCCTGGCCAGGCAATGTCCGTCAGCTCGAAAACACCGTGTTCCGCGCCGTCGTGCTCTGCGATGCCGATACGCTGGATGTGATCGACTTCCCACAGATCGCAAGCGCGATGGGATTGACCCCGCGCGAACGCAAGCCGGTTGCCGCCACTGTCATGCCAGTTCAGCCGGGTTCAAAACCGGCTCAGGCAGCACCGGTGCAAGCCACGTCGCCCTACGCGATATCGCTTGTCGATACGGCGGGCCACATGCGCAGGCTCGAAGATGTCGAAGCCGAAGTCATCCGCATGGCGATTGCGCGTTATG